>JAQXJZ010000118.1 GCA_029009515.1 bacterium
GGTCTGTTCCTGGGCTACTACCGCAATCAGGAGCAGACGGACGCTGTGTTCCACGACGGCCTGTACCATACCGGCGATATGGCGTGGCGCGACGTGGACGGCTACTTCAACTTCATCGGCCGTAGTGATGACGTCATCAAGTCCAGCGGCTACCGCATCGGCCCGTTCGAGGTGGAAAGCGCGCTGATGACCCACCCCGCCGTGCTGGAATGCGCCGTGACCGCCGTGCCCCATCCCGACCGCGGCCAGGTGGTAAAGGCCACCGTGGTGCTGGCCAAAAACCGCGGCTACGAGCCCAGCGACGCGCTCAAGAAAGAGCTGCAGAACCATGTCAAGAAGGTCACTGCGCCCTACAAGTATCCGCGTATTCTGGAGTTTGTGGACGAGCTGCCCAAGACCGTCTCCGGCAAGATCCAGCGCAAGCTGATCCGCACCGAGGACGCCGATACCGGCGCCGATCACCTGCAGATGCGTCTGGCCACGGTGGACGACGCCGCCATCGTGCTGGAGTGCCTCAACCGCGTGGGCGGCGAGAGCGACAACCTGATGTTTGGCGAAAATGGCTTTGAGCACCTCACCATCGAGGACGAGCGCGCCTACATCGAAAGCATGCAGGGCCGAAGCGCTTTGCTGCTGGGCTTCATCGGCAGCGAGCTGGCCGCCATCGCATCGCTGGAGGGCAAGACCCGCGAACGCGCCGCGCACCGCAGCAATCTGGCCATCACCGTGCGTCAGAAGTTCTGGCACCGCGGCGTTGGCACGCAGATGATGAACAAGCTCATCGAGCATGCGAAGGGCGTGGGCATCTCCGTCATCGAAACGCATGTGCGCTCCGATAATACCAGCGCCCTGTCCCTGTACGAAAAGCTGGGCTTTGAGCGCATCGGCACCTACAAGCGCTTCTTCCGCATCGGCGATACGGATTACGACGCTGATCTGCTCAACCTGTATCTGTGATTTTTGCCAAAACCGCCGCTGCGCAAGCGGCGGTTTTCCGATTTGTTCCTGTGCCTGCTTTGTGATATAATGATCAAATGCTGTGCATATCATTTTTTCCAGTATAAGGAGGCGGTTTGACTTGACCGCATGGCTGATCCGGAGATTTGTCCGGAATAACGAAAACGTTGAGGATTCAAACGTCCGCACGGCCTATGGCACGCTGGGCTCGGTGGTGGGCGTGCTGGTGAACCTGCTTCTGGCGGGCGCCAAGTGCCTGATGGGCTTTTTGAGCGGCTCCCTCGCCATGATGGCGGATGCAGCCAACAACCTGTCCGATGCTGCCGGCAGCGTGGTGGCGCTGATCACCGTGCGCCTGGCGCACAAGCCCGTGGATGCGGAGCATCCCTTCGGCCATGGCCGCATGGAGTATCTGGGCTCGCTGGCCGTGGGCGCGCTGATTGTGTGCATGGGCGTTACCCTTTTGCGCGATGGCATTTCCGCCATCCTTCATCCCACTGCGCCGCAGGTGAACTGGGTGGTGATGGCGGTGCTGGCCATTTCCATTCTGGGCAAGCTGTGGCTGTACGGTTTCTATCGCAAGCTGGGTTCCCGCACGCAGAATGGCACGCTGCTGGCTGCCGCCAAGGACAGCCTGGGCGATGTGCTGGCCACCTCTGCCGTGCTTGTAAGCATGCTGTGCTGCCTGTTCTTCGGCTGGAAGATTGACGGCTGGATTGGCCTGCTGGTTTCGGTCATCGTGCTCAAGGCTGGCTGGGAAGTGTGCCGTGATACGCTGGACAGCCTGCTGGGCGGACGGCCTGATCCCGAAAAGATTCAGGAGCTACGCGAATTGCTTCTCTCCCGCGAAGGCATCATGGGCATTCACGATCTGGTGCTGCACGATTACGGCCCCGGACGCTGCTTTGCCTCCGTGCATGCGGAGGTGGATGCGGACGGCGACATTCTGGAAATTCATGAGCTCATTGACGATGCGGAGCGCGAGATTGGCGAAAAGATGAAGATGCCCATCTGCATCCACATGGACCCCATCGTCACGTCTGACGAAAACGTGCAGCGCGTGCGCCAGCAGATCAGCGATTTCGTCTGCCGCATCGATCCTGCGCTGTCCATCCACGATTTCCGCATGGTGCCCGGCGACGGTCACACCAACCTGATCTTCGACTGCGTGCTGCCCGCCGGCTATACCGGCCGCGACACGCTGATGAGCGCGCTCAACGCCTTTGCCCTCTCGCTGGATGAGCGCTACCGCCTGGTGGTGCAGTTTGACACCGACTATACCTGATGCTGCCACCGGCAAGAAAACAACCCCTTTCCTGCGTTTTGTGGATGAAATCATCCTCAGGGAAGGGGTTTTTGCTATGAAGTTTCACGTAAGAAAAGCGTTTGCAGCGCTGCTGGCTGCCGTGCTGCTTTGCGCTTACCTTTCTCCGGCACAGGCGGAGCAAACCGCGCTGAACATCCTTATCATCGGGGTGGATTCCAGCCCGGAAGGCAAGCGCGGGCGCAGCGACGCCATGATGCTTGCGCAGGTGGATGCCGAAAGCGGCAGCGTTCGCATTGCGTCCTTTTTGCGGGATCTGTACGTCAGCATTCCCGGCGCAGGCAGCACAAGGCTCAATGCTGCGTACTATTACGGCGGTGAAAAACTGCTGAAGGAAACGCTCGAAAAGCATTTTGACCTGCGCATTGACCGCACGGTGACGGTGCGCTTTTCCACGCTGATTGACGTGATCGACCAGCTGGGCGGCGTGGAGATGGAAATCAGCCCGAAGGAGCTGAGCCATTTCAACGATATTGTGATGGATTACAACCGCTCCTACAGTCTCAGCGGCGGCACGGTAAAGGAGGCCGGAACGCATCTGCTCAACGGCAAGCAGGCGCTGTGCTACAGCCGCATCCGCAAGATTGACAGTGATTTCCAGCGTGTCTCACGGCAGCAGCGCATGATTGCCGCCATGCTGGACCGCATCTCGGCCCTGCCCAAATGGGATCTGCTCGGGCTGGCGCTGAAAACCATCAGCAAGCTCGATACCGACCTGTCCCTTCGCGACGTCATGGGGCTGATGCCCATGGCTGCCAGGCTGAAAACCCTCGATTTCCAGACCGTCACCGTTCCCTTTGAAGGCGCTTTTACCGAAGAAACCGTGAATGGCATGATGGTGCTCAAGCCGGATCTGCCCACCTGCAAACGCAGGCTGAAAACCTTCTTCAGCCCATAAAAGAAAGAGCATTCCCCGAAGGGAATGCTCTTTTTCGTACTCAGAACAAATGTCTGATTACTTGATGGAAGCGTAGTTCCAAACCACGTCACCGGTGGGCAGAACGAAGAGGTTCTCAACGTTGGGCTTCACCATGTAGGGGTTGACGTAGTAGTGCAGAGGAGCGACAGCGCCGGTGGCCATCAGGACCTGCTCGGCATGAGCGCACAGCTCGGCACGCTTGGCGGGATCGGTCTCAGACTTGATCTGATCCACGACGGCGTCGTAGGCCTCAGCCCAGGTCTGATTGCCTTCCAGGCCCCAGTAAGCGCCCAGACCAGCATCCTTGGTGGTCTCGGTGTAACGGGTGTAGGTGCCCAGATCCTGGCCCAGACGGGGATAGTTGTTGCCGGAAGCGCTGATGAAGATCTCCAGGAAGTTCACGCAGTCGTTGAAGTCAGCAACCCAACCCATACGGGAAGCCTCAGCATCGCCTTCGCCCAGCTTGATCTGCAGGGTGGCCCAAGCTTCGGTGTTGATGATGGCGGTGATGCCAACGCTGTTCCAGCACTCCTGCACATACTGCACGATAGCGCTGTTGGTGGCGTTCTGGTTGAAGGAGAACTCGAAGGCGGGCACGTCGGTGAACATGATGTTGCCTTCTTCGATGGAGCCGGTGTAGCTATAGCCAACTTCCTGCAGCATCTTGATGGCTTCGACCATATCATCGGTGTACACTTCAGACTGGTTGTAAGAAGCGGTGCCAGCGTACCAGGTGTTGTAGCCCTCGGCAGCGCGCACGTCGGCGTTCAGGCCGTCGGCCAGCTTCACGGGGTAGAAACCGGTGGCGGGGATTTCGCCGCCCATGGTCACGTAGTCAACCTCATCCTGACGGTTGATCATCATGCCCAGAGCCTGACGAACCTTGGACTGCTCCTGCACGGTCAGGGTCTTGCCTTCGGGAGACAGATCCTTGTGGACGTTGAACAGGATGTAGTAGGTGCCCAGCTGTTCGCCCATCACGAGCTCGCCGGGATAGGTGGCGTTCAGACGATCGAACTCAGCGGGGTCCATGCTTTCGATGAAGGACACTTCGCCGGCTTCGTAAGCGGCCAGGATAGCGATGGAGTCTTCGGCCAGGTAAGCGTTCACGCCGCCCAGCTTGACGTTCTCGGCATTCCAGTAGTACTCGTTCTTTACGAAGGAGGCTACGTCGTCAACCTTGAACTCAACCATCTTGAAGGGGCCCATGCCAACGTACTTGGCAGGATCGGTGGCCCAAGCGCCTTCGCTGTCGGTCAGTTCGACCTTCACAGGGTAGAAGGGCGGGAAGCCAGCCAGCTCCAGGAAGTAAGCGCAGGGGTTAACCAGGGTCACAACCAGAGTGCGGGCAGCGTCGTCAGCAACCACGTTCAGGGTGCCGTCTTCGTTGCGGGCAATGTAGTCGTACAGGAAGCCGTAGTCAGCGCCCAGAGCGGGATCAGCGGTACGGTTCCAGGACTTCACGATGTCGCTGGCGAAGAAGTCAGAGCCGTCGCTCCACTTCAGGTTCTCGCGCAGGGTGAAGGTGTAAACCAGGCCATCTTCGGAGATGGTGTAGGTTTCGGCCAGTTCGGGAGCGGCAACGGGAGCGCCGTCAACGATCTGGGTGCCCATCAGGCCGGCATGAGCCAGGCGGATGGTGTTGGAGCCGGTAGAAGCGGAGTTCAGGCCGGGATCCAGGGTCTCGGGGGTGCCGCCGCCAAGCATCATGTTGACGATTTCGCCTTCAGCGGTAGCCACGGAGGCCACGGAGAAGAGCATCATCAGAGCCAGGACGAGAGCAAGTACCTTTTTCATGTTCTTTTCCTCCTATATTGTTTTTATTGCAACGCCTTTGAGTATGGTATGAGGCGAAACAATCGCTTTTTGCCCTTACACGTTGTGGCAGGCCACAAAATGGCCGGGGCCCACTTCGCGCATTTTGGGGCATTCCTGCGCGCACTTTTCAGTGGCAAAGCGGCAGCGCGTGCGGAAGGAGCAGCCGCTGGGCAGGTTCATGGGGCTGGGCACGTCGCCCTGCAGCACGATGCGGTGGGATTCGCGGGCGCGCTGCGGATCGGGCATGGGAACGGCCGACAGCAGGCTCACCGTGTAGGGATGCAGGGGGTGGTGATGCAGCTCGTTGGATTCCGCCAGCTCCACCATCTTGCCCAGGTACATCACGGCGATGCGGTTGGAAATGTGCTTGACCACGCTCAGGTCATGGGCGATGAACAGGTAGCTCAGGCCCATCTGCTCCTGCAGGTCCTCCAGCATGTTGATGACCTGCGCCTGAATGGACACGTCCAGCGCGGAAACCGGCTCGTCGCAGACGATGAATTCCGGGTTGGAGGCCAGGGCGCGGGCGATGCCGATGCGCTGGCGCTGACCGCCGGAGAACTCGTGCGCGTAGCGGGTGGACTGCTCGCCGGAGATACCTACGATGCGCAGCAGCTCCTGCACGCGCTCGTGACGCTCCTGACGGTTCTTGCACAGCTTGTGGATATCAATGGGCTCCGCCACGATATCGCCAACCGTCATGCGGGGGTTGAGGGAAGAATACGGGTCCTGAAACACCATCTGCGCACGGCGGCGGAACTCGGACATGCTGTCCTTGCTCACCTGCTTGCCGTCAAACCACACTTCGCCGGAAGTGGGCTTGTACAGGTGCAGCAGGCTGCGTCCAACGGTGGTCTTGCCGCAGCCGGACTCGCCCACCAGACCCAGCGTTTCTCCCTTCTGAATGGTAAAGCTGACGTCGTCAACGGCCTTCAGGGGCGTGGTCTTGAGGAAACCGGTGGTGACAGGGAAATACTGCTTGAGGTTTTTGACCTCAACAAGAGGTTTGTTCTCGCTCATGCCTGCGCACCTCCGTCCAGATCAATGATTTTGATGCTGCCATCCTCGTTGTACTGGATGACATCCTGCTCCATGCCGTCCTTGAAGTTCATCCAGCAGGCCGCCAGATGATCCGTGCCCACCCACACTTCGGGGGCGCGGCCTTCCAGGCACATCTTCATGGCGCGCTCGCAGCGGGGCGCAAAGGGGCATCCCGGAGGCATGCGCAGCAGGTCGATGGGCGTGCCTTCGATGGGCACCAGACGCACCTTGTCGTCCAGATCGATGTTGGGGATGGAGCGGATGAGGCCCTTGGTGTACTCGTGACGGGGACGGTAGAAGATGTTGTCCGCCGTGCCGCGCTCGCACACGCTGCCCGCGTACATCACGATCACTTCATCGCACATGCTGGCGATGACGCCCAGGTCGTGGGTGATCATGATGATGGCCATGCCCATCTTCTTCTGCAGATCCTGCATCAGCTCCAGAATCTGCGCCTGGATGGTCACGTCCAGAGCGGTGGTGGGTTCGTCAGCAATGAGGATATCGGGCTCGCAGGCCAGCGCCATAGCGATCATCACGCGCTGACGCATGCCGCCGGAGAGCTCGTAGGGGTACTGCTTCAGGCGCTTCTCGGGCTCGTTGATGCCCACCAGCTGCAGCATTTCGATGGCACGTGCCTGCGTCTGCTCGGCGTTGCGGTCGGTATGCAGGCGGATGGTCTCGCGCAGCTGGTTGCCGATGGTGTACACCGGGTTGAGAGAAGTCATGGGGTCCTGGAAGATGATGGAGATCTTGTTGCCGCGGATGGTGCGCATCACCTGTTCGCCGGAGCCAACCAGCTCCTGGCCGTTGAACTTGATGCTGCCGCTCACGATGCGGCCGGGATGGGTCAGGATCTGCAGGATGGAATAGGCGGTCACGCTCTTGCCGCTGCCGCTCTCACCCACGATGCCCAGCACCTTGCCGTGATCGAGGTTGAAGGAAATGCCGTTGACGGCCTTCACTTCGCCGGCAGGGGTGAAAAACGAGGTGTGCAGATCACGCACTTCAAGCATTGCCATGGTACTACACACTCCTTTTTAAGAACGCAGCTTGGGGTCGAAGGCGTCGCGCAGGCCGTTGCCCAGCAGGTTGAAGCTGAGCACGATCAGGAAGATGGCGCCGGCGGGGAACATGAGCAGATAGGGGTAGGAGATCAGGCCGCTGCGGGCGTCGCTGGCCAGAGAGCCCAGAGAGGGCATCGGCATGGACACGCCCATGCCAACGAAGGAGAGGAAGCTCTCGGTAAAGATGGCGCTGGGGATCTGCATGGCAGCGGTGATGATGATGACGGACACGCAGTTGGGGATCATGTGCTTGAGGATGATGTGGGAGGGCCTGGCGCCGGAAGCGCGGGCAGCCAGCACATACTCCTGCTCCTTGATGGACAGCACCTGGCCGCGCACCTGACGCGCCATGCTGACCCAGTACAAGAGGCCAAACACGATGAAGATGGAAATCATGCCCGGTCCCAAACGGATGATCAGGTCATTTTTCGATTGACTGATCACGTCCTTGATGGCAACCGACAGCAGAATCACAATCAGCACGTCTGGCACTGAATAGATGATGTCGACGATGCGCATCATGATTAAGTCCACTTTCCCTCCGAAGTAGCATGAAAGCCAGCCGTAGATGATGCCGATGAACACAACGATCATCGCGGAGATGAAGCCGACCATCAGGGAGATGCGGGTGCAGTAGATGACGCGGATGCAGTAGTCACGGCCCAGGTTGTCCGTGCCCATGATGTGCGGGAACACGTCCTGACCCTTGGCAATCTTGGCCATCTCCTTGCGGGAGTACTCAAACGGGGCCAGATGCTTGGAGGTCACGTCCTGCTGCGTGTAGGTGTAGGGGTAGAAGTAGGGCACGATAAAGGCAATCAGAGAGATCAGCACCAGAATGGTCAGGCAGATCATGGCCATGCGGTTGTGAGCCAGGCGGCGCATGGCGTCCTTGAAGAAGGACACGGATTCGCGCTGCGTCAGCTGCTGCGCCTTTTCCTCATCGGTGGCCGGCGCAAACTTGGCGGGATCAATCTGAAAAGAGAGCGGATTCTTTTTCAATTCACGGTTTTCCATGTTCGTCACCTCATCAGGACAGGTTGATTCTGGGATCCATCACCTTGTAGAGCACGTCGGCGAGGAAATTCATCAGAATGATCGCCACGGCCAGCACGATGGTCACACCCATGATCATCATGTAGTCGGTACGAAGCATGGAGTTGACGAACAGACGGCCCAGACCGGGAACGGAGAAGATGTTTTCAACCACCATGGAACCGGTCAGGATGTAGGCCATCATGGGGCCGGCGTAGGTGATGACGGGACCCAGGGCATTCTTCAGCGCGTGCTTGAAGATCACCTTGTTGTTGCGCAGACCCTTGGCGCGCGCGGTGCGGATGTAATCCTGACCCAGCACGTCCAGCATGGCGGAGCGCTCCAGACGGGTGATGTAAGCCATGGGATACAGCGACAGGGACAGCGCCGGCAGGAACATGCCGCCCTCCTGCGTGGCCATGGTAGGGAACCACTTGAGCTTGAGGCCGAAGATGATCAACAGCAGCGTGGCGATGACGAAGTTGGGCATGCTGACCAGCGCGGTGGTCACCACCTGAATCACCTTGTCCAGCAGCTTGCCGCGGTTGAGCGCGGCAATGGCGCCCAGCAGCACGCCCAGCGTGATGGCGATGGACGCGCCCGTCAGACCCAGCTGCACAGAGTAGCTCAGGCCGCCCATGATCAGCTCGCTCACCGTGGAGCCAACCCACTTGGTGGACAGGCCGAAGTCGCCCCTGAGGATGTTCTTGAGATAGTTGACAAACTGCACAGGCACAGGCTTGTCAAAGCCGTACTTGGCTTCCAGCGCAGCGATGGTCGCGTCCGAACGGGCCTTTTCAGAGCTGAACGGGCTGGCGGGAATGGCGTGCATCACAAAAAACGTGATGGCGATGACCAGAAAAACCGTCAGCACTGCCATTCCGAAGCGCTTTACAGTATAGAGCAGAAACTTGGCGTTCATAAACCTCTTCCTTCCGTGCCGGCAAATCTGCCGTTTTGCCTCAAAAGCATAAAAAGACTAAACAAGTATAGGGTTCTGTGAAACTACTGTCAAGCATTGATTTGCATTTTTTGTGTTTTTGGCACATAATTCAGTCTTTTTCGCCATGTAAAAACAACTTTTCGAATCAAAAACGATCCAAAAATTCATTCCGCAGTAAAAAAGCAAAGTGCTCCGCACGCCCATGGGTGTGCGGAGCAAACATTTCCTTACGCGTTCAGGCTGCTTGTATCGTCGCCGCCAAGGCCCACATCGCTGAGGTTGACGGTCAGATCCTTCTGTTCGTGGAGGGAGTGTTCCGTCTTTACCCAGTTGGACTGCTGGCGGAACTTGAACAGACCCACCACCTGCGCCCAGCCGGCCACCAGCGTGTTGGTGAGCATGCTGACCAGCAGCATGGGCAGTTCCTTGAGGCAGAAGCGGATGTGGTTGTCCAGCCACTCCGCCATGCAGAACAGGAACAGGAACGAATAGCAGAAGATGAGCACGCCGGGGATGTTGACCATCACCCAGCTGGCCGCGCTGGCACTGGCGCCCACAATCTCCACCAGCCCGAAATGCTTGAGGATCGATTCCACCAGCCCCAGCGCCATTTCCAGCGCAAGGATGACAAAGGGGGTCAGGCTGTACAGGTACAGGAAGGTGGAAAAGAATTCTCCAAAGCTGATGCGCCGCTTCACAAGCGCCTGGAACAGACGGCCTGTGTTTTTGAAGGCCACAAACCAGTGGCCCTGCGCCCAGCGGGTGCGCTGACGGAAGCTGGCCTTGAAGCGCGTGGGCTTTTCATCGTAGATGCGCACGTTGTTGTTCCACAGAATGCGCTTGCCCTCGCAGGTGGCCTCCACCTGCAGTTCAAAGTCCTCGGTGAGCGACATGGCCGTCCAGCCGCCGCGGTCGTGCAGATATTTGGCCGATACTGCAAAGCCCGTACCGCCAATGACGGAATTGAGGCCCATGCGGCTCTTGGCAAACTGGAAGAAGCGGTTGGTGATGGTGTAGCTCATATAATAGAAGAAAGCCACCAGACCCTTGCGGTTTTTGGCGCCCAGATAGCACTGGATGGCCACCACGTCGTCGCCTGCATCCAGATACTGGCTGTTCACCTCGCGGAACATGCCGGGGTCAGCCAGGTTGTCCGCGTCAAAGAACATGACCAGATCATACTTGTCCTGATAGCCGTCCAGCGCCTTGAGCGCCTTCTGCAGCGCGATGGGCTTGCCGGTGGGGCCGTCGGGGCCGTCCTTGTGGCTTTCCAGCACCTTAGCGCCTATGCTGCGCGCCACCTCGGCGGTGCGGTCGGTGCAGTTATCCGCCAGAATGTAAAAATCATACATTTCACGCGGATAGTCCATGTGGGAGAGGTTATCGATGATATCGCCGATCACGGCTTCCTCGTTATGCGCGGGTACCAGCACCAGAAAGCGCATCTGAGGATCGTGATCCTTGTAGTTTTTGGTGTGCTTGCTGAAGCCGAAAAAGCTGACGGCAATCTGCCAGAACATCAGTACCACCAGCCAAGCGCTGAGCACGGTCATCAGTCCTTCGATGACCCAAACCAGGATTTGCACGAAATGACATCCTTCCATTACAATTCCATCAAACGGGTAACGCCTATTTATACTACACTGTCATCATTCTGTCAATGCTTGTCGTAGAACGAACACTCGCCCACAAATTCACGCAGAATGCTCAGCGGCGGAATCTCCTGCATCACGCCGGCGTCGGCAGGCAGGAAGTAGTTGAGCACCTTGATGAGCCGGTGCGCAATGAGATGCTCCGGCGCGGACTGCGGGATGGCCAAAAGCAGCTCGTAGGCCATGGTTTTGAGCACAGGCAGCTCGTAGTGCAGCGATGTGTTGAACATCACATCCGCCTTTTCCTGATTGGGGAAGATCCACTTCTCCTCCCCCGCGCGCACCTTGGGCCACATATCGATGGTCTGCTGGGGCGTGGTGTTGCGCATGCGCATGTCGCGCACGATGCGGCGCAGCAGCCTCACGTCCGTGGTGCGGATGCGGTTGTGGTCATCCAGATTGATGCAGCCCAGCGCGCTCACATACACGCCAAAGGTCAGCTGCTCCGGAATCTGGCTGGTGATGCGCTCGTTCATGCCGTGGATGCCCTCCACCAGCAGCACGTCCTGACGGTCCAGCTGCAGCTGCCAGCGCTGCTGTGCACGCGCGCCGATGCTGAAATCATAGCGCGGCATCTCCACGCAGCGGCCTGCCAGCAATCCTTCCATGCACTCGGTAAACAGCGGCACATCCAGTGCGTCCACATGCTCCAGATCCGGCTTGCCGTCCTCTTCCAGCGGGATATCCGCGCGGTTGCGGTAGAAATCATCCAGCGAAAGCAGATGCGGCTTTTTGCCCAGCACCTGCAGGTGCACCTTGAGGCGGTTGGCAAAGGTGGTTTTGCCGCTGGAGGACGGGCCGAAGATCATCACCACGCGCGCGCCGCGGCTGGTAATCTCGTCTGCGATGGCCGCGATGGAGCGGTCGTGCAGGGCCTCGTTGACACGGATGAACTCGCGCATCCGGCCTTCGCGGATCATGCGGTTCACGTCCACGGCGTTGCGCGCGCCCAGAATGCCGCACCACTCCTGCGAGCGCGAAAACTCCCGCAGGAACTTGGTACGGGGCTGATAGGGCGCAGGCACATCCGGCGCCTCGGCCGAAGGCGCCAGCAGCACCACGCCCGGGAAGTGCGGCTTCACCCGAAAGGCACGAATGAAGCCCGTGGAGGGCAGCATGGCGCCGTAGAAATACTCGCACAGCGGCCCGATGCGGTACATGGTCATCTGGCGTTTGGGGCGGTAGCGCAGCAGCTCGGCCTTGTCCAGCCAGCCTTCCCTTTCAAAATGCGCAATCGCGTCCTCACAGCTCCACACTTCCTTTTCAAAAGGAAGATCCTGCTCCACAAGGCTGCGCATATCCGCTTCCAGCGCGCGCGCCATGTCGTGGCCCATCTCGCCGTCGGTGAGGCGGATGTAGAGGCCGTTTCCGACAGAGTTGAGCATTCTGGCCTTCTTGTCGGGGTACAGCCGCTTGAGGCTGAGCAGGAACAAAAAGCGCAGCGAGCGCTCATAGACGCGCCTGCCTTCCTCGTCCTGATAGGTCAGCGGCTGCAGCTGCGCATCCTCCGTCAGCGCTTCATCCAGCTCCAGGCACACGCCGCCGCGCATCACGGCCAGCGCCCGGTGCGCCTCATCGCCCATGAGCGCGCGCACCGCCTGAAGCACGCTGACGCCGCAGGCAAAGTCGCCCGTTTTTTCTCCAATGGTGATGCGAATGGTTTTCTCCTGCGGCATGCTGTTCACTCCTTTGCGTTTAAGCGTCCTCGAAAGGCATGTTGCTGCTGAACACGTCAGACAGGTCCTCGATGTCCACATTGTCGTAATCGCCGCGCTTGCGCTTGAGCTGATACTGCAGCTCCTTGGTATGCACGTACGCGCGGTTCTGGCGGTTGGCCGGCAGCACGCTCAGGTTCATGCCCTTCTGGCCGTCCGGCAGCTGGGAAAAGCGGATTTTGACAAACATGGTGCCGTGCTGCGTGCAGCGGCTGAGCGCCACGTACTTGCCCGGCGCCTGCGGCACCAGCTCGGTAAGCAGCTTGGTAGGTTTCGAGCAGGTGGGGCACACCGGCGCGGTCAGCTTCTCGCTCTGCATGGCCTCGGCCACAGACGTGATGGTATCCGTGATGCGGAAACGGCTGCGGCGCTCGTTGTGCACCAGCTTGCGCGGATGCTCCTCGTACTTCAGCACGGCCATGGGCTCCGGCAGGCGGCGGAACACCTCCGCCGTATAGTATGCGTCGTGCATGGCGTTGTGAAAGGTGCGCTCCTCGTCCACTTCCACGCCAAGGGCCTCCATAGCCGTCTTGAGCGCGGTCTGGCCGTTCTTGCCCACCGCCGCCGCATACAGGCGCTGGATATCGTACATCTTGGGCAGTTCCTTTTCCACGCGGAAGAAATCCACGTTCTGCTGCAGAACGCTCACATCGTCGCCGCCCCAGGTGAGGAAGGCGCAGTCGTCGCCGCACCAGTCCATGAACTGCGCAAAGCCCTCGACGAAATCGGGCGCGTCGCACAGCACATCGTTGGAAAGGCCCGTCATGCGCTTGACGCGCGGATGGATGGTGAGATAATGCGTGGGATGCACCGGCACGGAGATTTCATCCACAATCTCCAGCTTTTCATTCAATTTGGCCGCGCCGAACTGAATGACCTCAAACAGCAGCCGGTCGCCCACCTTGCGGTACGCCGAGCACTGATAGCTCACCGGCTGGTTCCATTCCAGATCCAGAACAATAAACTGCATAGACAAAACTCCAAAAAAGGAAGTAGTACGGAGGCGGCAGGGAGGCGCTGCCTCCCTGCACCCACCGCTTAAGGGCTTTGCCCTTAAGAATCCCAGCATCGGGTACGCTTCGCGCACCCGAAAAGCATATACGTTTCGGTTCTCCCTTGGGCACATGAAATGTGCCCAATGAACGGGATTCCAAAGGGTGAAACCCTTTGGCGGGGTTTTAGGGGCGGAGCCCCTGACGTCCTGCCGCTTCGCGTCCGGCCACAAAGCCGGTGGAGAAGGCGATGTGCAGGTTGAAGCCGCCGGTCAGGGCGTCCACATCCAGCAGCTCGCCGGCCACGTACAGTCCCTTCACGAGGCGGCTTTCCATGGTGGACGGGTCGATCTCCTTCACGCTCACGCCGCCGCGGGTGACGATGGCCTCGTTCAGGCTGCGGGTGCCGCTGACGGGGATGATGAGGGACTGGGTCTTTTCCACCAGTCGGGCGCGCTCCTCGCGGGTGAGGGTGTTGGCCGCGCGGGTGGGGTCCAGCTGGCACAGCTGCGCCATGGTTTCGGCCAGACGCGCGGGGAACAGGCCGCACAGCAGGTTGCCCAGCTGCTTTTTGGGCGACTCGGCAATGTCGCGCTGGATGCGTGCGTCCAGCTGCTGCGCATTCAGACCGGGCTTGAGGTCGATGGCGATGGTCACGTCCTCAGGCGCAAGCTCGGTGATATAGGCGGATGTGCTCAGGATGAGCGGGCCGCTCACGCCGAAGTGCGTAAAGAGCATTTCGCCAAGCTCGGTGTAGAGCTTCTTCTTGCCGCGGGTCAAAGTGAGGCGCACGTTTTTGAGCGACAGGCCCTGCAGATCGCACACCCATTTTTCATCGCTGGTCAGACCCACCAGCGAGGGCAGCGGCGGGAACACCGTGTGGCCCAGGCTGCTCAGCCACTTCCAGCCGTCGCCGGTGGAGCCGGTGGACACATAGCTCTGGCCGCCGGTGCACACGATGACGGCGTCAGCGGTCATCTTCGTGCCGTTTTCCAGCGTCACGCCCGTCACCTGACCGTCCCTGGCGTCGATGGACATCACGCGGCTGTGCAGACGCACGTTTACGTTCAGGCGGCGCAGAGCTTTTTCAAAGGCGCGGGTCACATCGCTGGCCTTCTGGCTTTCGGGAAACACGCGGTCGCCGCGTTCCACCACCACCGGGCAGCCGTTGTCCTCCAGAAACTGCATCAGGTCGGAGGGCGCAAGCGCGTTGAGGGCGCTGAACAGAAAGCGCGGGTTTTTGACCACGTTTTTCATAAACGCCTGCGCATCACAGGCATTGGTGGCATTGCAGCGGCCCTTGCCGGTGATGTAGATCTTCTTGCCCAGCTTTTCGTTGCGCTCCAGGAGCGTAACCTTTGCGCCGGACTGTGCGGCGGATACCGCGGCCATCAGGCCCGCTGCGCCGCCGCCGATGATGATGACTTCATTCATGCTGCTTGTCGATATAGACGCTGTGCGCGTTCCATATGCCTTCCAATCGTTTGAAATGCTGGCCCAGCTCCTCGCGGCGGTGCAGGCCGACGCTGACGATGAGGGCGTTGATGACGGACATGGGCGCGGCGAGAGAATCCACAAAGCTGGCCATGTCGGTGCTGGCGCACAGGCACACGTTGGAGATCTCACGCAATGGCGACATATCGCCGTCCGTCAGGCCAATCACCTGCGCCCCGTTCTGCCTGGCAAAGCGCATGCACTCCAGCGTACGCGTTGAATACCGCGGGAAGCTGACGCCCACCAGCACGTCCTTTTCGCTGATGCGGGCAATTTCCTCAAACACGTCGCCGGTGGTGTTGTGCACCAGCACCACGTCCTCGAGGATCTGGTGAAGATAGTGGTACATGAACTGCGCCAGCGGAGCCGCCGAACGCAGGCCCATGATGTAGATGCGGCGTGCGCTGAGCAGGCGCGCAACCGCCTCGTTGAAGGTTTCCTGCGTGATGACCTCCACGGTCTTGCGCAGGTTCTGCTCGTCGTTGTGCAAAACCGTGCCCAGCACCGCATTTTCGCGGATGTTGGACGCGATGGCAAAGCGTTGCTCGCTGGTGAGCCTCTGCCTGACCAGGCTGCTCAGCGCCTGCTTGAGCTCCGGATATCCCTTATAGCCCAGCGCCGTGGCAAAGCGCACCACAGTGCTTTCGCTCACGCCGCACTCCTCGCCCAGCGATGCGGCCGTCATGAAGGCCGCCTTTTCGTAATGCTGGGCAATGTACTGCGCAATCCTGCGATGGCCCTTGCTCAGCGGCTGTCCGCGCAGATTGAGCCGATCGATGATCTCCCGCGTATCCTGCACAGGGTTTCCTTCCTTCCGTACTCAGCGCATGCCGAGCGTATCCCAGAATGCTTTGCTTTCGCTGATGAAATGGCCCATCAGGGTCAGGGTGATGTGCCCCTCGCTGAGGTACCAGCAGTCGGTGCCCTTTTCGGGTGCTTCCAGATCGCCGTCGACCATCCAGAAGTAATCGCCCGCACGGGGCGAGGTGCGGCGCTCGTAGCCGTCGGTGAAGTAGCCGGAATCCAGCGGAGCGTAGATGGGCTCCTTGAGCTGGTCAGGCTCCACACAGGGCGCGTTGATGTTGAGGATGGTAGCGCGCGGCACGGTGGCGCCGGCGTATTTTTCCGCCATTTCAATGGTGAAGCGGGCCAGATGATCCAGCATTTCCGGCGTGGACTTGTGGTGGATGGAGGTGGCGATGGACGGCAGATAGTGGAACGCGCCTTCCATGGCGGCGCCCACGGTGCCGCTGTAGTGCACCGCGATGCCGGCGTTGTAGCCGTCGTTGATGCCGGAGATGACCACATCCACCTTTTTGCCCTGCTCCTTCATCATCTGCAGGCCCACGCGCACGCAGTCGGCCGGCGCGCCGGTGATGGCATAGCCCGTGGCGCCTTCCAGCGGATAATCGCTCACAAAGAGCGGCTCAGCCAGCGTAAAGCGGTGGCCGGCAGCGCTCTGCTGCGTTTTGGGCGCGCACATGGTCACCTCGTGGCCACGCGCGATGGCGGCGCGGTACAGCGCCATAATGCCCTTGGCGCCGATGCCGTCGTCATTGGTCAGAAAAATATGCATGATGATTCCTCCATCGTTTATCTGCGCAGATCGCCGAACAGAGCGTCCACCAGCGTGCGGGCCGCATTGATGGCCACAGCCACGGCCAGCGCCCACCAGTAACTTTCAAAGGCGACGCTGTTTTGGACGTAATGGGCCGCCGTCCACACAATCCACGCATCGGCTGCAATGTAGATCAGCCCCAGCGTGCAGAAGTTGAGCACCGACAGGATGAGCCGCATGATCGGGCGCAGCACCGTAAAGATAACCGCCAGAATGGCGCCCGCCACGATGGCGTTGTGCATATCCAGCAGATGCACGCCGTCCATGAACTCCGCGCAAAGCGGAATGGCCGCCACGGTGATGACAAAGCGCAGAAGCGCTGCAAACATCCTGCGTCCCTCCTTCCAAAAGTGAACAGCATTTTTGATTATACCACAGAATTGCATATCGTGCATGTTTTCCTGCAATTTCAGCCATCCTAACGGGAACCGCAGCGGCAAAGCGGCATACGCTGTGTTCCGAAGGGACCGTTTATTCAGGAAGGGAGATGCGTGCATGAAAAGCAGGTTCTTCACCGACACGCAGGGGCTGGACAATGCCGCCCCGCCCCGCGACAAGGTGTGCGTATGCCTGTGCATAAACCGCCGTGTGTACGAAAGAGCGCTGCATCAGGCGCAGAAAAAGCGCCTGACCAGCGGCGAATACATGGAGCGGCTCATTCTCAGCGACGGCGATACAGAAGCCCGGTCGTCGTCAGATAGCCTGCGGCAGCGCCTTCCACCAGCACCACCTGGCCATTGAACGACAAAAACGCCTTGAGCAGCGGCACATGCACCGCGCCCGTGCTTTCCAGATATTGATATAAAAGCGTTGCCGCCAGCAGGCCTGCGCCAAACAGCAGCCATCCGGCCAAACCGTTGGTGCGGGCGCGGATGCCGGCAATGGGCAGCGTGAGCGCCAGCGCAGCGCCAAGCAGCGCGCCCTTCAAAGCAAAGGCCCAGAAGTGGCTGCTGCCAAGCCAGCCGTCCAGCCACTTGAACAGCGTGCACACCACCGCGCACAGAGCCAGCGGGCAGAGAGCCGCCATCAGCTTTCTCAGCAGCATGTTTCATCCTCCTGCGCCTTGATGGCCGCCGCGCGTTCCTTATCGGTCATCTGGGCGGTTTCAAACAGGTCGGGGCGCATCCGGAGGGTGGTGAGCAACGACTGCTCCCTGCGCCACTTGCGGATTTTGGCGTGGTCGCCGTTGAGAAGCACCTCCGGCACCTCCATGCCCTCGTACACGCGCGGACGGGTGTACTGCGGATATTCCAGCAATCCGTCGGTAAAGCTCTCCTCGCCGGTGCTCTCATCGCTGCCCAGCACGCCCGGTATATAGCGCGCCACCGCGTCGGTCAGCGCCATGGCGGCCAGCTCGCCGCCGGTGAGCACAAAATCGCCCAGGGAGATTTCCTCATCCACCACCAGGTCGATGGCGCGCTGATCCACACCTTCGTAGTGGCCGCAGAGGATGATCAGTCCGTCCTCCTGCGCAAGCTCCACTACCTTCTGCTGGTTGAGCGCCTTGCCGCGGGGGCTCATGTAGATGCATCGTCCATTGTAGCCCTGTGCGCGCAGATCCCGCACGCAGTCCACGATGGGCTGGCACATCATCACCATGCCCGCGCCGCCGCCAAAGGGGTAATCATCGGTGTTCTTGTGCTTCTTTTCGCTGTAGGGGCGGATGTCCACCGGGCGGATGTCGATGAGTTTCTCTTCACGCGCACGGCCGATGATGCTGGTGGTGAGGAAGCTGTCGAACATTTCCGGAAACAGACTAAGAATGGCGATCTTCATACAGTCCGACCTCTTCCAGCTTCACTTCATCCAGCACGATGCGGCCCGCCTCGGCGTCCATCACCAACAGCACTTCCTTGAGCGCAGGGGTCATGAGGGTGCCCTTTTTGGTCTTGAACACAAATACGTCCACGCCGCCGGGGGTGAGCACGTCCTTAAGCACGCCAATCTCGTTGCCCTTGGTATCGTAGGCCTTCGCGCCCAGGATATCGGCGATGAACACCTCGTCCTCGCCCAGCTCCACAGCGTTGTCACGGTCCACCCACAGCTGCACGCCGCGCAGCTTTTCGGCCTCGTTGCGGTCGTTCACGCCTTCGATGGAAAGGAACACATCGTCGCCGTTGACGCGGGCACCCGTGACCACGGCGGGCTCGTACTTGTCGCCGCGCTTGAGAAACACATCCTCCAGATCAAAGAAACGCTCCGGGTCATCGGTGTAGTGCTTCACCTTCACCTCGCCGCGGATGCCCTGCGGACGAACAATTTCGCCCAGCAGCAGGTATTCCTGTTTCATGGCTTTCTCCTTTTTCTCCACAAAGAATGGGCGCAGGAAGCGCTTCAATCGCGCCCCATGCGCCCACAGGGTTTCAATTACTGGATTTCCACAAAGACGGGCTTCTGGTTTTTGGCAGTGGCAGCGCGCACCACAGCGCGGATCGCCTTGGCGATACGACCCTGCTTGCCGATCACCTTGCCCATATCCTCGGGCGCAACATGCAGCTCGAGAATGGTGGCTTCCGGCCCGACAGTTTCTTCCACAGTCACGGCGTCCTTATTGTCCACCAGCGACTTGGCCACGTATTCAACCAGTTCTTTCATCGATTAGCCCTCGATGATGCCGCTCTTCTTGAGCAGGGTGCGGACGGTTTCGGTGGGCTGAGCGCCGTTCTTGATCCACTGCTTGGCCTTCTCGGCGTCGATCTTCACGGTGGCGGCGGGCTCGGTCATGGGATCGTAGTAGCCGATCTCCTCGATGAAGCGGCCATCACGGGGGGCGCGCTCGTCAGCGACGACGACACGGTAGAAAGGCATCTTCTTCATACCCATTCTCTTCAGACGAATCTTAACAGCCATTTTTCATTTCCTCCTGTGCTTCTGCTAACAGTATGTAGTGTGGTTATATCTGAAAATCACGGTTTTGTGATTGACAGGCGGGGTGGTATCGGAGGGGCGAAGCCCCTCTGATTGGATTCGTATCGACCGGCTTTGCCGGTCGGGCGGGCACGTTTCCGCGCTTGCGCGGAAACATTTCTTAAGCTTCCGGCGGAAAAGATCGCGCTTGCGCGAGCTTTTTCGACGATCGTTAGAAAGGCATTCTTCTACCGAAGCGGCCCTTCTTGGCGCCCTTCATCATCCGCTTCATCATTTCCTTGGACTGCTCGAACTGGCGAATGAGGGCGTTGACATCCTGCACCGTGGTGCCGGAGCCGGCGGCGATGCGCTTGCGGCGGCTGGCATTGAGGATGCCAGGGTTGCGGCGTTCCTTGGGGGTCATGCTGCGGATGATCGCCTCGGGCTTCTTCATGGCGTCCTCGTCGATCTCCACATCCTGCAGCTTGGCGCCCACGCCGGGCAGCATGCTCAGCATGCTCTGCAGGCCGCCCATCTTCTTCATCTGCTGCATCTGACTGAGGAAATCCTCCAGGGTCAGATCCTGCACGCCGCGCTTGCTGGAGAGCTTGTCGATGGTTTCCTCATCGATGGCTTCCTGCGCTTTTTCCACCAGCGTCATCACGTCGCCCATGCCGAGGATGCGGCTGGCCATGCGGTCCGGGTGGAACAGCTCGATATCGGAGAGCTTTTCGCCGGTACCGGAGAACTTGATGGGCTTGCCGACGACTGCCTTGATGGACAGCGCCGCGCCGCCGCGGGTGTCGCCGTCGAGCTTGGTGAGGATGACGCCGTCGATGCCGAGGTTCTCATCGAAGCTCTTGGCAACGGTTACCGCATCCTGACCGGTCATGGCGTCCACCACGAAGAGGATTTCCTGCGGCTTGACGGCAGCCTTCACGCGGCGAAGCTCCTCCATGAGCGTCTCGTCGATGTGCAGACGGCCGGCGGTATCGATGATCAGCACGTCGCGGCCGTAGTCGCGGGCGTACTCGATGGCTTCCTGCGCGGTCTTGACGGGATCCTGCGTGCCGTGCTCGTACACGGGCACGTCCACCTGCTTACCCACAACCTGCAGCTGCGTGATGGCGGCGGGGCGGTAAATGTCGCACGCGGCCAGAAGCGGCTTTTTGCCGGTCTTTTTGAGGTAGTTGGCCAGCTTGGCGGCCATGGTGGTTTTACCGGCGCCCTGCAGGCCGCACAGCATGTAAATGGTGGGCACGCTGGACGACCAGGTGAGGCGGGCGTTTTCAGTGCCCATGAGCGCGGTCATCTCTTCGTTGACGATCTTGATGACCTGCTGGGCGGGGGACAGGCTTTCCAGCACCTGCTGACCCACGCAGCGCTCGGTGACCTTCTTGCAGAAATCCTTGACGACGAGGTAGTTGACGTCGGCTTCCAGAAGGGCCATGCGCACCTCGCGCATCGCTTCCTTCACGGCCTGTTCCGTCAGCTTGCCGCGTCCTGTGAGCTTGGAAAGCGCGCCGGAGAGCTTCTGGCTCAGTCCTTCAAAGGCCATGGGTCTACTCCCCTTCCTGCCGGCGGATGACCTGTGCAATCAGCGCTGCAGCCTCGTCCGCCGTTCTTTTGTCTTGATCTGAAAGGCCGTGCATGCTTTCCAGCATCTCCTGCGCCCTGCGCAGCGCCTGCGCGGTTTCCCGCGCGCGGCTCACGCCGCCCAGAGCCTGCTCATACTTGCGCAGCTTCTGGGCCGAGCGGCTGATGAGCTCATGCACGTTCTGGCGGCTCACTTCCAGCTCCTCGGCAATCTCTCCCAGGGAAAGATCCTCCTCGTAGTGCAGCCGCAGCGCGTCCTGCTGCTTCTGCGTGAGCAAACCGCCGTAGAAGGCGTACAGCGTACCGATTTCCACGCTTTTTTCAAGCCTTTCCGGCCCCACGTTTCCAACCGGCTTCACCCTGCGTACCTCCTGCTATCAAGTGTTTTTTCTTGACAGCCTGTTTATACTACACCATTTCGCCCTGTCTGTCAAGTGTTTTTGCTTGAAAGCCGGTCATTTTTCCGTCATGGACAGGTGGATGGCGTCCGCCAGATACGGCATGGCGCAAAGCACCTCGGAGAGGGTGTTTTTGTTGTTGCCGGCCTCAATCAGGATGCAGGCATCGGCCACGTGCTGATTGAACCGGCCGGTTTTGATGCACACGTCGCGGCACAGCCCGTCCGCCTGTTCATTGAGCGCATCGGTGATTTTCTGCGCAATGGCCAGATTGCTTTCCCAGTCCGGCTTTTCGGCAAATCCCTGCCCGGTCTGGCCTTCGCCCTTACCCACCAGCAGCATGAGTTTGGCCGCCTGTGCGCCGCCGACGCTGACGGTGTTGCTGCCGCCGTAAGAGGCAGCGTATGCGTCGCGGTGCAGGTCGATATACAGGTCATAGCTCTCCCCTGCCGACTGCCTTGATTGGATCATCTCCAGCGACCGGGTATAGGCGCTGGACAGGCTGGGCGGCTCGAAGGCGGTTGTTTCATGCGTAACCTCCATGCCCAGGCTGCGCAGCAGCGCCGCCAGCTCCGCGCCCACGCGCACCATGTTGTGATCGCTGTCCGCGGTGCGCCATTTCTCGGTTTCGCGGTAGGGATCGTCCTGCACCTGCTCGAACGCCTCATAGGTATGCGTGTGATAAATCAGCACGCGGAGAGGCTCTTCCTTCTCTTCCGCCACGCTCAGCACCTCGATGGAAAACGCCGTATCGGGCGCGGGCGTTTCCACTGCAAACAGGTTTTCCTCCACCGGAGCCATGGCCGCCGCGACAGGTTGCGGCGCAGGCAGCAGCGCGCCCATTGCCCACAGCAGCATCATGGCGCCTGCCAGCGCCGGGATCCATTTGCCATCCTTCATACGGGTCACCGCCTCTGCTTGTCTTGCCCGAAAGGATATGCTATATATGCAGATAACTATGCAGCGTGTCCGTATCCAGCTGCGGCTGCAGAGCGCGGTTGAGCCCGTCACTCAAAAGCGACGCCACGCTGATCACCATCTCGTCAATTTCACGCGGCGTGACCACCATTTCGCCTAAAAAACCCTCCGCCACCTGCTTGAGCAGCCGGTCGGCGGCCTCCTCCTGTCCGGGCTCGAAAGCGCCGTAGCTGTCCACCAGCCGGCTCATGGCGTCGTGCGCAATGGTGGATGCATACACCACCATGGGCACGCCCACAGCAATCACCTTCACGCCCAGCGTTTCCTCCGTAAGCCCCAGCCGATGGTTGCCCACGCCGCTGCCGGGCTGGATGCCGGTGTTGGTGATCTGCACGGTGGTGCAGATGCGCTCGCTCTCATAGGCGGCCAGCGCATCAATGGCAATGACGGCGGATGGCTTGACATGCTGCACAAGGCCTCGGCAGAGCTCCGCCGTTTCGATGCCGGTCAGCCCCAGTACGCCCGGCGCGATGGCGCTCACGCCGCGCAGCCGCCCCTTCAGCTCCTGCGCCATGGCCTGATGCAGATGCCTTGTCACCAGCATGCGCTCCACCACGCGCGTGCCCAGCGCATCGGCGGTAACGTTTCGGTTGCCCAGCCCCACCACCAGCACCTCGCCGGTTTCCGGCAGCATGCCGCGCACGCCCATGGCCACCAGCCGGGTGATCAATTCGCGCGTGCGCTGGTCGCAATGCGGCAGATCGCCGCACTCCACGGTGATGTATTCGCCCTTCCTGCGCCCCAGCATTTCCGCCGCGCGGTCCCGGTCGATGCGGATGCGCGTATGCCGCACGCTGCCCACCTGATGCGTGCGCACCCGCACGCCCTCCACCTGCCCGCTGCCGCCCGAAATGCTCTCCATGGCCAGATCCGTCCGGAATCCCCGCATGACTATCCCATCCTTTCGTTGCCTGCGGATAGCATGCGCATAAACCGCAGGCGGCATACGGCCGCCTGCGGTTTATGAAATCTGCCTTG
This sequence comes from bacterium, assembly GCA_029009515.1. Lineage (GTDB taxonomy): Bacteria > Bacillota > Clostridia > Christensenellales > Aristaeellaceae > Limiplasma. The sequence continues at coordinate 23,373 of JAQXJZ010000118.1, forward strand.
GGCAGGTGAAATCCACCTTCGGTGGGTGAAATCCGCTTCGGCGGATGAAATCTTCTGCTTCGCAGAAGGAGTTTGGTTAGATATGCAAAAAAGCGGCGTGTATATCAAAAAGCCGCGCACCTTTTAGGTGCGCGGTATGCGGGTGCAGGGGCTCAGCCCTGCCTGCTTAGGCTTTGGTGCCGCATTCGGGGCAGAACTTCACGCCTGCCTCCAGTTTCGCGCCGCAGCCGGTGCAGAATTTTTCGGCAACGGCCTGCTTGGCGCCGCATTCGGGGCAGAACTTGGCGGTCTGGGAGATGCCCACGCCGCAGGCGATGCAGCTCTTCTGCGCCACGGCAGCCGCGGGAGCGGCGGGCGCAGCCTGCTGGGGCTGCTGGCCAACGTTCATGCTCTGGGTGAACATCTGGCCCATCATGGCAGCGGCGCCCATGCCAACGCCCATGCCGGCCATGTTATTGCCGCTGGGATTGTTGGCCGCTTCGCGCATGGCTTCCGCAGCCTGATACTGGGTGTACTGATTCATATCGCCCACAACGCCCATGGAGGTGCGCTTGTCCATGGCCTTTTCGACCTCTTCGGGCAGGCTGATGTTTTCGATGACGAACTCGCACAGGGTGAGGCCCAGCGCCTCCACCTTGGCATTGAGGGTCTGCAGGGCGTACTGGCCCAGCTCAGTATAGTTGGCAGCCAGATCCAGCGCAGGAATCTTGCTCTGGGCCACGGCGTCGGTCAGGCCGCTGACCACGATGGACTTGATCTGGCCTTCCACGCCCTCCACGGTAAACAGAGAGCTGGTGCCAAAGACCTCGCGCATGAACTGAGCGGGGTCCTTCACGCGGAAGGAATAGGTGCCGAACGCGCGGATGCGCACCATGCCGAACTCGGCGTCGCGCATCATGACGGGATTGGCGGTGCCCCACTTGCAGTCGGTGAACTGGCGGGTGTTGACAAAGTACAGGTCGCTCTTGAAGGGAGACTTGAAGCCGTACTTCCACGCCTTGAGCTTGGTCATGATGGGCATGTTCTGGGTGGACAGCTCATAGCGGCCGGGGGTGAACACGTCGGCCAGCTGGCCTTCGTTGACAAACACGGCGGCCTGGCCCTCGCGTACGGTCAGCTGCGCGCCCATCATGATCTCCTTGCCGTTCATGTCATAGCGGGACACCATGGTGTTGCGGCTGTCGTCGGTCCACTCGATAACGTCGATCAGCTGGCTGGTAACAAGATTCTTGAAAAAGTCCATCTGAATGATTCCTCCTTAAGGCACGATTCTCAGGCATTCTCTGCCGCAAAGGCCAGCAGACCCGGCACGCGGCGCACTTCCAGCACCTTCATGCGCAGGCCCAGATAATGGTCGATCTGTTCCAGGGTTTCCTGCACGTAGTCAAAAGCGGTGTTTTCGCTGATGCCCTCGCTGCAGGTGGGATAGAACAGCACGCGCACTTCCTCCTGCGAGATCACCGCCACATGCATCAGCATATGATCGTGCTCGTAACCAAAGAAATTGCGCAGCGCCGTTTCCAGACGCTCGCTGCCGTAGTGCCAGCGCTCGGACAGGAAGCTGTCCTCCTGCGGCAGCTCCAGGCGGGCCAGCACGCAGGGCACCGTGAGGCACTCCCTGCAGCGGTACAGCCGCTGCTGGCGGCACATTTCCGCTTCGGTGGCCACCATGCCGCCAATCACCTTGCGCAGCCAGCGTTCGCGCTGCTGCTGCAGGCGGTAGGCCGCATCGTAGGTTTCGTTGCTGTCGTCGGCGTTGAGGCGGTTGAGCAGCCCGCCCAGCTCCTGCAGGATCAGGCGCTGCTTTTCGGGCGAATCCGCCAGTTCAAAAAGGGGCTTGTTGGGATGGTACTGATCAAGGTACGAAAGCAGTTGATCAAAATCCGGAGTCTGATCCAGCGCAATCGCGTCGGCATGATGCCTGCCAAGGCTTTCGATGGCCTCTTCCGGGCTGCAGCAGATTCTGGGAGCCCGGAAGCCCAGCTTCTCCCAGCCCTCCATAGCGGCGATCATATCCCTCGTGTTCTGGTTCGCAGAGACGATTAACAGCCTGTACACTCATTTACCTCCATAGCCGTTTGGAATCCTCATTATTATACAATGTCACAGACAAAAATTCAATGGCTGACACATTTTGCATAGAAGATCTTAGCCAGTCAGCCAGCCCTCCGCCCACACAAGGCGGCTCAGGCCATTGAAGCGGCGCAGCTCATCCAGCGCGTCCTCCAGCGCCCACAGGAAGCGGTCGCTTGCGCGCATGCCCTCCTCCGGCCAGAAATGGCGGATGACAAGCGCATCCTGCGCCCGGTCGCAGATGGGCTCCACGCGTCCTGCAAAGCCTTCGCCCCACACCACCGGCAGCACGTAGCAGCCGTAGCGGCGCTGATCCTCCGGGGTGTAGATTTCCCATTTGTAGGTAAAACCGAACAGCTCCGTAATGAGGCGGCGATCCCACAGCATGCAGTCCAGCGGCGGAAGCAGCCGTGCACGGCGGTCATTGCTCTGCGGCTCCTGACAGTTCATCAGGAGGGGCAGATCCTCGCGCAGCATGAACAGCGGATGGCTGACGCCCTCCACCTCCAGCGGCACAATCACGCCCAGCTGCATCAGAGCATAAAACACTTCGTTTCTCGCCTGCGCGTTGAGTCCTTCCACGCCCAGCCATGCATCGCTGGGGCCGTTCCACAGCATGCCCACCGCGCCGATGCGGCGCATGACCTGCCACATCTGGCGCTGACGCTCATCGGCAAAGGGATCCGGCGCTTTCAGAAGCGCCTCGGGCAGACAATCGGAGGCCAGCGCATAGCTGCGGGTGGCGGCGGTCTGATGGTGAATGACCAGATCGCCCCGGAAATACAGCATTTCCAGCACAGCGCGGCCATTGGCGATGCCCAGCGCCGCGTCCAGCTCCTGCGCCGTCAGGCTGCCGCGCTGCCGAATCAGCGCAAACACCTGCTTTTCCATCTCCCCGTGCGAGCGCGCGGAGCGGCGGAAATTTTCGCGCAGGAAGTTGAGGCTGGGCCAGTCCTCGCGCAGCATGATGCACATGTTCTTGTCGAAAAAGTCGATGAGCGCGCGGTCGGTGTAGAGCAGTTCCTGCAGCATGTTTCTGGAAAAACCCTTCACGCGCGCCAGCAGCGCCAGCTCGTGACTGCAGCCGCAAAGATCCACGGGATCGTACTGCACGCAGCCGGCCTGCTGCACATAATCCAGCACGCCGTCCTTTCCGCGCAGCCCGTTTGCGCCCAGCAAACCATTCTTGCGCAGCAAAAAGCGGCAGGCCTGCGCTTTGCGAATTCTTAGCATCCTACCGCCTCCCGTTCATATCTGTAAATCCATCATACACTCCGCTCGGATGTTCGTCAACGACATTTTCCGACCTTTGTCGACATATGTTTGCATTCGTCGGTTTTGTTTGCTATAATATCAGATACACGAAATCACAAATGGAAAGGAGCGGCCTATGTTCAATATTGGCTTTGCCGAGCTGATTCTGATCCTGCTGGTGGCCTTTGTGGTCGTTGGACCCAAGGATCTGCCCAAGGTAGCAGCCGCTCTGGGCCGCGGCATGCGCACCATCAAGCAGTACATCAGGGAGTTTCAGGAGGGATCCGGCCTTGGTGACGTGGTGGATGAATTCAAAAAAACCTCCCGCGATCTGGAACGCACCCTGAAGGAAAACGATCCCACCCCGGATCTGAAGCAGGCGCAGAAGGACGTGGAGGACGCTGTGCGCAGCACCGCAGACGCGGCGAAGGACGCATTGGAGAAGAACAAGTAACAGGAGGACATGCATTATGAGACTTGGCATTACGGAAATTCTGCTGATTCTGGTCATCGCGCTGGTGGTGTTCGGCGGCGGTAAGCTGGCGGGCGTGGGCAAGGCCCTGGGCCAGAGCATCCGCGAATTCAAGAAGGAAGTCGGTTCTGATCAGAAGGCTGAGGACGGCAAGGAAGAATGAGCACTGACAAGAAACAGGCGCTGTACGAGCATGTGATGGCACTGCGGCGCGTGTTCCTCGTATCGCTGGCGGCGGTGGGCATACTGTTTGTGCTGTTCTTCTACCTCTTCTGCGACCAGCTGGTGGATTTTGTGCTGTATCCCGTGCGCTCGCGCGGCATATCGGTCATATCCACCGCGGTGTCGGAGGCGCTGATGACGCAGCTGAAGGTGTGCCTGATTGCAGCCGTGGTGGCCGGCATGCCGGTTATCATCCAGCAGATCTGGAGCTTCGTGTCCCCAGCGCTGTATCCGCACGAAAAGAAGCTGTTTGCGGGGCTGTTCTTTGCGGCGCTGCTTTTGTTCCTGACGGGCGTGGTGTTCTGCTACCTGTATGTGTTCCCGCTGGCCATCAACCTGTTCTGGGCGGCGGCGGATACGGTGGCCACCGCCATGTGGTCGGTGAAGGAATACTTCAACTTCGTGCTTTCGTTCGTGCTGCCGTTTGGCCTGATGTTTGAGCTGCCGGTGGTCATTTTCATGCTGGCCAAGCGCGGCAAGGTGAACTACGCCAAGCTGGCCGGATGGCGCAAGTACGTGGTGCTGATCATCGCCGTCGCGGCGGCCATTCTCACGCCGCCGGATGTGGTATCCCAGTGCATGCTGGCCCTGCCCATGTATCTGCTCTATGAAGTGGCCACGCAGCTGGCGCGCTTTGTGAAGCCTTCGCAGCCGGAGGAAGAAGAGGCATGATCCGCAAGGCACAGGCGGCGGACATCTCCGCCATTGCAGCGATTTACGAGGACATCCACACGCAGGAGGAGCAGGGCGCGCTGACCATCGGCTGGCAGCGCGGCGTGTATCCCACGCAGGCCACGGCCCAGGCCGCCCTTGCGCGCGATGATCTGTACGTGCTGGAGGAGGACGGCGCCGTTCTGGCGGCGGCCATCATCAACCATGTGCAGGTGGATGTGTACGCCAATGTGCCGTGGCAGCACGAAGCCAGCGGCGATCAGGTGCTGGTGCTGCACACGCTGGTGGTATCGCCCGATGCGATGAGCTGCGGGCTTGGCAAGCAGTTTGTGGCTTTCTACGAAGAAACAGCCCATCAGCTCGGCTGCACGGTGCTGCGCATGGACACCAACGCGCGCAACACCCGCGCACGCGCATTCTACCAAAAGACCGGCTACCGCGAGGCGGGCATCGTGCCCTGCGTGTTCAACGGGCTGGAGGGTGTGCAGCTGGTGTGTCTGGAGAAAAGAGTTTGAGGCCAAGGGCTCTTCTCTTGGATCCCGCTCAAGGGGCTAAGCCCCTTGAGAATCCCGTACATAAAACCCCAGCGGCTCTGATGAAAGAGCCGCTGGGGTTTTGATTCAGTACATTTTTCCACATGATTCTTTTTGTATTGCGATTTGCAATACATTATGTTATAATAGGCAATACAACGAAAGGAGTGAACACGATGACAAAGAGTTCCAATGTGGTGGCGCGGGTTGAACCGGACATCAAAGAACAGGCTGAAGAAATCCTCACACGTCTCGGTCTTCCGGTTTCTGTGGTCATCAATGCGCTCTACCGGCAAATCATCATGCGCAACGGCCTTCCTTTCTCAATGACCGTTCCTTCCGGCGTTCTGTCACGCGACACCATGAGCAGTGCTGATTTCAACGCCATGATGAACCGTGGCCTCGCACAGGCCAAAGCCAACGAATCCATTCCGCTCGAAGAAGCTATGGAAGATCTTCTCAGAGGGCTCTGACCAATGGAATATCAAGTCAGAATCACGACGCAGGCAAAGGAACATCTGCAGGAAATCCGGGATTACATCACCCACCAGTTGCTCGCTCCCGACGCAGCCAAAAACACGCTGATGCTGATCGGCGCAGAAATGTCTTCCCTTTCCACAATGCCCAAACGTGTGAAATTGGTTGAGGAAGAACCGTGGCGTAGCAAAGGGATTCGCGTCAAGGCCGTCAAAAACTTCCTGATCTATTTCTGGATCAGCGAGCCCGACATGCTTGTACAGATCATCGCTGTCATTTATGCCCGCCGCGATCAGATCAGGCTCCTCTCTCAATTGGATACTTCGCTCTAAAATAATAGCCCGCCATCTTGCTGAAAATGGCGGGCTATTTCTTACTCTTTGTTTCAAAACGTCTCGTCCAGCCGGTACTCGCCCACAAACCTGTGCCTGAGGCACCTGCCCGGGTCGTCCTGGCCCAGGGCCCACATCATCTTGCACACGGCGGCCTCGGTGGTCATGTCGCGGCCGTTGAGGATGTAGTCCTTCATCAGCCCGCGGCCCACCTCGTACACGCTCAGGTCAGCTTTTTCGTACAGGCACTGGCTCACCACCAGCACGTAGATGCCGCTCTCCCCCAGCTCCTCCATGGCGCGCACAAGGTTGCGGCGGATGTAGTGCAGGCCGCCCAGGCCAAAGGCCTCAATCACCAGCCCGCGATACCCGGCTTCCTTTACGAAGCGCAAGATATCCGGCGAGGTGCCGGGCACCATTTTGAGCAGAAACACGCGCGGATCAATGCCATCGCGCAGCTGGTAGGGCTTTTCGGGGTCCAGCGGGGTGATGACCTGCGGGCGCTCAAACTGAACGCCGTTTACGTCAAAGCGCGCCGCTGCACGGGCGTTGACGCTGGAGAAGGCGGCCATGCTGGAGGTGTGCGTCTTTACGCAGCGCACGCCGGAGATGACCAGATCGTGAAAGCACACGTACACGCCCGGCGTGCCGGTCATGGCGGTGGCAAAGGCGCGCAGCAGGTTCAGCCGCGCATCCGTCAGCGGATCCGCAAGCGGAAGCTGCGAGCCGGTCAGAATCACCGGCTTGCCCACGCCCGCCAGCATGAACGAAAGCGCCGCGGCGGTGTAGGCCATGGTATCGGTGCCGTGGGTCACCACCACGCCGTCGCAGGTTGTAAGCGCATCGTCAATGGCGCGCGCCAGCACGCTCCATTCCTCCGGCTGCACATTGCTGGAGTCCATCCGGAACACGTCGCGCGCCTCCACCTGGCAGGGCAGCGCATCCCCCAAAAGATCCAGCAAATCCTGCGCCTTCAGCGTGGGCGCAAGGCCGTTGGGCGTGGGGGTGCAGGCGATGGTGCCGCCCGTGGCCAGAAGCATCAGTTTCATGGTATTCCTCCCGTCACCATTCCGGCGGCGTCCACAGTACAATCTTGCCCTGTTTGCGGGTCTGGTTCATGTCGATCAGGCGCTGGTTGCGGCTGCCGCAGAAGGTGAGTTCCAGCGAGCGTTCCGCCAGAATGAACGGCCCGTCCACCAGCACGTCGGTTTCGTCCAACAGGCGCTGCAAATCGGCATTTTCCTTGGCCTCAGCGCTCAGCTTTTCCAGCGTGGAGCCGGAATACGTCCACACATTCAGGCCCTTCTGATGGGCGCGGCGCGCCAGTTCCGCACAGGCGGCAGGCTGGGTGGCCGGTTCGCCGCCGGAAAGGGTGATGCCCTGCAGAAGCGGATTGTTGCTGAATTTCTTTTCCACGTCGTCCAGCGTCCACACCGTGCCGCCCTCAAAGGGCTGGCTGGCGGGATTGTGGCAGCCGGGGCAGTGATGCGGACAGCCCTGCACAAAAATGGCCGTGCGGAAGCCCGGCCCGTCCACGATGGAATCGGTCACCAGGCCGTAAAGAGTGATGGTGTTGTTCATAATGCTCCTTTACTGCGCGGGCTTTTCGGGCACCAGCACAGGCTCGCGCCCCTCTTCGCGCAGCCACTTGCGCAGTTCGTGTTCGATGATGTTGGCCGCGATGACCGCGCCGTTTTCCAGCTGCAGCCTTTCGCCCAGCTCGCGGGCGGCAACGCGGTATTTCTTGGTGGTGGTCAGATCCACCAGCGCCTTGCTCAGGCGGTTGACGGTCAATTTGTCGCGCGGGATGGCCTTGGGGCCCACGTTCAGATCCTCCACGCGCGCAGCCCAGAAGGGCTGGTCGCCGCCGAAGGGAATGACCAGCGTGGGGCATCCGGCCTGAATGCCCGCCGCCGTGGTGCCTGCGCCGCCGTGGTGCACCACAGCGCCCACCTGACGGAACAGCCAGTCGTGCGGCACAAAATCCGCCGCGCAGATGTCGTCGCGCTTGGGAATCTCCACGCCGCCCCAGCCGCTGGACAGCACCGCGCGCACGCCGCTTTTCTTCACAGCGTCCAGCACAATCTGCAGCGTGTCGTCCATATCGCCGCTGCACATGGAGCCAAAGCCGATGTAGATGGGCTTTTCGCCCTCGGCCAGAAATGCCTTCAGCTCCTCGGAGGGCTGGAAGTTGCTGTAACTCTTGTCCAGCCAGTAGCCGGTCATGTGGATGTTTTCGCCCCAGTGCGCGGGACGGGGCATGACCAGCGGGCTCATAGCATACAGCACCGGAACCGTGTGGCCGTTGAGATCGTAGCGGGGCTTGCCCTCCAGCTTGCGCGGAGACATGCCCTTGGCAGCGCGCCAATCCGCCAGGTAGTACTTTTCCATCGCGCTGATCAGCAGATAGCCAATCTGATAGCTGGCCAGCTTCCACGCCTTGCCGGCGCGCTGACCGGGGGCGCTGGAAATGGGCGCTTCGTCATTTTTGTCCATGGGGAAATAGTGGGTTTGGATGAATGGAATGTGGCGCACCTCGGCCAGCGAATAAAACACCTGGCCCAGATACGTGCCGATGAGCGCCTCCGCGCCCTCGCAGCCGGCTTCCAGATCGGCCAGGAACGGGTCGATGATATCCACCAGCGAATCCCGTACCTGCTTGAGAAAACCCACACCGGTAGAGCCGTTCATCAAATTGGCCATCAGGGCGCGGACGTCGGCATTGATGGGGCTGAAATGGAAGCCCTCTTTGTGTACAGCAGACTCAAACTCCCGGAAGGCGCAAATGGTAATCTCGTGACCGCGAGCCTTGAGTTCGCGGCCAAGGACGAGATATGGGCGCACATCGCCGGTTGAGCCGATGCAAATCATGTGTATGCGCATAATCGATCATCCTCCTTTTCGGAAAGTGAAACAATCATCCAGCATTCAGTATACCGCGTTTATCCCGGAAAAGCAATTGTTGCAAGGACATACAATCCATTTCGACATATGTTGACAACCATTTGGGTATGCGGTAAAATAGAGCCAATGATTGGTTGAAATCAACCAAGTTCCACCTGTTTTCAAGTGAAGAAAGGAGATCTTTTCCCATGAGCAAGTTTGAACAGTCCAGGCGTGATTTCCTGCGCATTGCCGGCAAGGGCGTTATGGGCGCCGCCGCCATCAGCGCTATTCCCTCCGTGATGCAGCCCGCGCTGGCCGAGGGCGTGGAAGCCCCCGCCTGGCCCTGGGAGTGGAAGCAGATTGACAAGCAGAAGGTGCTGGAGCGCACCTACGCCTCCTTCTCCACCCACGGCGGCTGCTGCGCGGCTGTTGTTGCCGGTATCGTGGAAGAGCTGGCCGAAGTGTACGGCTATCCCTACAACCAGATCAACCCCCGCATGTTCGCCAACGGCGGCGGCGGATACGGCCGCAAGAACCTGTGCGGTTCTCTGGGCGGCGCCTGCGCCGTGCTGGGCCTGTTCTGCGAAGGCAAGGACGCCGGCGCTCTGCGCAACGAGCTGTACACCTGGTACGAGGGCCACGAGTTTCCCCAGTATCAGCCCGTGATGGAATCCGTCTACACCGTTTCCAACTCCATTCAGTGCGCTGACTCCGTTGGCAACTGGATGGCCGCCTCCGGCAAGGAGTTCTCCTCTCCCGAGCGCGCTGCCCGCTGCGCCGGTCTGAGCGCCGAAGTGGCCGTGAAGGTCGTTGAGCTGCTCAACATCAAGTACGGCTTTGAGGCTGCTCCCGTTGTGGAAGAAGCCGCTCCCGCCGCTCCCGCTCTGGCCGCCAACGAGCGCATTGGCGTTGGCAAGGGTTTTGAGGGCGAAGTGAAGGTGAAGGTCACCAAGGATGGCGACAAGATCACCAAGATCGAAGTGCTGGAGCAGAAGGAATCCATGCCCCAGACCGCTATGACCGACATCCCCGCCGCCGTGATCGCCGCCCAGTCTACTGAGGTTGACGCCATCGCCGGCTCCACTGTTTCCTCCACCGCGATCCTCGACGCCATCAAGGACGCCCTCTCCCAGTTTTAAGGGCTGAGCCCTTAACGGCACACCGCGCACCCGAAAGGGTGCGCGGGTTTTTTATGTCTGGGGCTGCAGCTAAGACCGCCGGGGCACATACGGGTGCCCCGGCTCGCTTGACGGTACGCTTCTTCTTGTTTGTTGGATGGGGCAGACCGCCGGTCGGCGGAAGGCCTCCCGGCTCGCGTGCGTGCATAAAGAATAGTCCATATGCGGTGCCGCACCACAAACCAAATCTTACCGCCAAAGGCGGAAAACTTCACTCGCCGAAGGCGAACTTCACCGCGCAGCGGCTTCACTTGCCGAAGGCAAACTTCACTAAAAAAGCCGGGCATAATGCCCAGCTTTTTTACACAATCTCCATCTCCGTCACCACGTCGTCCAGCAGCGCCATCACCATGGGGATGCCGCGGTCCTGCTTGCCCTGCAGGATCACCTCGCCGGATTCGATCTGGGTGTACGGGCTCAGCTTCTGGTACACGCGCAGGGTTGCGCCGCCGTCCGGAATGAGCGCCACGGCGGCAAGGCGGGTGCCGTTGGAGCCGTTCTTGTTGAAGTAGAAGCTCTTGAGTCCCTTGCCTGCGCGGGCCTGGGGCTCAAAGTCCATGTAGAGGATGCGCTTGGCAAAGCCGCGCTCGCTGAACAGAAGCAGCTGGTCGGTGGCCTGCGGCTGACCCACCCACAGCACATGGTCGTTCAGTTCCAGGTTGATGCCCTTCACGCCGCCAGCCACGCGTCCCTGTACGGGGATGGAATCCGCATGGAAGCGGATGCACATGCCGCTTTCGGAGAACATGAGCAGATCCAGCTCGGGGTTGAGGGGCATGACGGTGTGCAGCACATCGCCGTCCTTGAGCACCACAGCGGCAAACTTGCTGCGGCGCACGTCGTAGTCCGCAGCGGTGCTTCGCTTGATCTGGCCGTTGCGGGTGACGAAGAGCAGGTCGGGCTTTTCGGCCACCTCGGAGGGTTTGAGGCACATGATGTGCACGGGCACTTCGTTTTCCTCCAGGCCTGCCAGCACGGAGTTGAGCAGTGCGCCGCGCTCCTTGGGCCTGTTCATCTCCGGCAGGGCGGATACGCTCAGCGTGTAGCAGTTGCCCAGATTGGTGAAGAAGAACAGCGTGTGGTCGGTGAGGGTCTCGAAGCGGTAGACAATCGGATCCTCCTCAGTCGTCGCATCCGGCTCAGCCGCCTGCTTCCTGGCGCGGGCCGGGTACATGCGGCGGATCAGGCCACCCTTGGAGAAGGTGACGATGGCTTCCTCGGCTACCACTTCCTCCTTCTGGATGGCCTCCACCACGTTCTGCGTGTCCACGATCTCGGTGCGGCGCTCGTCGCCGTACTTGTCGGCCACGGCCCTGAGCTCCTTCTTGATCACGTTCATCAGCTTCTTTTCGCTGGCGAGGATGGCTTCCAGCTCGGCGATGAGCTTGCACAGCTCGGCATATTCCTTGCGAAGCGTCAGGATTTCCAGATTGGTCAGGCGCTGCAGACGCATGTCGAGGATGGCCTGCGCCTGCACCTCGGTCAGTTCAAAGCGCGCCATGAGGGCGGTCTTGGCAGTTTTGGGGTTCTCGCTGCCGCGGATGATCTTGATGACCTCATCCAGATTGTCAACGGCAATCATCAGGCCTTCCAAGATGTGCGCGCGCGCCTTGGCCTTGTCCAGATCATACTTGGTGCGCGCGGTCACCACGTTCTTGCGGTGGCGGATGTAGTACTTGATGGCGCGCTTGAGGGAGAGCAGGCGCGGCTTGCTGTCCGCGATGGCCACCATGTTCACGCCGAAGGTCACCTGCAGGTCAGAGTACTTGAACAGGTAGCCCAGCGCCTTGTCCACGTCGGCGTCCTTGCGCAGCTCGATAACGGCGCGCATGCCCATGCGGTCGCTCTCGTCGCGGATGTCGTAGATGCAGCCCAGCGCGGCCTTCTTTTCCTCGCTCAGCTTGAGGATCTTTTCCAGCATCGCGGCCTTGTTGACCTGATAGGGAATCTCGGTGATGACGATCAGCTTGCGTCCGGCGCTGCCTTCCTCGATGTGGGTGCGGGCGCGCAGCGTCAGCTTGCCGCGGCCGGTTTCGTAC
>JAQXJZ010000119.1 GCA_029009515.1 bacterium
ACTACCACAAGGTTCTGGCTGTTCGCGAAAAGACTGACGCTCTGTTCGATCAGATCGTGATGCCCACTGGCCTGACCAATGGCTACGACGGCAACTACAGCATCGTTGTCAACGCTGAGGCCGTGCAGGCTCAGGGCGCTAAGGCCAAGTGGGACGATGTCCAGACCATGACCGTGGCAGAGATCGCTGCTTGGTTCAAGACCTGCGGTCTGTAATTTCCATTACACACCCCTTCGCCCTGCCCCCACTTTCGGGGCAGGGCATAAGGAGTTTTCCGCTCACCCCGGCGAACTCCTTATGCCCTGTCTGCTGAAAACGCATTCTGAAAACGCGGCAGAAGCCCCTTTTCATTTCCACATACATCATCAACCACCGCTCACGCGGCCGAGAGGAGAACCCTGCATGGAAAACAGTACCGTAAACAAGCCCAACCGCAAAAAAGGCATGCTGGCACTGCTGACGCTGGCCGTGCTTTGCCTGTCAGTGCTGGCAGGCGGCACCTACGCCTACTTCACGGTGGAGGAAACCAGCTACAACGTCATCACCATGGGCGTGCTGGACATGGATCTGGTGGAGGAAACCACCGGCGGCGCGCCGTGGCCGGAAGAAGGCCTGAGCGGCATGATGCCCGGCATGGCGGCCGACAAGAAGGCCTACATCAGCAATGTGGGCAGCGTGGACTTCTACACCCGCGTGAAGGTGGAAAAGATTGTCACGCTGGCGGATGGCGTAACGGCTGACGTGAACCTGGAACACGTGGTGCTGGACATCAACACCACGGACTGGACGGAGCAGGACGGCTGGTACTACTTCAACGGCAGCCTGCCCGCAGGTGAAAGCACCGCCCCGCTGTTTACCACGGTCACCTTTGCCCCGGATATGGGCAACGAGTACCAGAACAGCACGGTGCAGGTCAACGTGTACGCGCAGGCGGTGCAGAGCCGCAACAACGGCGAAAGCGCGCTCACCGCATCCGGCTGGCCTGCCGAAACCACCCTTACCACCGAAGAAACACCCGCTGTATAAGGAAGGAGGAGCTGAAACATGAAAAAGTTGCTTTGCATGCTCGTGGCCATGAGCCTGATGCTTTCGCTCGCTCCTGCCATGGGCGAAGGTCTGGTGAAAGGCCCGCCCACGCCGCCGCCCTACTCCCGCAATGAGGATGGCGTGGTGGTGGTGGATACCGGCCGCACCCCGGTGGTGGTCACGCCCGTGTCCACGCCCACGCCCCGTCCCGGCAAGCCCGTTGCCGTCAACCCCGATGAGCCCGTGCTCAGCGGCGGCGCGATGGTGGATATGGGCGGCGTGCTGATGGTGGATATCGTCTCCGCCAGCGATTTTGCCCGCGCCAAGGAGAGCCCCATCACCCTCACCGCCAATGTATCCGGCGGCCAGAAGCCCTACACCCTCAGCCTCACCGTCAAGAATGACGGCGTGGAAGTGCACAGCGTTACCTCCACCGTCAGCGCGGCTGGCGCGTGGGTGTTCACCTACCAGCCTGTCATCGGCGGCAAGCACGTGCTGGAGGTATCCGTCACCGACGCCAGCGGCGAGGAAAAGGCGGATGAAACCACCGTTTCCGTCAGCGAAAACGCCGCGGAAGGCAAGAACGTGTGGAAGAAGAGCGTTTCCGCCGCCAAGCTGACCGGCGACTGGCGCAAGGACCTGGTGGCCATCGCCCAGACCCAGATTGGCTACCGCGAAAGCAGCGTGGACTTCATCGTGGATGAAGAGGGCGTCAAGCGCGGCTACACCCGCTACGGCGACTGGTACGGCAGCATGTACGGCGAGTGGTGCTCCACCTTCATCGCTTTCTGCTGCGAATATGCCAATATCCCCAAGGGTCTCTTCCCGCGCGCCGCGCTGGTGGGCGACCTGATGGACAAGCTGGATGACATGGGCGCGGGCGAGGATTACCGCTACCTGCCCATGGCTGGCGACATCGTGTTCTTCTCCACCGAGGGCGATTACGCGCCCGAGCACGTGGGCATTGTGGAAAACGTGAGCGGCAGCAGCATCTACACCATTGAAGGCAACAGCAGCAATCAGGTGCGCCGCCGCGAGTACGCCCTGAACGCGGACGAGATTGTTGGCTACGGCAACGTGACCGCGCTGATGAAGCAGGCGGGTCTCATTGCCGAGAAAGAAGCGCAGACCATCGTCATCCCGGATGAGGCCATCGGCGTTGGCTACACCATGAAGGCGGATGTCAACATGCGCGTGCAGCCCAGCAGCGAAAGCGCCTTTGTCAAGCGCATCAGCGACAAGGGCAGCGAGGTCAGCATCCTCATGGCGGATGAATCCACCGCCGAAACCTGGTACTTTGTGCAGTACAAGGACAACCTTGGCTACGTGCGCGGCGACCTGCTGCAGGTTGCGCTGCTGTCCACCGCCCAGGCCATGGGCCTGAGCATGGACGAGCTGAACGCCTGGATCAGCGAAGTGAACCCCACCGATGAGATGATCACCCGCGCCCAGGCCGCCGGCGGCCTTGACATGCTGGTGCTGGAGGGCGAGTACCTCATTTACGTGCGCACCGGCAAGCCCATGGCCAGCTACAACAGCCAGACCGGCCTGATTACCGATATGGAAACCGGCCTAGTGGTGGCCATGCTGGATGCCGCCACCGGTGCCATCACGCCTGCCGTGCCCCAGTGACGCTGCGGCACAGAATGGAGGAATGAGCAATATGAAAATGCGATCCAGACTGACGGCGCTTGTGCTGGCTGTGCTGATGCTCATCAGCACGGCTGCGCCTGCACTGGCCGCCGATGCGCTGCCGCTGAGCGTGTACCAGAGCATGGTGGACAGCGCGGCCGATCAGGCCACCAGCCAGCCGGTGATTAACGAGGGCGGCACCCTGACCGATGCGGCCACGTACATTCCCCAGCAGAAGGATCTGCCCATTTACGAAAGCACCACCGTGCAGGAGCTGTCCGTGCTGCCCGCTGGCAGCGAGACGGTTGTTACGGTTGCCCTGCCCCAGAAGGGCAAGGTACAGCTTTCCGTTGGCACGGATGGCGGCCAGTGGCAGGCGCAGATGCTGGGCCAGTGGATTAACGTGTCCGGCGATAACGGCGCTGTGTGCGATGTGACCTATGCCAAGATCAAGAGCCTGCTGGACCTGAATGGCGAGGCGCGCTTCCGCTGGCTGTCTGCCGATGGCCAGAGCGTGAGCGAAATGGCCGTGTTCACCCTGACTGCTTCCACCCAGACTGTGGTGGAGGATGAGCCCGCTGCTGCCGGCGAGCAGCTTGCGAAGCGCTCCAGCAGCCCGATGATGAAGACCATGTCGGCTAGAGATGGTGAGGTTGCCCCTACTTACAATATCGCCATCAATTATGTCTTTGAAAATAATGAAGTCGCTGCCGATTCTTATACTGGTTCGCTTGCGGCAGGCAGTTCTTTCAATACTACAGTTACGTTCCCTACCGTGATGGGTTATCTACCCTATGTGGATGATAACCAGCAGGATAGCTATACGTTCAACATTACCAGCATGGCAGAGGACGTAATCATCACAGTTGTGTATAAGCCGACCAACGTCGACTATACCGTTATTCATTATCAGCAGAATGTTGAAAACGATGAGTATACGGAAGTAGCGCGTGAAACGAAACAGGGCTTGACCAATACGACCGTACCTGAAGTGGCAAAGGAATATCCCGGTTTCTACTCTCTGCTGTATGAGCGTCCCGCCATTGCGGCTGATGGTTCTACGGTCATTGAAGTGTACTATGATCGTTACTACTATCTGATGAACTTTGACATGGATGGCGGTTATGGTTCTGAGCCGGTGTATGACCGTTATGGCGCTGCGATTGGTGAAGTGACAGAGCCCACCAGAGCCGGTTATACATTCAAGGGGTGGGCTGCCACCGAGAATGGCACCACTGCCGTTGACCTGCCCAAAACAATGCCTGCGGAAAACAGGACATATTACGCTATTTGGGAAGCTGCCGCTACCGCAAACGTTACTGTGGTGTTCTGGGGCGAGAATGCGAATGATGAAGAGTATTCCTATCTTGATGAATATACCAAGGTCATTCAGCTGCAGCCGGGTACGGAGTTTACTTATTCCGAGGAGGGTATGCTCAAATGTGATAAGGAAGAACATACCCATAGCGATGCTTGCCGTAAATGTGGACAAAATGAACATACACACTCCTTAGAAAACTGCTATGAGCTGACTTGCACCGTTACAGCCCATGCACATGGTGTGAGTTGTTACGATGGAGTTGGTCGTCAGAGTGAAGCAGGCTTGGGTGCTCCTAACAACCCAACAAATGGTACGATTGCGAGAAGAGCTTTTTCTGATGCCAAAGTCATCTACATTAACGGAACTTGGTACAGATATAGTGGTTCTACAGCGATTGGCAGTGTTGCGCCTACGAATTGCGGCAAAGAAAGTGATCATACACACAGCATTGAGAATAATTGTTATACTCTGAAGTGCACTGAGACAGTCCATCAGCATACGACCACTTGTTACTGTGACAAAGAAGAGCACAGTCATGATTCTTCTTGTTATGAGCAAGGCGCCGGAGTGGATAATTCTCTTTGGAAGTTTGTGAGGTCTGATACTGTTACAGTAAAAGCAGATGGTTCTAGTGTAATTAACGTTTACTATGATCGTGTAGAAAAAACCCTAACATTCAAGTACAATTATTCTAACAGAGCATATCAGAAAACCGAGACAATCACAGCAAAATGGGGTTCTGATATTTCGGATGAATACGTCGCTATAGCGAACAATGCGAATAGCACGTTCTGGTCTGCGAAAACAAATGGAGAAGGTCCTTACACCAATTACTTTGGCGTGATGCCAGAGAATAACGCGACTTATTACAACCGTGGTACCAACGGTGGTGATGGCACTATGACATACTACGGCGAAAGTCTCACCGGAGAATATGTCAAGATGTTCTCGGTTGGCGGTGTGGGCGGCTATAGTGTAACAGACGAGGACCGTTACGAGTTTGAAGGTTTTACATACGATAGAGGTACTGCAAATGGATCGAGTTGTAGTGGTGCTGAATTCTACTACACTCGTAATAGCTACTTGCTGACCTTCAACGATGGCTACAATATTGTCAAGAATGAATCTGTAAAGTATGAAGCATCTTTGAGTACCTACAAAGACTATGTGCCAGAAGTTCCCGCTGCATATGAGCCAGGGTCTGTAGTGTTCGCGGGATGGTACCTTAACCCGCAGTGTACAGGTGCAGAATACAAGCTGGCAGAACATACGATGCCTGCTGAAAATGTCCTGTTGTATGCTAAGTGGGCTCCTGTTGATCATACGGTAACCTTCTACCTTGACCAGACTGCATGGAAAGCTGGTAGCATGCTGTCCAGTCATGAGCCTGTTAAAGTGCCTCACGGCAGTTTGATGAGCCCCATTCCCGCTGAACCTGATAACGGAGACTATACCTTCGTTGGTTGGTTCTACGAGGAAAACGGCGAAGAAAAGGCGTTTGACTTTGCCCACATGGAAGTCCGTAAAGATCTGCATGTGTACGGCAAGTGGTCGTCCAACACGCTGAAGGAGTATACTGTCCGTTTCGTGCTGAAGTCCGATGAAACTGTAAAGGTTGCGGCTGACATCAAGGGGTCTGCTCTGGCTGGTACTACCAAGACCTTTGACGCAAAGGGCGATACAGAGCTGTACGCTGATTATCAGGAAGGCTACTTCCCGGATGCAAAGAGCAAGTCCTTGATGATGGACATTGAGGCGGATACGCTGATCCTTACCTTCTACTACACTCCGGCTGAGGCAGTACCTTACACGGTCAAGTACGTTAACAAGGAGACGGGCGAAGCGTTGTGGGAAGACAAAGTAGTCGATGACAACCGCAAAGCAGTTGTTACGGAGACGTTCGTGCCCATCACCGGCTATATGCCGGATGCGTACCAGAAGCGCCTTGTGGTGACGCTGGGCGGTGAGAACATCCTGTACTTCTACTACACGCAGGATACCCAGCATGCCTACTACAAAATTACCCATTTCACTCAGAACACGGATCTTGCAACGTGGACGGAGTATTCCTCTTCTCAGTTCCCGGGTGACATCGGTCAGCGTTATACGGCCGATCCGCTGACCATCAATGGCTACAATTACGATCATATTGAATACGTGGTCGGCGGCGTGACGGTAACGGATACGGATATCACCAATGAAGGCGCAGTGCTGACGGCAGCTGGTCTGGAAATCAACCTGTATTATGTGCGCAAAGAGTACCCCTATCAGGTGCGTTATCTGGAGGAGGGCACTGGCGCGCAGCTGGCCGAGCCTAAGGACGGCAGAGAAAAGTACGGTAAAGTGGTTTCCGAATCGGCTATTGAAATTCATGGCTACACTGCAATTGATCCTACTTCTCAGACCCTCAATATTCGCATCGAAGAGAGTGTAACTGAGGCGAAGCTGAACATCATCACCTTCTATTACAAAGAGAAGGAAGCAACGTTCAACTACATTCCTGTCGGCCCGGAAGGCTGTGGCGCAGATGGCAAGCCTTTGGCTACTGCCGCTGGTACGGTTGATACTGAAACTGAAACTGTGAAGGTGAAGACTGGTTTGCCTGTGGGCTCTACCGCTACGGCCAGCAGCAACGTGTATAAGTTCGTTGGCTGGTATCTGGATGCGGCTTGCACGCAGTCTGTGCCTGCTGAGTGGGTGAATGGAAACAAGATTGTCCCGCAGAAGCAGAACCTTGATGATGATGAAAGCACCGCACCGCTGTATGAGAGCGCTACTTACTACGCCAAGTTCGAGTACAACCTCACCAGCCTGACCATCGTGAAGGATGGCTACGCGGAAACCGCATCCATCGACCCCAACCAGACCTTCATCTTCAAGGTCACCGGCGGCGATCTGGGCGACGGTATCATGGTGAGCATCGACGGCGACGGCAGCAAGACCATCAGCGGCCTCACCGTGGGCGAGACGTACACCGTGACGGAAATGGAAAGCTGGAGCTGGCGTTACGACAGCGACAGCTCCAAGAGCATCACGCTACAGCCCACCGGCAACACCGTAACCATCAACAACACCCGCGAGCACATCTACTGGCTGGATGGCAACGCGGTATCCGTACCCAACGTTTACGGCAACTAAGGAGGCGGCGTAAATGAAACAGAAGAAACTGATTCTGGCAGCATTGATCGTCGTGCTCCTTGCTGCCTCCGTGGGCGGAACCATTGCTTTCCTGTCCATCAAGACCGGCACGGTGGAAAATACCTTCACCCCGCAGCAGGTTACGTGCGACATTCACGAGAGCTTTACCAACAACACCAAGACCAGCATCACCGTGGAAAACACATCCAACATTCCGGTGTACATCCGCGTGGCGCTCATTCCCTACTGGCAGGATGCCAATGGTAATGTAGCTGGCGTGGCAAGCTGGACGCCCAGCTTCACTCCCGCCAATGGCTGGGTGAAGGATGGCGACTACTACTATTACAACGGTGTGGTTGCTGTGGGTGGCACTACGCCCTCTCTGGTAGGCAGCGAGGGTATCGCCCTTCCTGCCCCCGATGCCAATGGCAACAAGGCCGTGCTGGTCATCGCCGCGGAAGCCATTCAGGCACAGGGCATGGGCGCTACCACCGCACAGGCTGCCTTCGCCGCAGCTGCTAATTAAGGAGGCGCAAGCATGAAGAAAATCAACCTTTTCCTCGCCCTCCTGCTGGTGCTCACGCTGCTGTGCAGCGGCGCATCCGCCGCCATGGTGGAGTATCGCGGGCAGCCGGAGTTCTTCGCGTTCCTGCCCGGCAGCGGTTATTCCGCCAGCGATATGTTCACCAACTTCAAGGATTGCCTGCCCGGCGATACCCTCACCCAGGAGATCACCGTGAGCAACATCAGCCTGAAGAACGTGCGTATCTACATGAAGGCCGAGCCCGTGGACGAGGCCGACCGTGACTTCCTCAACCAGCTGCACATGACCGTGGACTGCGCCGACGCCAACATCTTCGACGCAGCCCCCAGCCAGACCGCCCAGCTGACCGATTACGTGTACCTGGGCAGCTTCAAGAACAAGGGCCAGACCACCCTGACGGTGAACCTCACCATCCCCGCCGAAATGGGCAACGAGTACATGGGCGCCATTGGCACCGTGCCGTGGACCTTTATGGTGAAGGAAATTGAGGACGAGCTGACCCCGCATACCGGCGACTGGTACCAGCTGAGCACGTGGATTGCTGTGTGCGCCGTGCTGCTGGCCGCCATCGTCATCCTGCTGCTGGTGCACAAAAAGCGCCGCACTCAGGAACAGTAATAATTGCACATGAGGCCGGAGCGCTGGCTCCCGGCCTCTTTGCGTACTTTCAGGAGCTTTGTGTAATGAAAAAACGGAAAAGCAGGCTCATCTGGGTCATCTGGGCGTTGATTATCGCGCTGGTGGCCGTGGCCGGACTGATGGCCTTCAAGCAATGGGAGTACACCCAGAGCGCGGATTACTACCACAGCCTGCGCGGCCAGAACCGGCTGATGCACTGGCTCATCCCGTCCGCCTGCGCGGAGGAAACCATCGTGCAGGACGCGGAAGCCCTGCGCTTCCTGGTGGAAAGCCTCTTCGCCGCCGCCACCGGCACCACCGAGGCCGATGAACTGGCCGCAAGAAAAGACATGGATGAACCGGCCCAGCTGGCCCGCAGCGCCGCCAATGCCGCCTACCGCGCCCAGGTGCTGCCGTGGCTGAAGGCGTGCTTCCAGCCCGATGGCTGGGCGGACGCCGCCAAAGAACCCGCGCTGCTGGATACCCAATCCGCCTACGAAGCCATGCAGCAAAACCCTCTGGGGCGGCAGTATATCCAGCTGCTGGAGCCCTTCGGCGGCACGGATTTTGCCACCTGCTTCGATGTCAGCCGACGCATCTGCCGCCAGTGGGTGGGGGAGATTGACCCCGTCCGCCTGCGCGAAATCAACCACCATTACGAAATGTGGCTCTACGCCCCCGGCACGCCCATCGATTACCCCGTTGTGCAGTGCTCCAATAACGAACGCTACCTCAGCAAGCTCTTCGATGGCCGCCGCAATTCCAGCGGCACGCTGTTCATCGATTACCGCAACCTCGATGACTTGGGCGATCCCAACACCCTCATTTACGGCCACCACATGCGCAACAAAAGCATGTTCGGCACGCTGGTGTTCTACAAGGAACAGGCGTATTACGAATCGCACCCGTATATGCTGGTGATGGATGAGGACCAGATCTGGCTGGTGGAGCTCTTCTCCGGCTACACCACCACCTCCACCGACCACTGCTACGATATCGCCCTCTCCGATGACCGCGATCTGCAGCGCTTCGTGGCCGAGGCGCAGCGCAAATCCAACTTTATTTCTCCCGTGCAGGTGAACGCCGGCAACCGCCTGCTCACCCTGTCCACCTGCGCATATTCCTTTGAAAACGCACGCTATATCGCCATTGGCAAGCTCACGCCCTGGTGGCAAAAAACGGACGGTGCCATGCCATGAAACCCAAACCAGCTCCCGGAAAAATCTACGGTCGCTGGACCGTTCTGGACGATTATCAGCTCACCCCGCGCGGCGAGCGCAAATGGCTCTGCCGCTGTGAATGCGGCGCCCAGCGCTATGTGCTGGAGCGCGGCCTCATCTATGGCGGCTCCACCAGCTGCGGCTGTCTGGCGCGCGAGCACTCCGGCCGCCGCACCACGCTCAAGCTGGAAGGGCAGACCTTTGGCATGCTCACGGTGCTGAGCCAGTCGCAGCGCCGTGCGCCCAACGGCGCCGTCCTGTGGCACTGCCGCTGTGCCTGCGGCAGCGAATGCGAGGTGCCCGGCACCCATCTGGCCACCGGCAAGCGCACCCACTGCGGCTGCCAGAGCACCTGCGCCTACAGCTACACGGATATCACCGGGCGCGTGTTTCACAGGCTCACGGCGCTATATCCGCTGGATAAGCGCGATAACGCAGGCTATGTCATGTGGCGCTGCCGCTGCACCTGCGGCAACGAGACGGAGGTATCCTACAAC
The DNA here is from genome assembly GCA_029009515.1 of bacterium. Taxonomy (GTDB): domain Bacteria; phylum Bacillota; class Clostridia; order Christensenellales; family Aristaeellaceae; genus Limiplasma. Next base: position 9,997 of record JAQXJZ010000119.1, read on the forward strand.
GCGCTCGTCTACGGCAATGTCAAAAGCTGCGGCTGCCGCAAGCGCGAGCACAATCAGGAGCTGCACGCCTATCTCACCCATGTGGGTGGCACATCGCTGGAGATGCTGCGCAGCCGCAAAGTGCCCAAAAACAACACCACCGGAGTCAGGGGTGTGTATCTCATCAAGGGCAAGTACGTGGCCAAGATCGTGTTTCAGAAAAAGCAGTACTTCCTTGGCACCTTCGACAATCTGGAGGAAGCGCAGAATGCCCGCCTGGCTGCTGAGGAGCGCATCAACGGCGCTGCCGTGCGCTTCTGTGAGCGCTGGCAGCAGAAGGCGGATGCCGATCCCGAATGGGCTGAAACCCACCCTCTGCGGTTTGAAGTGGAGCGCGATGACGAACGCCAGCTCATCCTTCGCTGCTGGCCGGAAGTGTAACACTTGTGTAACGGATACGCAAAAAGCGTATCCGTTTTTTTAAGCCTTCTTTTCAGCGAAAGCAGAAAAATAACGTGCCCTTCTTGAATAATTCCTTCATTATTAGTATAATGCTATTTGTTAATGGGAGGATTTTTCCTATATCTCCTGGGTGCTCTTCCATTAGCGCGCTTGGGCAGCATGCGCACTATCCCCCCCGATAGCTGCGCAGGTTGTCTGAGCGTTTTCCATTTTTCCAAACCATTTGACCAATATTTCCATTAGCGGTATCGTTCTATTGTATATCGGCGGAAGATATCGCTGCTTCGTTGACAAGCTGTTTTTAGCTTGCTGACGGCGTAGAAAAAACTGGGAATGTTGGTGCGGCAAGCACTGCATGATACACTCCAAAAGAGGATGAACCCCTATGAAAAAGTCCAAGCGAATGCTGCGCAAATTCCTGTTGCTGAGGAGCAGCGCGCTTCTGCTGGTGAGCCTCACCGTGGGCGTCACGCTGGCTTATCTGACCGATACTGACGAAGTTGATAATACTTTCACGGTTGGTAATGTAGCGATTACTCTGGATGAAGCTCCTATCGGCGCAGATGGCGATGCCATTACCGGTGATCGCGTAAAGAAGAACGAATATCATCTTCTGCACGGCCACAAGTACCACAAGGATCCTACTGTCCACGTGGACGAGAAGTCGGAAGATGGCTGGCTGTTTGTGAAGCTGGAGAAGGAAAACAACTTTGATGACTTCATGACCTACCAGATGGCCGCTGGTTGGATCGAACTGGAAAACGGCGTGTACTACTGTACCGCCACTTCCGATACTGCTGATCAGACGTTTGGTGTCATCCTGGACGATACGGTCAACGTCAAGCAGACTGTCACCAAGGGGCAGCTGAATGCTCTCACCGACAACATTCTGCCCAAGATGAGCGTAACTGCCTAAGCTTGCGAGAAGGACAATAACATCTCTTTTGCTGCCAACGCATGGACTGTTGCCCAGACCGGCAACCTGCCTGCTTCCAATCAGTAACAGTACAGGTTGCAAGCACAGTCGCCCCCCCTTGGCTTCCCCTTGAGGAGAAGCTCCCGCGAAGCGGGTGATGAGGCGGCCAGTTCCACGTGAACGCAACCAGCAAGTCAGGCAACATAGGCTTCCCCTATGAGGGGAAGCTGTCCCGAAGGGACTGATGAGGTGGCTGGTTACGCGCCGCAGCACTCCTATTGGCTGCACACACCAACGCACAGCAGCCAACAGGCAGGCCGAGCCACGCAGCGCATCCACCTCATCCGACCGCCTGAAGGCGGCCACCTTCCCCTCTTAGGGGAAGGCAAATATCGCCGACTTCGCAGTTGCGCTCATTTGCAGCGCACCCCTCACCACCACGCCAATCCCCATTGGTATTGGCGGTGCTATCTATGTTGATGTAATCGTAGCACCATTGAAGAAGTCAATAAGATTTACGTCAAGGGCGGTACGATTGGTGGTACTTCTTCTTCTGCAGCAAACACAGCTACGCTGATTGATTACCCCGTGGTGCAGTGCAGCGATAACGAGCGGTACCTCAACAAGCTGTTCGAAGGCAGGCGTCATTCCGGCGGTACGCTGTTTGTGGATTACCGCAACCTCACCAATTTGCGCAACCCCAACACGCTCATCTAAGGCCACCACATGCGCAGCAAGAGGATGTTTGGCACGCTGGTGTTCTACAAGGAGCAGGCGTATTATGAATCGCAGCCCTATATGCTGCTGATCGACGATGACCAGATCTGGCTGCTGGAGCTGTTTGCTGGCTATACGACGGCGGATCACCTGGTTACGCTGTCCACGTGCGCGTATCCCTTTGAAAACGCAAGATACATCACCATCGGCCGACTCAGCCCGTGGTGGCGGATGGTAGAGCCCTGAATGGGCGTGAAAGTTCCGGCAAACGCCGGAGCTTTTTTGCTTGACAGCATCAGGGCGTGTGTTAGAATGAGAAAAAGGAGGTGCGCTATATGCTGAGCAGCCATGAATATCCCATTCTGGAATTTGATCATTCCAAAACGGCCAAGCTCAATCCGGCTCACTTTGCCGCGCATCAGCTGGATGCAAACAAGCTGGTGATCACCTTCTTTCCGGAAGTCATGGACGGGCTGATCGCAGATGGAACGATTGTGCCGGAGTACACCATCGGCGGCGAAAACCCGGTTCATCTGTATCGCTTTGCGGATTCGGATGTGCTCATTACGCTGGGCGCCATCGGCTGCCCGGCCTGTGCAGGCAATCTGGACTTGTTTAACGCCATGGGAATCAACAAGGTCATGTTCTGCGGCGGTGGCGGCGTGCTGGATCGAAATATCGAAGTGGGCCAGCTTCTGCTGGTGGATGGCGCCATCCGCGATGAGGGCTTTTCGTATCACTACATCGCGCCCTCCCGCATCATTGAGACGGATCCGGCGGTAACCGGCAAGATTGCCGCTTATCTGGATACAAACAGGATTTCCTACCTGCGCGGCATCACCTGGACAACCGACGCCCTCTTCCGCGAAACGGCGGAACGCATCGAGCGCCGCAAGGCGGAAGGCGCAAAGATTGTGGAAATGGAGCAGGCAGGCTGCATCGCCGTTGCGCAGTTCCGCGGGTTTGCCTATGGCGCGCTCATCTACGGCGGCGATGACGTATCGCAGGCCGAGTGGGATAACCGCTCGTGGCGCAGCCGCAAAGGCATCCGGCATGATCTGGTCATGCTGTGCAGGCGGCTGGTGGAGATCATCTGACCCACAAAAAGGAGGAAGTACCTTGAGCTTTACCATTCACCTTTATTACACCGGCAAAAACGGCAGCGCCCGTCAGTTTGCCAAGGAAATGATGGAAAACGGCATTGTGGACGCCGTGCGCGCCGAAGAAGGCAACGAGCAGTATGCCTATTTCTTTCCTATGGAGGATGAGGAAACCGTGCTGCTCATCGACCGCTGGCGCGATCAGGCGGCGCTGGATGCGCATCACAAATCACCCATGATGCAGCAGATTGCACAGCTGCGCGAAAAACATCACCTGCGTCTGCGCGTGGAGCGCTACCGCGATGAGGAGGAAAAAGCATGAAAACCGTCCGTCTTGGCCGCACCAATCTGGTGGTTAACAAGAATGGCTTCGGCGCGCTGCCGGTGCAGCGTGTGAGCATGGAGGAAGCCGGCCGCATTCTGCGCAAAGCCTATGACAATGGCATCAACTTTTTTGATACCGCCCATGTCTATACCGACAGCGAGGAAAAGATCGGCTATGCGCTTGCGGATGTGCGCAGCAATATCATCATCGCCACCAAGGCTGCGGCGGATACGCCGGAGGAATTCTGGCGTCAGCTGCATCTGAGCCTGGAGCGCATGCACACGGATTACATTGATATCTATCAGCTGCACAACCCGGCGTTCTGCCCCAAACCGGGCGATGGCAGCGGCCTGTACGAGGCCATGCTGGAGGCGAAGGAAAAGGGCCTCATCCGCCACATCGGCATCACCAATCACCGCATTGCCGTGGCGGAAGAAGCCGTGGAAAGCGGCCTGTATGAAACGCTGCAGTTCCCGTTTTCCTATCTGGCCAGCGATCGCGAGGTGCAGCTGGTGAAGCGCTGCGAGGAGCTGAATGTGGGCTTCATCTGCATGAAGGCGCTGGCTGGCGGCCTCATCACCAACGCGGAGGCAGCATATGCGTATCTGGATCAGTTTGAGGTTGCGCCCATCTGGGGCATCCAGCGCGAACGCGAGCTGGATGAGTTCCTCGCTTTCCACGATGCGCCGCCTGCCATGAACGATGAAATCCGCGCCTTTATTGAAAAGGAGCGCAAGGAGCTGGCGGGTGAATTCTGCCGCGGCTGCGGCTACTGCATGCCCTGCCCGGTGGGCATCGAGATCAACAACTGCGCCCGCATGTCGCTCATGCTGCGCCGCGCGCCTGCCAAGGGATGGCTGAGTGAGGCGTGGCAGGAGAAGATGAAGAAGATCGAATCCTGCCTCGAGTGCGGCCAGTGCATGAGCAAGTGTCCCTATGGGCTGGATACTCCCGCGCTGCTGAAGAAGAACTACGAGGATTACAAAACCTTCCTGTGATCAGACACACAAAAAACCGCCGCAGGTATGTGCCCTGCGGCGGTTTTTGCATATCAGTCTGCTTTTTTCTTTGCCATGCGCTTCATCACCAGCAGGCCGATGATCAGCCCGATGGGGAAGATGCAGCCCACGCGCATGCCCATGCGCAGGTTATCGCCCGCCAGCTGCGTGGCATAGCCCACCAGGCTGGGGCCGAATGCGCCGCCCAGATCGCCGGCCATGGCCAGCAGCGCAAACAACGCCGTGCCGCCCAAGGGCATGCGGGCCGAGGAAATGCTGATGGTACCCGGCCACATGATGCCAACGGAAAAACCGCACACGATGCAGCCCACCAGGCCCCACACGGGATTGGCCGTCATGGAGGCCAGCACATAGCACATCAGGCACAGCGCGCCGGAGCCCAGCATGTAGGCGGTCAGATCCACCTTTTCGCCGTACTTGCCGTAGATGACGCGGCTCAGGCCCATGGTGATGCCAAACATGCACGGGCCGGCCAGATCGCCCATGGTCTTGGAAAGGCCGAGAGCCGATTCCGCATAGGCAGACGCCCACTGCGCCATGGCCAGCTCGGACGCGCCGGAGCACACCATCAGCAGCAGCGCCACCCAGAACAGCGGCACCCGGCACAGCTGGCCGATGGACAGACCCTTGCCGTCCTCTACCAGATGCTCGATGGGGCAGACGGCAAAGTTAAAGATGTTGTACAGCGGCACCAGCGCCCAGATGCAGGCGAGGATCCTCCAGCTGCCAATACCAAACACGGCAAAGAACAGCGTGCTCAGCAGCACCACGCCCACGGAGCCCCAGCAGTAGAAGGAGTGCAGAAGACTCATGACGGATTCCTTGTGATCAAAGGGGCAGGCCTCCACAATGGGGCTGCACAGCACTTCGATCAGGCCGCTGCCGATGGCGTAGATGATGACGCACAGGATGACGCCCACAAAGGGATCGGGCATGAGATCCGGCAGAACGGCCAGACCGATCAGACCCGCGCCAGCGCCAATCTGCGAGGCCACAATGGCTCTGCGGTAGCCAATCCTGTCCACATAGCGGGCGCACAGCGCATCCACGATGAGCTGAGTGAGGAAGAATGCCGTGGGGATGAGGGCGATCTTGCCAAGGGAAATCTGATAATCCGTGTGGAAGGTGAGGAACAGAAGCGGCAGGAAATTGGCCGTGATGGCCTGCGTGATAAAGCCCAGATAGCAGGCGATGAGGGTTTTGCGGTAGTTCTTCTGCATGGGGATGTGTCGTCCTTTCAATGAAAATGGTCAATCAAGCCTCGGGCATGAGCGAAAGCAGCCCTCGCACATAATCAAGGCTCAGCTTCAGGTCGCTGTAGATGTCGCGCTCATAGGCCAGGTCGTGATCCATCACGAACCATTCGGGCTGGCAGCGCAGGCAAAGCGGCATGAGCCTGGGCAGATTGAGTACACCGTAGCCTGTGGGGCGGAACTCGAAGTGTCCGCGCTCCACCGTGCCGCGCTGGGGCACAAACTCGCGCACGCGGCCCAGCAGGCTGCGGTCGCTGGCATAGTAATCCTTGAGATGGATGACGGGGCAGCGGTCGGCATAGCGGGTGAGATACCACGCCGCATCGCCGCCGCCAATTTCAATCCAGCCCAGATCGGGTTCCAGCGCCAGCGTTTTGGCACTGGTGGCGTCCATCAGCCGGGCGAGGTTTTCCTGCCCGTCCGCCTTTTCGATCAGCTCCTGATCGTGGTTGTGATACAGCAGGCGGATGCCGTGCTCCCCGGCTTTCTGCGCAAGCTCGTCCAGCCTGCCGGAAAGCGCTGTCAGGTCGTCAAACGGGATGTCGGCGACCGTCAGATACGTGCAGCCCACCGTCTGATGGAAGGCCAGCACGCCTTCAGGATCCGCCGTGAGCTCGGCATAGGGCACATGGTTGCCCAGCGCCTGAAGGTGGTAACGATCCAGCATCTGCCGCACCTCTTCGGCGCTGTGGCCAAAGAAGCCCAGAAACTCGATGCCGTCAAAACCCAGCTGGGAAAGCCTGCACAGCACGGCGTCCAGATCGCGCGCGCATTCCTCGCGCAGAATGTACAGGGGAGAGGCCATTCGGATGTTTTTCATGCGTTCTGCACTCCTTTTTCGTCCGTCAGATCCAGTCGGTACAGCCGCTGCATGCGCGGCTTGAGGAAGGTATCCACCTCTTCCACAAACGTCCAGCCGAATTTTTCGTACAGCCCCTGATGGCTGGTGTAGAGGTACACCGCATCGGTTTGCAGATTGGCGCGCGCGTTTTCCAGCACGGTGGCAAGCATCTGCTTCCCATAGCCGCCCTTGCGGAAGGGCTCGTCCACGTACACATTGGCCAGCCACGGGCTCAGATCCGGCCGCACAAACAGATCGCCTCTGGTAAACTGGTACATGCCAATCAGCTGCCCGTCCAGATACATGCCATAGGTCTGCGGCAGGGTCTGGCTGTGAATGCCGCGCGCAAGATAGACGCGCACCGCATCATAACAGTAGCCCTCCTGCGGCCCCCACCAGCCGTGCATCCAGCCCGTCATTTTCTCCAGATCCGCTTCGTCCGTTACTCTGCGCACAATCAGCGCCATACGTGATCCTCCGTTTGTAAAAATGGCCCCAAGATGACAGCATCTTGGAGCCTTGGCTGACCTTATTATTATAGCCGCACAGCGGCCGTTGTTCAAGCAGAAGAAAGCAATCAGGCCTGAACGGACGCGTCCTTGCCAAACAGCTTCTTCACGCCCTGCACAGCCACAATCACGCCCAGCGCAAACAGCGCAACGGCAAAGCTGCCCTGCAGCAGATCTCCGCCCACATTGGCGCTGGTACCGGCAAACAGACCGCCAAACTTGGCAAAGATGGTCATGGTCAGCGCAGTCAGGGTGACGGCCAGCATGACAAACATGGGCACCCACAGCATCCAGCCCTTGCGGTTGGTGCGCTTGAGGTACACCGCGCAGGCAATCAGCGCCAGCGCGCTCAGCAGCTGGTTGGCAGAGCCAAACAGGGGCCAGATGTTGGCATAGCCGGCCTTGGCCAGCGCATAGGCCATGACCAGGGTGGCCACGGTGGCGGTGCACTTGCTGGTGAGGAACTTGAGCGCGGGGCTCATGTTGGCTTCATCCACGCTGGAATCCAGGAAGAACTCCTGGAAGGCCAGACGGCCAACGCGCGCTACGGAGTCCAGCGAGGTCAGGGCAAAGGCGGAAACAGACAGGTTGATGAGCGTGAACGCCACATCCTGCGGGATGCCCACCTTGCCAAGGAAACCCGCGATGGCGGAGGCAAACACCACGGCAGGCGTACCGGCGGCTACCTGAGCGCCGCTGGATACCGCGCCCACAGCGATGAGCGCAACCACGGCCAGCAGGCTTTCCAGCAGCATGGAGCCAAAGGAGATGGGCAGCATGTGCTTCTCGTTCTGCACCTGCTTGGAGGCAGTGCCGGAGGACACCAGCGCATGGAAGCCGCTCACCGCGCCGCAGGCGATGGTGACGAACAGGATGGGGAACATGTGCTGGCCATTGACGGTGAAGCCGTTGAAAGCATTCAGGTTCATCTGCGGATTGGCCACAAACACGCCCACCACAGCGGCCACAATCATGGCCACCAGCAGGTAGCTGTTGAGGTAGTCACGGGGCTGCAGAAGCGCCCAGACAGGCACGATGGAAGCAACGGCGATGTACGCAAACACAATCAGATGCCAGGTGCCGGTGGGCACCTGCATGGGCAGCGCCATGCCCAGCACGATACTCAGCACCAGCAGGCCGACGGCGATGACGGTGTTGAGCGCAGGCTTGAAGCGGCAGACCTTCAGGATGACGCCCAGGGTGACCGCAGCCACGATGAACAGCATGGAGGTGGTAGCCACCTGGCCATTGGCCAGCGATACCTCAGGCGTGGCGGCAAAGCCGTTGAAGGTATTGGCCACCACATCCGCAAAAGCGGCGACGACCAGAATGGAGAAAAGCCATACAAACAGCGTAAAGAGCTTCTTGCCGATTTTGCCGATGTAGAGCTCGATGATGTAGCCGATGGTGCGGCCCTTGTTGCGAACCGAAGCAAACATGGCCGCAAAATCCTGCACTGCACCAAAGAACAATCCGCCTACCAGCACCCACAAAAGCACCGGCACCCAGCCGAAGACAGCAGCCTGAATGGGTCCGTTGATGGGGCCGGCGCCTGCGATGGAGGCAAACTGGTGGCCAAAGACCACGCCGGGCGTAGTGGGCGTATAGTCCACGCCGTCTTCCATTTCATAAGCAGGGGTCTTGGCTTTGGGATCCACGCCCCAGGTTTTGGCCAGCCAGCGGCCATAGAGAAGATATCCAGCGCCCAAAACAACCAGGGCGACAAGCATGATGGTTACACCGTTCATTCCAAAACGTCCTTTCTGACAAATATCATCTGCACTTTTTCCGGGCAAACGCGCCGCGGTCGCGTTTGCTGCGGAAGAAGGAAGTGCTGTATATCAAAAAGCCCGTCCCTTACGATCTGAAAAAGGATCTGTAAGAGACGGGCTTGTCTGTCCCGCGATACCACTCTTATTGCCGCTGAAAAAGGCGGCCTGCTCAGCCGCATCGGCCATTTCTGGCGAATGCGCTCTCCTGTAACGTGGAGACGACGGTCCCACCTACACCTTCAAACGGTTTCAGCGGACTGCTCATGAGGGATACGCTGACCTTCCATGCTCGTCATGCCTCGCACCAACCGGCATTTCTCTGCGGACGCTGTGGAAGCGCGCCTGTCTCAATCACGGCATTGGGTTTGCTGTTTACGCGAATAAAATACGCCTGAAAAGGGTGGCTTGTCAAGAAGTCAGGAACGAAAAACATTGCAAAAACAATTGCGGGAAAATGGCAAAACAAAAACCGCAGCTGTGAAAAGCTGCGGTATGCTGGCACGCCCGGCGGGATTCGAACCCACTGCCTACCGCTTAGGAGTGCCCAAAAGCGTTCGCCTTTGATGTCCTTTGGCACCCCCTGGAGTGCCTTATTTTACTGGATTTCTAATGTTCCTGAGTGTTCGCATTTCCCTCCAAAATACTCCGGTTTTCCTGGCTGAAATTAGCAGAGTGTTAGCAGAGCTAATTTTTCTGGGGGGACAAAAAACCAGCCGAATCCAAAATTAGCAGAAAGCGCGTCTCTGAACGATATGATACTATAATGATTGTTATAAAAATTATGATAGAATATTGGATGCAGGCGTCAAGCATGAACGCAACATCCAGGCGAGGAGTTGGAAAAATTCGTCTTCTCTTTTTGCTGCCTACGAGTGTAACTGCCTCTCCGTCTACCGAGAGATGCAAAGGGGGGCGAGGACATTATCGCCCGATGGGCGGATGAGGGATACGAATAGGAAGAATCTATACGCTGAAAGAGGAGAAGAATCAACTGATCTGTTGAAATGTTTGTAACCGACTGCAAACAATCAAACCAGAGGCGTTACTGCACGCCTCTGGTTTTTATTGTGCCCCGATAGCAGACCGTCAGCTGAAGGAGATGGTCCGCGAGAATCGGATGCTGAACTTCAAGTACGACCACAACGACATGCG
>JAQXJZ010000120.1 GCA_029009515.1 bacterium
GCACCTATGTGTGCGCCCGTGCACGAACGTCCCGGTGTACCTTTGTTCCTTAACCACACAAGCAGCAAAAATCCCATCAACTGTCAGCCGTCAGGCTGGTGTTGATGGGGGTTTTGCGTCTTAGAAGGCGCTCAACAAACAAAAGCAACCCGAAAGAAAGATACGCTCAACTCACAGGGGTCCAGGGGTATCCCTTGGTCGGAGAAAGGGTCAGGGAGTCCAGAGGGTCTAGGGGACACCTCGATGTTTCCCCTGGATCCTCTGGCCGCCGGAGGCACCCCCTGTTCCTCGTCGGCTCAACCGACAAAGGAATCTTCTGCCTTACTTCAAACCGATTTCCTTGTAATACCTCTCCGCGCCGGGATGCAGCGGCAGATCGCCCACGCCCACAAACGCGGTGTCCAGCGTGATCTCCGCCGCCGGTTGCGATGGACAGGAATGTGGCCGCGCTGGCAGAAGTGGCCAGTGCAAAGACCAGAACGAGGGAAAGAATCAAAGATTTCGCGAACTTTTGTATACTGAATACAATTTAAATGCAAGAAATTTTCCTCCTGTTGCGCGGATTCTTTGGTTGTGATACCATATCAGGACAGTAACCCCAAAGGAGTGGATGAACATGCTGCGGGTGCATCAGCTGGTGCTCGGGCTGGACATGGCGCAGAAGCTGGACGAAGCCATGCTTCGCCGCCTGTGCGCGCAGAAGCTGCATATAAAGGAAGAAACCATCTCTCAGGTGAAGCTCAAAAAGCGCAGCGTGGACGCGCGCGGCAAAGAGGGCGTGCATTTTACCCTCACCGCCGACGTGCTTTTGAAGGATGCAAAGAGCGAAGAGCGCATTGCGCAAAAGTTCAAGCCCAATCAGGTGGTGTTCCTGCCTGCCCGTAAGATGGAAGAAACGCCCGACGTGTTCGGCCTCGCGCTGCCCAAGTGGGAGGGCAAACGCCCCGTGGTGGTGGGTGCAGGCCCGGCGGGCCTGTTCTGCGCGCTGGCGCTGGCCGTGCGCGGCGCAAGACCCATCCTCATCGACCGCGGACAGGCGGTGGATGACCGCGCCAAAGACGTGGAAAGCCTCGAAGCGACCGGCGTGCTGGACCCCGAAAGCAACGTGCTCTTCGGCGAAGGCGGCGCGGGCGCGTTCTCGGATGGCAAGCTCACCTGCGGCCTCAACAATCCCCACATCCAGACCGTGCTGCAAACGCTGGTGCGCTGCGGCGCGCCGGAAGAAATCCTGCTTTCCCAGAAACCCCACATCGGCACGGACGAGCTGCGCAACGTGCTGCGCAACGCGCGCGGCGAGCTCATCCGCCTTGGCGCGGACGTGCGCTTCGGCTGCCGCCTCACCGGCCTGAGCCTGCATGATGGCAGGGTATGCGCGGCGAAGGTGGTTCAGAACGGGACGGCGGACGAAATTGCGTGCGACGATGTGTTCCTGGCCATCGGCCACAGCGCGAGGGATACCTACGAGTGGCTGCTGGACATGGGTCTGCCTATGCAGCAAAAGCCCTTTGCCATCGGCGTGCGCATCGAGCACCTGCAAAAGGACATCAACCGCGCCCAGTTTGGCCGCGATGCGGGGCATCCGGCGCTGCCGCCTGCCGAATACAAGCTTAACGTGCCCACCGATGACAAGCGCGGCGTGTACACCTTCTGCATGTGCCCCGGCGGTCAGGTGATCAACGCCTCCAGCGAGCCCGGACAGGTGAACGTCAACGGCATGAGCTTCCATGCGCGCGATGGCCGCAACGCCAACGCCGCGGTGCTGGTGGGCGTGCGCCCCGAGGACTTCGGCAGCGATCATCCGCTGGCCGGCGTGGCCTTCCAGCGAAAGATTGAGCAGGCCGCCTTTGCCGCCACCGGCAGCCTGAAAGCGCCGTGTCAGCGCGTGGGCGACCTGCTTCATGGCAAACCCACCACGCAGCTTGGCAGCGTCATTCCCACCTATCGCCCCGGCGTGGAGCTGGGAGACATCCGCTGCTGCCTGCCGGACTTTGTGTGCGATAACCTCCGCGCCGCGCTGCCCCAGCTGGGCCGCCGCCTGCGCGGATTTGACCACCCGGACGCCGTTCTCACCGCGCCGGAAACCCGCTCGTCCGCGCCCATCCGCATGCTGCGCAACGAACGGCGCGAAAGCCCTATCGGCGGATTGTATCCGCTGGGCGAGGGCGCAGGATATGCCGGCGGCATCGTGTCCGCCGCGGTGGACGGCCTGTGCGCAGGCATGGAAGCATAAGAAGGAGGAAGGGCCATGATCAAGGGCATCCTGTTTGATATGGACGGCGTGATCCTCAACACCGAGCGCCTGAGACGTGACGAGTACATCGGCGCGTGCGAGGAAATGGGTTATCCGCAGATGAACGAAGCCATCTATGAGCGCCTCATCGGCAAGCCGAGGGAAGAGGACAGGCGCATTATGAAAGCGGAGATGGGCGAGGATTTTCCCTTCGATGCGATGTACGACCGCTACCGCGAAAGGCTGGTTGAGCGCGTGCTGACCGGCGTCGACTGCACCAAGCCCGGCCTGAAGGAGTGCATGGAGGGTCTCAAGGCGCGCGGCATGCGCATCGCGCTGGCCACCAGCACCGGCCGCGAGGTGGTGACGCAGTACATCGCCCATGTGCCGCTGATGCAGAACGTGTTTAACGACATGGTGTGCGGCGTGGAAGCCGGAAAAGGCAAACCCGCGCCGGATATCTATCTGGAAGCGGCGCGCCGCCTGGGCCTGAAGCCCGAGGAATGCATCGGCGTGGAGGACAGTCAGGCCGGACTGCAAAGCCTGACCGCCGCTGGCTGCACGCGCGTGATGATTCCCGATCTGCTGCCCTATGACGAACGTTTCCACGGCCTGGCCGATCATGTGCTCAACGACCTGAGCCAGCTGCCCAAGCTGATCGACCGGCTGAACCTTGGCGCAAAAATCAAAGGAGCAAATGCATGAAACATCTGCTGATCACCGGCTTTGAACCCTTCGGCGGCGAAAGCATCAACCCCTCGTGGGAAGCGGTGCAGCGGCTGCCGGACGAAATCGGCTGCTGGCAGCTGCACAAAACCCGCTTGCCCGTGGTCTACGGCGAAGCCTGCGCAGCCGCCCTGCTGGCGGCGAAGGCATGCTCCGCCCACGCCGTCCTCTGCGTGGGTCAGGCAGGCGGACGCGCCAAAGTGACGCCGGAAATGGTGGCCATCAATCTGCGCTATGCCTCCATCCCGGATAACGCAGGCAGCCAGCCCAAGGACGAACCCATTGCGGCAAACGCCCCCGCCGCCTATTTTTCCACACTCCCTGTGCGTAACATGGTTCAAGCCATGGGCGACAAAGGCGCCGTATCCTATACCGCCGGTACCTTCGTGTGCAACGACCTGCTCTACGGCCTGCTCCACAATGGCCTGAACGCAGGCTTCATCCACGTCCCCTTCCTGCCCGAACAAGCCAGAGAAGGCGTGCCAAGCATGCCGCTGGAGGACATCGTGGAGTGCCTGACCAAAGGAATTCAGGCGATGGAATAAAAAACAAGCATCCCGCATGGATGGGAATGCTTGCTCATGGTTCATGGCTGTGGTATAATGACAGCAGGTGAGGAGCCTGACCTGCTGCTACCAGGTCAACGAATCATCTGTCTGGAATGACCGTCGTCCTGCTGAATCGGGTGGCGGTTATTTTTTATGTGTCTGCGTTGCTGCTTTCCACATTTCAAATACCACGTAAGCTATTAACCTCAGAAGATTGATGATATCACCAATGCTCATCGGCATCATCTCCTTTGTATAACTCAGAAGATGATTCGCTTAGCTCCTCTCCCGCACGCCTGCAATCTCTGCAAGCGCATATTCATTCTAACACAAAGCGTCCGGAAAGAACATTCTCTTTCCAGACGCTTTTTATTTATCGAAATAATTGTTTCTCCCCCTGAGGCCGCTTTGCGGCCTCAATTATGGGATTCTTAAGGGCGAAGCCCTTGAGCGGGTTTCCAAAGGGCAGCGCCCTTTGGCCGCCGGAGGCACCCCGTCCCCACCGTCACTCCACCGTCACTCCGCCGGAACGGCGGACGCGAAGTAGATGATGTCGCCCACGGCGCGGCCCTTGCCGGCCTTCTGACCGTTGACCTTGGCGCCGTTGAAGTACATGTAGGTGGACTGGCCGCCATCGAGGTTGTAGGCATGGCGCACGCCCAGCGCGTGCATGATCTCGGCCATCTGCGGAATGCTGAGTCCGATGGAGTTCTTCTCCTCGGGGCCGTCGGAGCAGACCAGCACGTAGGTGAGCTCATCCAGCTGGCCGATGGCCATGCGCTGCTTGTAGGTAACCTCGCGGTCGGAGTTGTCCCAGATCTGGCCATCCACGACGAGCGCGGGGCCGAAGCAGAAGGAGTGCAGGATGTCGGCAGGCAGAGCGGCCACGCCCTCGTCGGTGAGGGGCGCGAGGATGTGGAAATCGCCGTTCATGTCCACAAAAAGGCCGTCGTACTCGCTGTTGACACGGTTGCGAAGCAGCTCGCCCTTTCGGTAGACCACGCCGGCGTTGTGGAAAATGAACCAGTCGGCGTTGACGGCAAAGGGCGCGTTGACCTTCTTGGCGATGACGGGCACGCGGGCCGTGGCCTCAGACGGATACTTGCGCGCCTGCTCGGTACGGAACTGGGTGGCGTCCGCAATCTGCACATAGGCGATGAACAGCGGGGTATCGAAGGCGCGCAGCTTGTGCACCTGAATGTCCAGCGTGTCATCGTGATAGCGCAGAGCGTCGGCGTCGAAGGCGGATTCGTTGATGGCATAGGGCGCGGAGCCCTTCAGCGGCAGAGGTTCGTAAGCGCCCTTTTCAAAAACCACCTTTTCGATGGCAGGCAGCTCTGGCAGCGATTCGGCAAAGGCGCAGCCCATCAGCAGGATGGCGATGGCCAGCAGCGCGGAAACAATCTTTTTCATGTGCATTCCTCCATGCAAAACATTATTTCTATTATAGCTCTGTGCGTGTCAGCTGTCAAACCGGCTTGCATCCTGGCCGGGCAAGTGCTACAATTCATCCCAGGGAGGGATAATACCATGAATATGTGTACGCTTCAAAAAGGTGATACCATTGGCCTGGCCGCGCCCAGCTGGCTGATGACCCCCGAAAAGGCGCAGCCCATCATCGATGCGCTGACCGGCATGGGCTACCGCGTGAAGTGCCCGGACAAGCTGTTTGCCAACGGCTGGGGTTACGCCGCCAGCCCCGAGGAACGCGCCGACGCCTTCAACCAGATGATCCGCGATGACGAGGTGAAGATGGTGTTTTTCAGCGGCGGCGAGGGCGCGGACGATGTGACCCCGCTTCTGGATTACGAGGCCGCAAGGAAGAACCCCAAAATCTACCTGAGCTATTCCGATGGCACAAGCATCCTGAACACGCTGTGGGCCAAAGGCTGCGGCCGCGAGCTCTACGGCCAGATGCCTGGCCTGGTGACGAACATTTCCGAATATGATCTGGGCCAGTTTGAGCGTTTCACCACCGGCCTGCCTGAAAAGCATACGCCCAACACGCAGTGGCACTGCCTCACCCCCGGACGCGGCGATGGCACGCTGCTTGGCGGATACCTGCTCAACTTCACCTATCTGGTGCTCATGGGCGTGATTCCGCTGGATCGCGATTATGTGCTGTTCATTGAGGATCACGAGCAGTTCTTCCAGATCGAAGCCGAAAGCGCGTTCATCGGCCGCTTTGAGCAGTGCGGCATCATGCCTCACGTGAAGGGCCTGCTGTTTGGCCACTATTCCGCACCGGTGAATGAACAGCTGCTGGAGCGCCTGCGCCGCCTGGGTGAACGGTGGAACATCCCCGTTGCATACTGTGATGACTTCGGCCATGGCGATAACCATGCAATTTTCCCCATCGGCGAGCATGCTGTGCTGGATACGACTGCTGGGACGCTGGAATATTGATGAAAAACCTGCTATTCAGATGATGAATAGCAGGTTTTTATTGGTAAGGAACTTGCCGCCATCGGGCGCACACGCAGGTGCACCCCTACAAGGCAATTAAACCCGTTTGCATTACAAATACAACCCCGGTACCACCGTAGGGGCGCACCTATGTGTGCGCCCGTGCACGAACGTACCGGCAGTACCTTTGCTCCGTACCCACACCAGCAGTAAAAAGCCATCAACTGTCAGCCGCAGGCTGGTGTTGATGGCTTTTTGCGTCTTAGTAAGCGTACAATAAACAAACGCAACCCGAAAGAAAGATACACACAACTCGCAGGGGTCCAGGGGTATCCCCTGGTCGGAGAAAGGGTCAGGGAGTCCAGAGGGTCTAGGGGAAACCTCGATGTTTCCCCTGGATCCTCTGGCCGCCGGAGGCA
>JAQXJZ010000121.1 GCA_029009515.1 bacterium
TTTGAAATCAACGATGCGCTGTTTGATTATGATCAGCCGCTCCTGGGCAATTCCCTGCTGTAACCCCCTGAGGCCGCAAAGCGGCCTCATACACGGGATTCTTAAGGGCGAAGCCCTTAAGCGGGATCCAAGGGCAGAGCCCTTGGCCGCCGGAGGCATCCTCCCCCCAAAAAAACAAAAGGTCGCCTGCAAAGCGACCTTTTCTTCTTCCCTTCCTGTTATCATGACACCATCAACCAACAGGAGGGCAACACCATGAAGAAGAACCTGACCGAACTCGTTTTCATCCTCGACCGCAGCGGCTCCATGAGCGGGCTGGAGGCGGACACCATCGGCGGTTTCAACGCCATGATCGAAAAGCAGAAAAAGACCGAGGGCACGGCCTATGTGTCCACGGTGCTGTTCAGCAATGCCAGCACCGTTGTGCACGACCGCGTGGATGTGCAGCAGGTCACCCCCCTCACCGAACGCGACTATCAGGTGGGCGGATGCACCGCGCTGGTGGACGCCATCGCCTGCGCCATCCGCCACATCAGCAACATCCACAAGTACGCCCGCGAGGAGGACGTGCCGGAAAAGACGCTGTTTGTCATCACCACCGACGGCATGGAAAACGCCAGCCACCGCTACACGGCTGATGAGCTGCGCGCCATGATCGAGCGTCAGAAGCAGAAGTACGGCTGGGAGTTCCTGTTTCTGGGCGCGAACATCGACGCGGTGGAAACCGCCGCGCACATCGGCATTGCGCACGACCGCGCCGTCACCTACCGCTGCGACAGCGCCGGCACCCGCCTCAACTACGAAGTCATCAGCGACGCCGTCTCCTGCGCGCGCTGCTCGTCCACGCTTCCGTCCGACTGGAAGGAGCGCATCGAAAACGACCACCTCCACAGAAAGTAAGCTTTGTGCTATAATATCCTCCGAACCATCCCAAAGGAGGATATTGCACCCATGATCAACGAGCTTTTTGACGTCATCCGCCATGCCGGCGAAATGATCGTAAACGCCCGCCAGTTTGATGTGGAAATCAAGGAGGGCCACGCCAACTTCGTCACCACCGTGGACGCTGCGGTGGAAGAATACCTGAAGGGCGAATTGGCCCGCCTGTGCCCCGATGCTTCCTTCATCGGCGAGGAGCAGGAAAACGCGCCCCTGGGCGACGAGCCCACCTGGATCATCGACCCCATCGACGGCACCACCAACTTCATCCACGATTTCCGCTTTTCGTCCATCTCCGTGGCGCTGGTGGAACAGGGCAAGCCCGTGCTGGGCGCGGTGTATCAGCCCTATACGCAGGAGATGTTCCACGCCGTGCGCGGCGAGGGCGCGTACCTCAACGGCCAGCGCATCCACGTCAAAAACATGTCCTTCGAGCAGGCGCTGGTGGGCTTTGGCACATCGCCCTACAACCCAGAGCTGGCCGAAAAGAGCCTGCAGGCCGCGCTGCAGTTTCTGCTGCAGTCGTCGGATATCCGCCGCGGCGGATCGGCTGCGCTGGATCTGGCGTATGTGGCCGCCGGCAGGCAGGACATCTACTTTGAACTGCTCCTCAAGCCGTGGGATTACGCCGCCGGCGCGCTGCTGGTGGAGGAGGCGGGCGGCGTGTTTGTGATGCCGCGTCTGGCGGAGCCGGACTATGGCCGCATCGAGGCCGTGCTGGCCGCCGCGCCCTCCTGCTACGAGGATGCGTGCCGGGTGCTCAAGCCCTACTGGTAAGGAGGCCTGCGCATGAAGCGACTGCCTGCCCTGCTCCTTGCGCTGGCGCTGCTGTTTTCCATGGCCTGCGCCGAAGCGCCGGACGTGACCAACTACCGCCAGACCCTCGCCTATGTGCAGGAAAGCCAGCCCACTCAGTTGGATCTGGGCGTGACCAAATTCACGCCGGAGCAGCTGTGGAAGCTGAAAAGCGCCCTGCCCCAAGGCGCATCCATGACCTTCACCATGGATTACTGCAAGACGCTCATCCCGCAGGATGCGCATGAGGTGGATCTCAACGGCCACAGCAAGGGCGTGACGGCCAGGGATCTGGAATACCTGATCGACCTGCTGCCAAACCTTGAAAAGCTGGTGTTCACGCGTCACCGCGATCTGGCCAACAAAGCCGTCATTCCGCTGATTGAAAAATACCCGGAGATCGAGTTTGTGTGGCACGTGCGCATCAAGGGCCGCTACGCCATCGACAGCGACGCCACCGCCTTTTCCAGCCAGAAGCGCCTGTCGGACAAAAAGCCCGTGCTCACCAGCCGCGATCTGGAAGTGCTGAAATACGTGCCCAACCTGCGCGCGCTGGACCTGGGTCATCACGACCTGACCACGCTGGATTTTGTGAAATACCTGCCCGAGCTGCGCATCCTCATTCTGGCCGACAACAACATCCGCGATCTCACGCCCCTTGCGCAGCTTGAGCATCTGGAGTATCTGGAACTGTTCCGCAACAAGGCCAGCGATCTTTCGCCCCTTGCCGGGCTTACCAACCTGCTGGATCTGAACCTGTGCTTCATGCCGCTTGCGGAAAGCGACCTGACGGTGCTGGAGGAGCTGAGCAGGCTGGAAAGGTTCTGGTGCAACATGTCGCGCGTGCCGGAGGAGATGCAGCAGCAGTTCATCTCAGCGCACCCGGACACGCTCATCATGTTTGACGGCACCCGCTCCACCGACGACGGCTGGCGTGATCACCCCCGCTACACCCAGTACCGCGACATGTTTGAAAACTTCGCTTGGAGGCCGTTTGAATAACGGCGTCAAAAAAGAGCTGCACTCAGGCAGCTCTTATTTCATGGGATGCATCACTCCAGCAGTTCGCCGCGGTCCAGCTTGTCAATCTGACCAACGCGGCGGGCGTGGCGCTCGCCTTCAAACTCGGTCATCAGCCAGATGCGCACAATGTCCTTGGCCAGCTCCGTGCCCACCACGCGGGCGCCCAGAGACAGCATGTTGGCGTTGTTGTGCAGGCGGCTCATCTTGGCGGAATAGGTGTCCGTGCAGGTGACGCAGCGGATGCCATGCACCTTGCTCGCGGCCATGCCGATGCCCACGCCCGTGCCGCACAGGATGATGCCGCGGTCGCAGGAGCCGCTGGCCACAGCGTGCGCGGCGCGCGCGCCGTAGACGGGGTAGTCCACGCTCTCGTGGCTGTAGGTGCCAAAATCGTGATACGGGATGCCGAGCTCGTCCAGCACGGCAATCACAGCGGGCTTCAGGTCAATACCGGCGTGGTCGCAGGCGATAGCAATCATGGGTGAACATCCTCCTTCTGTTGTACAGGTACATTCATTATATCACCTTTGCAGACCTTGGACAACGCGCATTTTTGGAAGAAAATGTGGACATCCTAAAGTTATCACGCGATAAAGGAGTCCACCCGCAATGAAGGAAACATCCAGACCCAAGGCATGGCTGATGGCGCTGGGCACGCTGGCGCTGCTCTCGGCGGCGGCGGCCGTGCTGCTCGTCCCGGCTCCGGCGCCCCTTCCCAACCAGCAGGCCAGCGCGGAGCGCACCACGCTGGAGGAAGGCAGCGAGCTGCTGCAAACCCTCACCTACACCCGCTGCGAGCACACCGTCACGCGCCGCCTGACCGCGCCGGTGGAGCTGTACGGCAAAACCATGGAGGAAACCGCCGCCATGTACCCGGAATGGCGGATTACGGAGTTTTCGCCCAAGATGGTCAAAATGGACCGCCAGCCGGATCTGTTCTGCCCGGATCACATGGTGCTCATGCCCAATGGCGCGGGCTATCTGTGCGTGTTTGAAAACAGGTACGGCGATGCGCTGGCCCTTGTGCGCGAGCTGGAGCTGGAGGTGAAAAACCTGCCCTCCGCCGCGCAGGAGGAGGTGGAGGAGGGCATTGGCTTTTCCACGGCGGCAGAGATGGAACAGTGGCTGGAAAGCGTGGAGTCGTAACCCATGACGGCCATTATCATCCGAAGCGTGATGCTGGTGAGCTTTGCGGTGCTGGCCATGCGCCTGATGGGCAAAAGGCAGATTGGCCAGCTGCAGCCGTTTGAGCTGGTCATTTCCATCATGATTGCCGATCTGGCCTCCACGCCCATGGAAAGCCTGGATACGCCGCTGTGGCGCGGCATGCTGCCGCTGCTCATCACCGTTGCGCTCCACCAGCTGTTTACGCTTTTGTCACTCAAGAGCCAGTGGCTGCGCGCGTTTTTCTCAGGCCGGCCCACGGTGGTCATCCGGGACGGGCGCATCGATTACCGGGCGCTGGAAAAGCTGTGTTTTAACTTAAACGATCTTTTGGAGGAGCTGCGCACCGGCGGCGTGCTCAGCCCCACCGAGGTGGGCACCGCCATCATGGAAACCAGCGGCAAGCTCAGCGTGTTTCCCAAGTCGTCCTTCCGGCCGGTCACTCCGGCGGATTTGAACCTCCCCACCGGGTACGAGGGCATTCCGCTCACGCTGGTGCTGGACGGGCAGATTGAAAGACACAACCTGAGCCTGTGCGGACATGATGAAAACTGGCTTGCGCATCAGCTGGAAAAGCTGGGCTTTGCGCAGCGGCAGAAGGTGCTTCTGTGCTATCTGGACACCGACGGCGTGCTCAGCGCCTACGGCTACCGGGGCGATCCGCCCGCGCGCAAGCAGGCGCTGGGGAAAGACGAGGTGATGTGGTAAATGCGCCGCGCGCTGATGCTGATCCTCTTTTTAAGCGCGTTCACCTTCGGCTGCGGCCTGAGCGCCGACCATGTGCAGCAGGAAACCGCCATGGGATACATGCAGCGGCTCAACACCGTGCGCCAGCTGGTGCTGTCCGGCCAGATGGACGAGGCCGCCCGCGAACAGGCCTATGTGCACGCCCTGTGGCAGCACGACGCCAAATGGCTCAACTGCCTCATC
This sequence comes from bacterium, assembly GCA_029009515.1. Classification (GTDB taxonomy): domain Bacteria; phylum Bacillota; class Clostridia; order Christensenellales; family Aristaeellaceae; genus Limiplasma. The sequence continues at coordinate 4,852 of JAQXJZ010000121.1, forward strand.
GACCACCACCACACGCGCGATGTGAACGACGCGCTTTCCTCGCTGGCCACGGCGCTGGAGCAGGGCTGGCGCACGCAGGCGCTGGAAGCGCTGGACGAGGCCGACGACGCGCTGGAGGAGATTGCGTACAGCGAGCAGCCCGTGTGGGAAAACGTGCTGTAGGCGCAAAAAACCGCGCACCCTTTTTCAGGATGCGCGGTTTGCGTATCTCATCAGCCAATCTTGGGCAGAGAGGCCGCGGCCACGCTCTGGCCCACGCGGCGGCTCTTTTCATCGGGCAGGTTGACCTGCATCTTCAGCTCGGGATACTCGGCCTTCAGCACTTCCTGCGCCTTGGCCAGCACCAGGTCGCCGCCCTTGCCGCTGGTCACGCGTCCCATGAGCAGCACGTGGTTGATATCGTAGAACATGGCATAGAACGCCAGGGTGTAGCCCAGGTACACGCCGATGGTCTCGTAGATGGCTTCGGCGCCCTTGTGGCCTTCCAGCATCTTGCCCTGCACCACCTTGAGCTTTTCAGCGGGGGACAGGCTCTCGTCCAGCTCGATGCCGGCGGCAGGAGCCAGCTTGATCACCGCATCCTGCGAGAAATACTTCACGCCGCAGCCGATGTCGCCGCTCCACTCGTCCACCATGGCGCCCTCGGCCAGGTCGCAGGGCACAAAGGCAAGCTCGTTGAGCCAGCCGGTGATGTTGCCGTCCATGTCCACGTAGCCGCCAGCCTCGCTGGTGCCCATGGCACTGCCCAGAATGCCGTTCTCGCCCAGGCTCATGGCGCCGGCCAGCGCGGTCACGTCGCCGTCGTTGGCAACGGTCAGCGGCACATCGCCAATCTCTTTGGCAGCGCGGATGTAGATGTTCTTGACGTGGCTTTCGTACAGCTCCTTGGGCACCTTGAGGAACAGGGATGCGTTCATGGTGCAGTTGTTGATGTAGATACCGGCGGAGCTCACGCCGATGGCGTCCACGCGGGGCATCTTGCTGGCGGCGGTCTTCATGGCGTTGACGATGCCTTCAAAGTGGTAGTTGGGATCCTCCGTCGTCTTGGGGAACCACACCACTTCCTCGGAGTAGACGCTTTCGCCGTTGATGACGGCGCTCACCTTGCGGTCGCTTCCGCCTGCGTCAAAGCCGATGCGGCAGCCGTCCAGATGGCGGCCGATGGGCGCGGAAGCATCCTTCTTCTGAGGAGCTTCCTCAATGGTGGGCACATAGAGCACCTCGAAGGGATGCTCGTACACGCGGCCCATGAGCTCGGCGTCAAAATCGCGCTTGCCGCCAATGACGTACTGCTCCCTGATGCCTTCGTACACAGGCTTGCTGCCGGCAATGGTCACGCGGAAGCCGCCGTACACCCACAGCATGCTCTTCACCATGCGCTCCACCATGCGCAGGTTGAGGGCGTCATCAGCGCCTTCGGGCAGGATGCGCATATCCTGAACGGCAACAAGGCCGTCATTGCGTTCAACCGCAATGCGGATTTCCGGGCCGTTCATTTCAGCAGCGCGCGCGCCGAAATCGCACAGTCCACGGTAAATGGGGGCAAAAGACGGGTCCAGAGGGGCCAGCACCTTCAGGTTATCCATTTAAGAATCGCCTCCTGACAATGTATTGAGATGTATCGTTACAGAACGCCTGTTTTTCTTCGGTTTTCATTATATCGTATCATTTGTAGTTTGTCCATCATTTTTTGAAGTGAAACACAAAAAGCCGCAGCAAAGCGCTGCGGCTCAATCCGGCATGCCGGTGTTATTTCTGATCCACAATATTGTTGATCCACACGCCCTTGCGGATGAGGTACGCGCCCAGCGCCACCTTGATAAGATCGATAAACTGGGTGATGAAGTACACCACCAGCACCGGCCACGCGGTGCCCACCGCCAGCAGGCGCGTGAGCGGGATGGAGATGACCCACAGATAGGCGCTGTCAAACAGGAAGGTAATCCACGTCTTGCCGCCGGAGCGCAGCGTGAAGTACGACGAATGGTTGAAGGCGTGCATGGGCGCGGCCAGCGCCACAATGCGGATGACGCCCGCGGCAATCCGGCGCACCTCGTCGGTGGTGTTGTACAATAGCGGGAACAGCGGCGCAAAGGCGTACATGATGGCGCCCATCACGACGGCGCCGGCCACGCCGAAGGTGAGGATGCGCCAGCAGCTTTCCTTGGCCTTTTCAAACTCGTTGGCGCCCAGGTGCTGACCCACAATGATGCTCACCGCCGTGCCCATGGCCATCCACACGACGTTGAACAGGTTGGAAATGGTGGAGGAGATATTGATGCCCGCCACCACCGCCAGACCGCGGGTGGAGAAGCTCTGGGTGAGGATGGCCATACCGGCGGACCACAGCGCCTCGTTCACCAGCAGCGGCATGCCGCGCCTGAAGATGTCCAGCGTCAGCGCTTTGGGCACGTGCATGCTGCGGTACGCGCCCAGAATGAAGGGTTTCTCATCGGCATGCACATGCGTCCAGCGCACCACAATGAAGCACTCCACCCAGCGCGAAAGCACCGTAGCCAGCGCCGCGCCCTCCACGCCCATGGCAGGCGCGCCGAAGTGGCCGAAGATGAGGATGTAGTTGAACACCAGATTGACCAGAATGGCCACCATGCCCGCCTTCATGGGCAGCAGCGTTTCGCCGGTTTCGCGCAGCGTGCTGGCGTACACCTGCATGATGGCAAAGGGCAAAAGACCCCACAGCATCATGCGCAGATAATCCGCGCCGTACTGCGCCGTGGCCGCAATATCGCCCGTTTCGCCGCCCTCGTGCAGATACAGCTCAATCAGCCTGCCGCCTGCGGTGGTGAACACCGCCATGGCCAGCACAAACAGCACCAGCACCAGCATCATCTTGAAGCGGAAGGTGCTGCGCACGCCCTCGTGGTCCTGCTTGCCATAGAACTGCGCGGTAAAAATGCCCGCGCCGCCCAGACCGCCAAAGATGCACAGGTTGAACACAAACAGCAGCTGATTGACGATGCTCACGCCCGTCATCTGCTCGGTGCCCACCGCGCCCACCATGATGTTGTCCAGAAGGGATACCAGATTGGTCAGGCCGTTTTGCAGGATGACCGGCACGGCAATGGCCATGAGCATTTTGTAAAACGCCTTGTCGCCCAGCATGTAGCGGCGCAGGTTTTTGCTGATCTTCATAAGAGGAAGTTTTCCTTTCCAAATCATCGCGCTCTGCGTCGGAAGCGCGCACCAGTAACTATAGCAGAAAGGTTGACAAAAGTATATCTCCCGTGCAAAAAAAGCAATGGAAAATGCCAATGGATTCATTGACAGCGCGCCCAAAAATGAATATCATAAAAAATGGCGCAAGCCGCATTTGACGGAAGGAGGAGCCCATCGTGGACGCAGACCCGTATAGTCGTCAGGCGATGATGACGAAGCACAACTTCAAACGCTCCGGACGGAAAATGCTGATCAGCCGGTTCATGTGACCGGTCGGTTCTTTCGTGCATTTCATTCCTGTCCGGATGTCGTGCCGTGCAAACGGCGACAGAAAGGCAGGTTTTTTTCATGAAACGCATTTATCTGACCGTGGATGACCACCTGACCGAAATCAACACCCTCGAAAAGGGCTGCTGGGTACACCTGCAGAACCCCACCCGCGAGGAGATTGACGGTCTCAACGCGCGCTTTGCGCTGGACCCCACCTACCTGCAGGCCGCGCTGGACGAAGAAGAAAGCGCCCGTATCGAACGCGACGGCGACCAGACCCTGATCATCGTCGACATTCCCTACGTGGAGGCCGAGGGCAACGGCTTTTCCTACACCACCATTCCTATGGGCATCATCATGGTGGACGACGTGATCATCACCGTTTCCACCCGCGAATCCACCATCATCACCGATTTCACCGAGGAGCGCATCCGCGGCTTCTGGACGTTCAAGCGCACG
>JAQXJZ010000122.1 GCA_029009515.1 bacterium
CAGATGGCTGGCTGCAAAAAGCCTTTCCAGCGCCTGTGGATTTCCTCCATGACGGATGAAGCCATCCGCGCCGGCTTTGCCAGCCTCAGGCCCGGATCCGCCTATGACGCGCTGTACGAAAGCGCGCGCTGCCGCTCTGAGGCCGACTGGCTGGTGGGCATGAACGCCAGCCGCGCGTTCACCTTGCGCTACGACGCGCTTCTGTCCGTGGGCCGTGTGCAGACGCCCACGCTGCAGATGCTGGTCAAGCGCCGCAAGGAGATCGACGCATTCCAGTCCGAGCCGTTCTTTACCGTGCAAGTCGATTTTGGCGATTATCAGGGCACGTGGTTTGATCCTGAGAAGAACAACGACAAGCGCATCATGCAAGAGCCGAAGGCGCAGGCCATTGCCCAGAAGGTGAAGGGTCAGCCCGCGCGCGTCATGAGCGCACAGAGTGAGGAGAAACGCGAGCTTGCGCCGCAGCTGTACGATCTTACCACCCTTCAGCGCGAAGCCTCCAGCATGCTGGGCTTCACCGCTGACAAGACGCTCAAAACCGCGCAGGCGCTGTATGAAAAGCATAAGCTCATCACCTATCCGCGCACCGACAGCCGCTATCTTTCGCACGATATGGGCCCGTCGGTGAAAAAGGCGCTGCAGTCTTTGCAGGGGCCGTATACCGCGCTGGCCGCGCCGGTGCTGGCGCAGCCCATCCCGCAGCCCAAGCGCATCTTTGACGACGCCAAGCTGACGGATCACCACGCCATCATTCCCACTGGGAAGCGCATGAACATGGACAGCCTCAGCGTAGATGAACAGAAGCTGTTTGACCTGGTGGCGCGCAGGCTGATTGCAGCGTTCTATCCGCCCTATGTGTACAACGCCACCAAGGTGATTACCGAAAGCGTGGGCGAGCCGTTTGTGTCCAACGGCAAGGTGGTGGTGCAGGAGGGTTTCAAGCAGGTCTACCGCGATCTGGAACCCAAGCGCAAAGCCAAGGCTGATCCGGACGAAGCCGCGCTGCCGCCGCTTTCTCAGGGAGATGAGCGCACGGTGAAAAAGACCGCCGTCAAAAAGGATCAGACCAAGCCGCCCAAGGAGCACACGGATGCGTCGCTGCTTTCTGAAATGGAGCACGCGGGCCGCCGCATCGAGGACGAGGCGCTGCGCGAGCAGATGAAGGGCTGCTCCCTTGGTACGCCCGCCACGCGCGCAGCCATCATTGAACGCCTGATCACCGTGGGATACGCCAGGCGCAAGGGCAGGCAGATCATGGCTACGGAGAAAGGCGTGCGGCTGATTGAGGCCGTGCCGCCGGAGATTGCCTCGCCGGAAACCACCGGCAAATGGGAACAGGCGCTGGAGCACATCGCACAGGGCAATGGCGACGGACAGCGCTTCATGGAGGGCATCCGCCGTCTGGCAGCCTTCCTGACGAAATACGCCAGCGAAAGCGCGCCTGAAGTGGCCTTTGAACGCGAGGAACGCCGCGGAAAGGGCAAACGCCGCAGCACGCAGAAGAGCATCGGCCTTGACTGTCCCCTGTGCAAAGAGGGCAAAATCACTGAAAACGAGAAGGCCTTTGGCTGTTCGCGCTGGAAGGAAGGCTGCAAGTTCACCATCTGGAAGGACTGCGTATCGCGCGTGGGCGGGCCCGTGATCAACGAAAAGCTGGTCAAGGCGCTGCTGGCCTCCGAAAGTGGCGACCTGCGCGGCTCCACCGGCGTGCTGCACTATCACAACGGCTTTGTCAGCTTTTCGCCCAAAAAGGAGAATGTGCATGAAGCATCCGGGCAAGTGGAGGGAAACCGTTGATCCCATCTGCCGGTTCGTATGACGTGAAGGCAGTCCAATATCATTTGGCACAGATTTATGCTCGTTTCTATTGCTTCTCAGGAAATGAACCAGAATATCTGCGCTTCAATAAATCTGCTTTGCACAGAATTTGCTCACAGTAAGATCGCCTGTCACCCGCAAAGGCTGGAGAACATTGATCTCCGGCTTTTTTGTTGCGCCGGAAAAGATAGAAAATGTTAACAAAAACGTTCTTGCCATACAAGACTGGAAGCGGGATAATAAAGAATCAAATCATTTCCCGAAAAAGGGAGGAAATAGAAATGTCACAAAGATGCAAATGGCTGCAGAGACTCCTCTGCCTGCTGTGCGCGCTGGTCATGCTGCCTCTGGCGGATCTCACCAGCCTGCGCGCGTGGGCTGAGCCGGGCGTGGCGGATGGCCTGTCCGTGCTTCAGGACGTCATTGTCACCCAGACGGCGGTCATCACCAAGGACACGCTGGTGGCGGGCGACGTCACCTTCTCGCAGGGCGCGGAGATCGTGGTGGATAACGCCACGCTCAGCGTACAGCCCGGCGCTGTGCTGCGCGCCAACGTAACGCTCAAGGGCAAGGAAGCCAAGCTCAACATGGGCGGCACCCTGATGGGCGATGTGCTGGTGCAGGGCGAAAACGCCATGGCCGACATCGGCGGCCGCGTGCAGGGCACCGTAACCGTGCGCAACGACGGAGAACGCGTGCTGGGCCGCATGCACGATACTGTACGCTTGCATGAAGGTTCCCACGCGGAAACACTGGTGCTGGACGGCAGCGGTTTTGCTACCATCTTTGGCAGCGTGGGCCTGCTGGATACCACCGCTGCCAACAAAGCAAGTTTCGAGTTAGGCTTCGGCCATGCAGATACCATCTACCTGCGTTCGGATGCGAATGCCTATGTCAATAATGGCGCGACGATTGATCTGCTGGTGCTGGAGGCGGAGGAGTGCACTTTTGAAAAACAAGGTTACTCTGCCAACATCGCCCTGAATGGCGATGCCTACGCAAAGACGGTGCAGGTGCTGTCCGGCTTTGTGGATATCGACAACGGCGCGCATGTGGATACGCTGTATCTGACCGGCCGCAGAGCTATGGCGCATCTGGAAGTGTTCAACGATGTGTCCAAGCCCACCCCGTCCATTGATGAAGTGTACGTCTATGGACGTGATGCCAACATGATGGCGCGCGGCGAGATTGGTTACTGCTATGTGGAGAATGGTCTGCTGCAAAACCACGGCCATATTGAAACGCTGGTCATGAACGGCGGTCTGCTGTGGTCGGAAACCGGCGGCGTGGTGAGCGAGCACGATTATCCCTACATCGCGGATCGCTTCCCCCTCATGTATGATGAATTCATCATGCTGCGCGGCAATGCCGAACTTCGCAACAGCGTGGCGATCGACCGTTCCGTCGTGCTGGGCGGCAGCATCTCGCCCGACAGCACAACGCACGTCAAGCCGCTGCTGAATGGCAAAATCATGCATTTCAGCAAGGGCAAAACCCTCACGCCCGGCGTCATCAGCGCCAAAAGGGGCGATGTATACACCATCAGCACCGATGCGTTCGCGGCGCTGAGCGTTGCTGCGTCCTCCACTGAGGACGGAGGCGTGCTCATCGCCCAGCCCGGCGACCGCTATGCCTGGCTGGATACCGCCAACGGCACAGACAGCATCACCATGATGGCGCAGGAGGCGGGGGAATACACCCTCACCGTGATGAGCGATGCCGAGCTCACCGTTGCCATCGAGCCTCCTGTCGCGGTAGGCGTGGCGCTCACCAGCCGCACTTCCGTGGCCAAGGGCGAAAAGGCCGTGGTGGAGCCGGTCAGCCTCTCCTCTGTGGAGATGATCCTCACCAATGAAACCACCGGCAAGCGCATCGACTTCGTGCGCAATGGCGATACGCTCTACGCTCTGCCGGAGGCCGCACAGCCCGGCCATGTGGTGAGCGTGCGCGTTGACGGCGCGGAGCCTGCCATCCTTACGCTGGATGATCAGCGCGCCGCCAGTGCTGAGATGGAGATTGTGGAGGCAGGCCGCTACGAAGGCACGCCCAAGGACGACGCCCGCGCCCATCTCTATCTGTACGATGCCAATGGCTCCTTCCTGCAGGAAGTGTTCTACCGCAGCGGCATGTACGCCACCGGCGCCATGGAAAGCGGCAGCTATCAGGCCGTGTGGGTACGCGGCGGCGTGAATGGCTGGAAGCTGCCTCACATGGCGGATTTTGCCGCCAACGGCCTCAAGGAAGGCGAGCACTACCTGTGCGAAGCCATCACCATTGAAAACGGCGTGGTACTGCGCTCCACGCCCGATATTCCTGCCGAACCCACCCTGCAGAGCCCGTGGCTGGATGCGGACAAGACCGCCTACCGCGCCATGTCGCAGACGGTGGTGCAGGGCGACATGGTGCTCATGTCGCTGGAATACGCCCTCACCGATGTGAACGCTGCTTCCGTTGAAGCAAAGATCGATTTCCTCGGCTGCGCGCAGTATGTGGATGGCAGCGCCTCCATCAATGGCAAGCTCACCGCTGCAAAGTGGAATGGCAATTCGCTCACCGTGCCGCTGAATGGCAAGGAAGGCAAGCTGCTGTTCTATATGCGCAGCGACGAAGAGGCCCTGAGCATCACCTCCAGCGCGTCCATCGTGTTTGACGGCACGGCGCAGTACGTGGGCAGCGCGCAGACCGCCGTTGCGCCGCTGAGCATCACCGCGCCGAGTCTCACCAGCGAAAGCACCGTGTTTGTGTACGGCTACGCGCTGCCCTACAGCGTAGTGGCTGTGTGCGATAATGGCCGTGTGGATTCCTATGCCATGGCCAACGGCGCAGGCATGTGGAACAGCCGTGTGGAGCTCACCAGCGAAGCCAGCCACGTGCTCACCGTGCGCTCTGAGGACGGCGAGGCCGAAAGCGAATCCGTTGTAGTGCTTCGTGCTTCCGGCACGCCGGTGCTGAAGCAGTTCACCGTGGAATACATGGAGCACGGCTTGGCCCGCCGCATCGACATTTCCGGCGAGCGCTTCGGCAGCGACATCATCCGCGTTGCCTACGAGCCGGGCACGGATTTGGCTTTCACCCTCACTTTTGCCAACGACGAACTGGTGGAATCCATCCACCTCATCGCTGAACAGAACGGCTACCGCGAAAAGCTGCCGCTGACCAAGACGGCGGACGGCGTGTGGACGTCGGTGACGTATATGAGCAAGGACAAGGCCTTCACGCCCGACCTGTTCACCATTGAGTACAACTTCCGCACCGATGCGCTGGATCAGGTGTTTGCGCAGACCTATGCGGATGTGCCGCTCATGGACATCCTCTACATGGCCAATGACATCGAGGATGATCTTCCCCTCAGCCGCTACTACATGGCCGATCCTGCTTATCACGGTGTCGATATCGGCTTCGGCAAGGGCTGGCTGACGGATTACACCATTCTTTCCAAGATTGAGACTGACAAGGACGGCGTGCAGACGGCTATCGTGTTCAGCCCCACCGGCACGCGCATGTTCAGCGGTGTGGGCGGCAAGCTGACCGAAATGGGTGGCTACGCCAAGGCAACCGTCAAGAAGGATGCGCTCACCGTGACCGAGCCGGACGGCGGCACCATGCAGTTTGACGCGGAAGGCCGCCTGCTCAAGGTGACCGATGCGTACACCAACGCCATGGATCTGGTCTATCACGAGGAAGGCTATCTGCTGTCCGTCAAGACTGCGGACGCGGAGCTGACCTTCACCTACGGCGAGGACGGCCATATCCTGAGCACCCAGTGCGGTGATGCCGTGACGGAATACACCTATTCCGACGGCTATCTGCTCTACGCTACCACGGAAGAGAACACCAGCATCTACACCTATAACGGCCTGCACACGCAGAGCGGCACCCTGCGCCTCAACGGCGTGAACGATGAAAGCGGCGTAATGCAGTTCAGCTACGATTCGCAGGGCAGAGTGGTCATGCTCAGCGCCGGACAGGACAGCGTGCGCATCGACTACGGCGAGGACGAAATGACCCTCACCATGGGTGATCACTCCGCCACCTATCAGCTGGATGCAAGTGGCGCGCTGCTGGGCGGCACGGCCTCCGACGGTTCCAGCATGAAGCTGGAGCGCACCACGGACGGCGCGCGCCTGATCGTCACCGACGCGCGCGGCCTGAGCACGGAGATTGCCACCAACGACAAGGGCGATGTGCTCTCCGAGCGCGACGCCAACGGCAACACCGTCCGCTACACCTACGATGACGCGGGCAACCAGACCAGCATCATCGACCAGCTGGGCAACGTGACCAAGTACCAGTACGACCAGAAGGGCGAGCTGACCAAGATCACCTATGCTGACGGCAGCGCCGAAAGCTGGAAGTACGACAAGCAGGGTAACACGACTTCCTACACCGACCGCGCGGGCAATGCCACCACCTACACCTACGGCAAGGAAGGCTTCCTCACCCGCGTCAACAACCCCGACGGCACCAAGCTGGAAGTGGACACCCACGAAAATGACGAGGGCAGCTACTACAGCGAGATGCACCTCGGCGAGGAATGGGCCAGCATCTATACCAACGATGATCACGCCGGATATACCTTCGATGGCTTCGACGTTTACGAGGGCATCGAGTACCCGGCGCTGTCCGCCAATGATGTTGGCACCAACTCCAACTACGACCGCGATACGCTTCGCAGCATCACTTCCGTGCAAGGCCGCCGTCTGGTCGAGTTCGTCTACGACAAGCAGGAACGCCTGACCATGGAAAAGCTGGGTAACGGCGCGTACACCACCTACGCCTATGCGGAGAACGGCGCTCTTGCCCGCAGGGAGAACCACGCGCTCGATCGCTCTGTGCTCTCCTTCGATGCGTTTGAGTACGACGAGTACGGCAACATCATCCGCCACGAGACCGAAGATGGCGTGTGGGAATACGGCTACGATAACATCGGCCAGCTCACCCGCATCTTCGCGCCGGACGGCACCGAAACCCTTTATGTGTACGATGCCGCGGGCAATCGCGTCAGCAAGCGCGTAAACGGCGTAACCACCCAGTATACCGTCAACGCCCTTAACCAGTACACGCAGGTGGGGGATACCGCCTACAGCTACGACAAGAACGGCAACCTCATCCGTGAGGAAGGCCCCAGCGGCGTGAAGGAGTATAAGTGGAACCAGCTCAATCAGCTCGTCGAGGTGAACGACGGTCAGACTGTGACCCAGTACACCTACGATCTGTTTGGCAACCGCAGCTCCATGACCCAGAATGGCCAGACCACCACTTACCACACCGCACCCACCGAGCTGAGCATGATGCTCCGGCAGGAGGACGCGCTGGGCCAGACCAACTACCTCTACGGCGATACCGGCCTTGTGGGCGCTGAGTGGAACGGCCAGCAGGTGTACTACACCTTCAACTACCTCGGTTCCATCAAGGAGATCATGGACGCGCACGGCCATGTGCTGTGCAGCTATGATTACGACTACGAAGGCAACGTGGTAGGGGAATGGGTGTACACGGCGGAGGACGCCATGGATCCCGCCCAGCAGCAGAGGGCCGAAATGGCCTACGCCATGAGCCAGCAGCAGCTGCGCTATGTGGGTAAGTACGGCATTATGGATGACGGCAACGGGCTGCATTACGTCCGCGCAAGGTATCTCCATGATGCGGACAGCCGGTTCATGTCGCCTGATCCTGCGGGGCAGGTGTATGATATCAATGTGTATCGGTATGCGTATGACAATCCGATAAGATTTATTGATATTACGGGAAAAGATGGTTTTGACATTAGTAATGGTGGCGATAGTTTTAACCAAAGACCCAAACCTTTCGATCACCCAAAACCGACTGATATCATTCGACGCCCTGAAATTCCGGGTGATGAGAGTATTTTTAAGGACTATGGGTACAATAAGCGACAGGAATACCAAGATCTCAAAAATGCTGAAAAAGCCTATCTTGATGCAGAAGATTTGTTGAAACCGAAAAAAACAACCCCATTTAGATGGTGGAAGTTCATAAAATGGGGTGGAAGAATCATAGCTATTATTGGATCAGTGTGGTTTACAGTGGTTGCGGTGTTTGCTGAAGGTAATCCTACTGCTCCACCTGAACTGGACGAGTTACCCCCTGAAAAGCGTGGTGGGTATCGCCCCCCTTACCCCGGCCCCTCCTCTCCCGGCGACATCAGCGTTGACCCGTCCGGCTACGTGTTCGAGGCCGTTCCCTCCAACCGCGTGGAGGGCGTGACGGCTACCGTCTACTACCGTGCGGAGGACGGCACGGCCATCCTGTGGGACGCCAGCGAGTTCAGCCAGATCAACCCGCAGCTCACCGACTTCCTGGGCCAGTACGCGTGGTACGTGCCCACGGGCGAGTGGCGCGTGGTGTACGAGAAGGACGGCTACGAAACCACCCAGACCGGCTGGCTGCCTGTGCCGCCGCCGCAGACTGAGGTGAATGTGGAGATCGTATCGCGCAAAGCGCCGCAGGTGACCCATACCGCGCTGTTTGGCGATGGCATCGAGGTAACGTTCAGCAAGTACATGGACATCGCAAGCGTGCAGCAGGCCGTGCGCCTGAACGCTGCCGATGGCCGTGAACTGATGGCGGAGGCTCAGCCCCTCAACGCCGAACAGATGGCCTCTGAGGATCGTGTGGTGGCGTCCCGCTTCCTCATTCAGGCGGAGGGCCTGGCGGATGGCGCAATGCTGACCATCGGTCAGAATGCCCTGAGCTACGCCGGTACGCCCGTGCAGCCCTACGCAGGCTCGCCCAAGCGTGCGTACAGGCTGGAAAGCCTCGGCCTTGAAAAGGAATACACCCTGCAGACCGATTACACCACCATCATTGACCTGAACGCGGTGGGTGAGGGCGGCTACAACACCATGAGCCTCGTGGTGGAAATGGCCGGCGGCAGCTGCGTGACCGGCGGCTCCATCTCTGCGCTGGATGCAAACGGCGCAGGCGCGCTGGTCATCCACACCGGCAGCGCCGGACGCGCCACCCTGCGCATCCGCGAAAAGAACAGCGGCTATGAGGAGGTCATCCAGCTGGTGGCCAGCCCCGAGCCGGACTGCCTGTACAAAGCCGAGGTCATCACCAAGGGCAGCGAAGGCGTTGACCTGTGGCAGACCACGGCCGGCAAGCAGAGCAACGGCCGCGCCGCCAAGAGCGAAATTGTGTACGTCATCGAAGACGCAGGCAAAGGCTGGGTCAAAATCCGCTACAACGGCATCGAAGGCCTTACCCAAGCCAAATACCTCAAAGAAATCCAAAACTAAACACACACAAAACCCCGGCTGTTACCATAACAGCCGGGGTTTTATAATGGGATTCCAAAGGGGTGATACCCCTTTGGCGGGAT
>JAQXJZ010000123.1 GCA_029009515.1 bacterium
AAACAAACGCAACCCGAAAGAAAGATACACACAACTCGCAGGGGTCCAGGGGTATCCCCTGGTCGGAGAAAGGGTCAGGGAGTCCAGAGGGTCTAGGGGAAACCTCGATGTTTCCCCTGGATCCTCTGGCCGCCGGAGGCATCTCCTGTTCCTCGTCAGGTCGACTGGAAAAGGAGCTAAAGGGGTAACGCGCCTGCGGGCGCTACACCTCATCAGTCCCTCCGGGACAGCTTCCCCTCAAGGGGAAGCTTGCGCAGTTGGCTGCACGCCTCACTTGCGCGTTCTAACAGGTTCATACTGTTGGATAGAAAGCGCGCTCCTTCCAGCTTCCCCTTGAGGGGAAGCTCCCGCGGAGCGGGTGATGAGGTGGCCAGTTCCTCGGCAAGTCAACATCAAAGGAACCTGCGCCATCGGGCGCACACGCAGGTGCGCCCCTACAAGGCACCAAACCAATCCGCTCTACCAACACAACCTCCGGCACCACCGTAGGGGCGCACCTATGTGTGCGCCCGCGCACGAACGCCCCGGTGTACCTTTGCACCTTCCCCACCCAAGCAGCAAAAAACCCATCAACTGTCAGCCGCAGGCTGGTGTTGATGGGGCTTTTGCGTCTTAGATAGCGCACAACAAACAAACGCAACCCGAAAGAAAGATACACACAACCCACAGGGGTCCAGGGGTATCCCCTGGTCGGAGAAAGGGTCAGGGGATCCAAGGGGTATAGGGGAAACCTCGATGTTTCCCCTGTACCCCTTGGCCGCCGGAGGCATCTCCTGTTCCTCGCCGGGTCGACTGGAAGAGGAGCAAAAGGGGGTAACGCCGCTGCGGCGGCTACACCTCATCAGTCCCTCCGGGACAGCTTCCCCTCAAGGGGAAGCGTGCGCAGTTGGCTGCACGCCTCACTTGCGTATTCTAACAGGCTCATTTTGCTGGGAGATGCGCGCACGCCTTCCAGCTTCCCCTTGAGGGGAAGCTCCGCCGTAGGCGGTGATGAGGTGGCCAGTTCCTCGCCAACTCAACTCCACATCAAAACCCCCTGCCGCAGCACATCCGCCGCAGCAGGGGGGTCATTCATCTTCACTTGCGTTTGCCGCCCGGTCTGCCGCTGGGCTTCCGTCGCTCGCCCTCGCGCCTCACCGGCGCAGCATTCCTCGCTCCGCCGCGCGGCGCATTGCCCTGGGTGTGCGCCATCCGCCTGGGCGGAACCAGCGCTTTGGGATGGAAGCCAATCAAATCCTCCCGCCCGCACAGCCGGAGCGCCTCGCACACCAGATCGTAATTGGCCGGATTCTTGAACTGCAAAAGCGCCCTCTGCATGGCTTTTTCATGCGGCGTGCGCGGCACGTACACGGGCTTCATGTCCCTCGGGTCAATCCCGGTGTAGTACATGCACGTGCTCATGGTGCCGGGGGTGGGATAGAAATCCTGCACCTGCTCCGGCTGATGGCCGATGTCGCGCAGATATTCCGCCAGCTCCACCGCGTCGCGCACGGTGCTGCCGGGATGGCTGCTCATCAGATACGGCACCAGATACTGCTTCATGCCCAGTTTTTCGTTGATGGCCTTGTACTTGGCCACAAAGGCATCGTATACCTCGCGGCGCGGCTTGCCCATTCTGGCAAGCACGTTCGGGCTGATGTGCTCCGGCGCTACCTTCAATTGGCCGCTCACGTGGTGCTTGCACAGCTCGCGCAGGAAGGTATCGTCCCTGTCCGCCATCAGGTAGTCAAAGCGGATGCCGGAGCGGATGAACACCTTCTTCACGCCCGGCAGAGCGCGCATTTTGCGCAGCAGATCCACCATTTCCTGATGGCTCACCTTCATGTTGCGGCACGGCGTGGGGAAGAGACACTGGCGGTTTTTGCACGCGCCGTGCTTCAGCTGCTGATCGCACGCAGGGGCGCGGAAATTGGCCGTGGGGCCGCCCACATCGTGGATGTATCCCTTGAAATCCGGGAAGGTGGTGAGCAGCTTGGCTTCCTTCAGGAGGGATTCCTCGCTTCTGGACGTGACAATCCTGCCCTGATGGAACGTGAGCGCGCAGAAATTGCACGATCCAAAGCAGCCGCGCGTGGCGCTCAAAGAGAACCGCACCTCCTGCAAAGCAGGCACGCCGCCCAGCTTGTCGTAGCTGGGATGCGCGCGGCGGGTGAAGGGCAGATCATACACGCTGTCCAGCTCGCTTCGGCTGAGCGGCATGGCGGGCGGATTCTGCACAAGGAAGCGCTGGCTGTCCTGCTGCTGGCACAGGGTGCGGCCGCGCACAGGGTCCTGCTCCTCATATTCCATCATAAAGGCCTTGCAGTAGGCCTCCTTGCTCTTGCTTACCTCATCGTGGCTGGGAATCATCTGCGCGCCCTTGGGCGGCTCCTTGGCCATGTAGCACACGCCGCGAAGGCTGGCGCGCTCGTGCAGCGGCATGCCGCGGGCTACCCAGTCGCAGCAGTCGAGGATGGTCTTTTCGCCCATGCCGTACATCAGCAGCGTGGCGGCGCTGTCCACCAGCACGCTGCGGCGCACCTTGTCGTCCCAGTAATCGTAGTGCGAAAAACGGCGCAGCGAGGCCTCCACGCCGCCAATCAGAATGGGCATGCGCGGATACGCCTCGTGGATGCGGTTGCAGTAGACGGTCACGGCGCGGTCAGGGCGAAGTCCCGCCTTGCCGCCGGGGGCGTAGGCGTCGGTGCTGCGGCGCTTTTTGGCCACGGTGTAGTGGTTGACCATGCTGTCAATCACGCCGCTGGACACCAGAAACCCCAGCCTCGGCTGACCGAACAGCTTGAACGCCTCGGCGCTGTGGTACTCCGGCAGGCAGAGCATGGCTACTTTATAACCAGCATTTTCCAGCACGCGGCCGATGATGGCGTGGCCGAAAGACGGGTGATCCACATAGGCCTCGCCCACAACATACACAAAATCAGGCTGATCCCATCCGCGCTGCTTCACTTCCTGCGGCGTAATGGGAAGAAAATCAAATGACATCTGCCGAACCTCCATGGGATGGTTTCGGCTCTATTATAGCACAGTTTGCCCTACACCGGAAGAGCCAGCCACTGCCGCCAGATGCGCCGCGAATGCCACGTCATTTCGGCGGAATCCTCCTGCCCGAGCGCCAGACACAGCTGCGGATACAGCACGCACCACCAGTTCTGCCCCTTGCCTTCGCCGATGGTGATGCGCAGCGCGTGGTACTCTCCCGCAGGAAGCGTGACGCTGCCGTAGCGTTTTTCTGGCAGATGCATCAGCCCGGCTTCGGCGCGTACATCGCCCGCAAAACCATGCCGCCTTGCGCAGCTTTCCGCCGTGTGCTGAATCTGCATAAGATTCTTCCGCAGCAGATCATTGGCGCTGACAAAATCCTGCTGGCCGATGGTGGAGAGCATCTGCCCAAAGCGCGCAATCACCGCATCGCGCACGGCCAGCTTCAGCTGCTGATCCGCCGGATCATCCGAGTGCGCCACCACATGCAGGCGGATGATCCGCCCGGTGCGGTACGCATCCTGCAATTGCGCCTCCTCATCCGTCACAGCCAGCGCCGCAAGCGGAAAAAACAGCCAAAGCGCAAATACCGCCGCCGCCAGCACCATCAGCCCGATATCCACCCACCTGCGCACCTGACCGCCTCCTGTATCAAACAGTCTGCCCGTTTCCAAAAGGCGGTATACGTGCGCGGAATGCGACATTTCGGCATTCAGAGGTTGAAATTGCGGCAAAATGGTGTATGCTATGGAGGAAGCCATTTCCGCTTCGTAAGGAGGTACGATATGTTTTACTACGATTGGACCATGCTGCTGGTCATCCCCGGCCTGCTGCTGGGCATGTGGGCGCAGCACAAGGTGAACGCCGCTTTTGAAAAATATCAGCAGGTGAGGGCGGAAAACGGCACAACTGCGCATGACGTAGCCCGCACGCTCCTCAGCCAGAACGGCTGCGGCGATGTGAGCATCGAGGCCGTGGCCGGTAATCTGACCGACCACTACGACCCGCGCAGCAACATCCTGCGCCTGTCCGGCAGCGTGATTGGCTCCAGCAGCGTGGCGGCCATCGGCGTTGCGGCGCACGAGTGCGGCCACGCCATGCAACAGCACGAAGGCTACAGCATGCTGCGCCTGCGCTCCGCGCTGGTGCCGGTGGTGAACATCGGCAGCCACCTGTATTTTCCCATCTTTCTCATCGGCCTGGTGCTCAGCTGGGAGCCGCTGGTGGGCGTGGGCATTGCGTGCTTTGCGCTGACGCTGCTGTTTTCGCTGGTGACGCTGCCGGTGGAGTTCAACGCCTCCAGCCGTGCCATCAGCGCGCTGCGCAGCGGCGGATACCTGAGCGAGCAGGAACTGCAGGGCGCGCAGGCCGTGCTGGACGCCGCGGCGCTGACGTATGTGGCATCGGCTGTGAGCAGTCTGCTTCAGCTGGTGAGACTGCTGCTGATTGCGCGCAGGAGAGACGACTGAGGAGGACGATGCCTCCGGCGGCCAAGGGCTCTGCCCTTGGATCCTGCTTAAGGGCCTAAGGCCCTTAAGAATCCCGTTTTCTGAGGCCGCTGTACGGCCTCAGGGGGAGAAAAACGTTTCATCACAAAGGAGGTCACCGCCCGTGGATGAAGTCATGCGCATTTCTGTCCGCGAGCTGGTGGCTTTCTCTTTTTTTCAGGCGGATATTCTGCCTGCCGCGGATGCATCCGCCATGCTGGCGGGCACGAGGGCGCATCAGGCCAGACAGGCGCAGACGGATGCGCAGATTGAAAAGAGCATCAAACATGTGTATGAGGTGGACGGGCTGCGTCTGCTGGTGTTTGGCCGCATGGACGCGTGTATCGACGGCGATGTGCCGCTGATTGAGGAAATCAAGCTGGCGCACGACGCACCTTCTTCGCCCCTGCCCGAGCATCGTGCGCAGGCGCTGTGCTACGCCGCCATGCTGGCGCTGGAAAAGCCTTGCGGCCGCGTGCGGTTCAGCGTGTGCTATGTGGAGGAAGGCGGCCGCGTGCTGGCTTCCTTTGAGGAAGAACACAACGTGGCGGAGCTGTCCGCCGAAATGGATGATCTGCTCAAGCCCTACGCCGCCTTTGCACAGCGCGAACAGCGTCACCGCATGCGCCGCGATGAAACGCTCCGCGCCATGCCCTTTCCCTTCGATGGCTACCGCAAGGGTCAGCGCGAGCTGGCCGTGCAGGTGTACACCGCCATCAGCCGCCGGAAGCGTCTGTTTGCCAGCCTGCCCACAGGCACGGGCAAGAGCGCGGCGGTGCTGTTTCCCGCGCTCAAGGCGCTGGGCGAGGGCAAGGCGGATCAGGTGCTGTACCTGACCGCGCGCAACACCGCCCGGCAAAGCCCGCTGAATGCGCTTCAGCGCATGACCCATCGCGGCATGAAGGCGCGCTGCTGCGTGCTGACCGCCAAAGAAAAACTCTGCCCCGCGCCCACGCGCTGCCATCCCGACTGGTGCAGCCGCGCCAGGGGGCATTACGTGCGCCAGCAGCAGGCCATCGACGATTTGCTGAAGGAAGATGTTTTGCTGTGGGACGATCAGACCATCCTGCAAACGGCGGATCGCCACCACATCTGCCCGTTTGAGCTGGCGCTGGCGCTGACCGAGCTGGCCGACGTGGTGATGATGGACCTCAACTACGTATTCGATCCCTTCGCGCAGATCAAGCGCCTTTCCCAGCGCAAAGCCCATTCCGCACTGCTGGTGGACGAGGCCCATCACATCGTGGAGCGCGTGAGGGAAAGCCTCTCCGGAAGCCTGAACAGCCGCGATCTGGCGCATATGCGCGCCGAGTACGGCAAGCAGTTCGGCCGCAAAAACGGCCTGTATCAGGCCTTGGGCGAGGTGATCAAAGCCATCCGCGCCATCGAGAGCGATCAGGACACGCTGGATGCCATCCCGGACGGGCTGACGCTGCTTGTGCAGAAGGCGCTGGATGAGGCCATCGAGCGCGCGGGAGAACCCGGCGTGCAGGACATGATCCGCCTGTTTCTGCCGTTTCTCTACGCAGCGGAACACCTCGACGAGGACTACGCCATCCTCACGGAAAACCACGGCAGGGAGCGCACCATCAGCCTGTACTGCCTGCTGCCCGGCAAGGAGATTGCCCGGCTGACCAAGGGCATGCGCGGCGCGGTGTTCTTCTCGGCCACGCTGCAGCCGCTGGAGGCCATGAAGCAGCTGCTGGGCGGCAATGACGACGACGCCTGTTTTGCCCTGCCATCGCCCTTCCCGCCCGAAAATCTGGCGGTGATCCGAAAGGGCGTGTGCACCCGCTACGAACGGCGCGAGCAGAGCGCACCGCAGATTGCGCAGGCCATCAGCGACGCCGTGCAGGCAAGGCCGGGCAACTGGATTGCCTTCTTTCCCAGCTACGCGTACATGAACCTCGTTCTTTCCCATATGAACACCGACCATCTGCCGCCTTTGTGGATTCAGCAGCGCGACATGACCGAGGAGGACCGGCAGGCGTTTCTCGAGGCCTTCGACCAGACCGATGCGCCAAGGCTGGGCCTGTGCGTGCTGGGGGGACTGTTCAGCGAGGGCGTTGACCTGCCGGGCGAAAAGCTGGTGGGCGCGGCCATCGTGGGCGTGGGTCTGCCGGTGCCCAGCGCGCAGGTGAACGCCGTGCGGGCGTGCTATCAGCGCCATTTTGGCGATGGATTTGCCTTTGCGTGCCGGTTCCCGGGCATGCACAAGGTGCTGCAGGCCGCCGGGCGCGTCATCCGCTCCGAAACCGACCGCGGCATGGTGCTGCTCCTGGACGAGCGCTATTTTGACTACGACTACGCCGCGCTGCTGCCGCCGCAGTGGCGCATGCACAGCCGCATTGCGGATGCGGCAAAGCAGCTGGAGGAATGCAAATGAAACGGAAATGGTGGATTGTCGCCCTGGCCGCGCTGGCGCTGCTGACCGCAATCCTGCCCAAAGAAGAAAGCCGCGGCATCTGCTACCGCGTGACGGGCGGAAAGAGCGAAATGACCATTCTGGGCAGCATCCACGCCGGAAGCCGCGACATGTACCCCATGCACCGGGACATCCGCCAAGCCCTGAAACAGGCCGATCTGCTGGTGTTTGAGTGCGATACCGAAGGCGCCGAAGCCACCGCCGCCACCCAAGCCCTCATGTTCTACCCGGCGGGTGAACAGCTGGCGGATCACATCCGCCCGGAATGCCTTGCCCAGGTGGAAACAGCCGCCAACAAGCTGGGCTACGACATGACCCTGCTCAACCGAATGAAACCATGGGCGCTGGTGAGCCTGTTTTCCGTCGAAAACATGGCCGATACCACCGGCGGCACCTCCCAACAGGCCACCGAACTGGGCGTGGAAACGCAGGTGCAGAAGCTGGCTGGCGACAAACCCAGAGCCTATCTGGAAACCGCCGAAATGCAGCTTGGCCTGATGGACAACTTCACCCCCGAATTGCAGCAGTACCTGCTCACCGACGCATGCGAAGCCGTCCTGAACCCCGCCGAAAACAGCGATGTCGCCCAGTGGCCAACGTGGTGGCGCGAAGGCAACGCCAAAGCCTTCGCTGAATCCTACCAGCAGGAGATGAACGCCGAGCCCAACCCCACCCTCGCCCACGAATACCACACCGCCCTCATCACCACCCGCAACCAGCACATGGCCAACGAACTGGCCAAACTGCTGGAAGGCGATCAATCCACCTTCGTCACCCTCGGCCTGATGCACCTGGTATTGGAAAACGACAGCATCCTGACCGAACTGACAAAGAAAGGCTATACCGTCGAACCCCTCCTGAGGCCGTAAAACGGCCTCAGCCCACGGGATTCTCAAGGGGCTTAGCCCCTTGAGCGGAATCCAAGGGCAGAGCCCTTGGCCCCCGGAGGGCCGCCGGAGGCCCCCGTAAAACTTTGGCACGCTTCCTTCCGCTCGCCATACAGTAGTGAGTGAACGGCGCAGAGCATCCGCCCTGCGGCCGAGAAAAAGAAGGAGGCGTGCCAATGTCTTTTTATTCTTACAAGAATGCCCATCCGTGTGCGTGTCCCGGCGCGATCAGCGGAAGTGCGCTGGACGGACTGCAGGAGAAGGTGTGCATCCAGGTGAAGCGGGTGTACGACAGCTGTCTGCAGCAGGAACAGCTGGACAATAAGGAAGTAACCATTACCAGCTACGCCATGGTGGCCAATACCTGCAGCTGTAACTGCAACTGCGGCTGCTCGGACACGACGGAAACGGTCGCGCCCACGTCTCCGCCCGTGCCGCCCATCACGTTTGAAAGCTGCCGCTCAACCACCACGGAGGGCGTCATCCGCAATCTGACGGTGGAAAGGCTGTGCGACAGGCCGTGCTTTGCCCGCGTGCGGTGCAAGATTGACGTGCCCATCGACATCCTGTTTGCCGACAGCCGCTGCGTGGAGTACATCGGCAAGGGCGTGATCACGGTGGATAAGGATGTGCTGCTGAGCATCCCGGATGAATCCATCGTGCCGTATGAGCTGGAGAGCATGGTGAGCGCCATCTGCGTGGCGGGCCAGTACCTGGGCAACAACCGCTTCAGCCTCACCGTGTGCGTCACCGTGGTGCTCAAGGTGCTTGCGCAGGTGGAAATTCTGGTGCCGTCCTACGGCTTCTGCTCCATCCCGCCGTGCGAGGAATTCGCCGAAAATGTCTGTGACGAATTCTTCTCGCTTCCGCTGTTCCCGCCCGCTTCGCTGTGCAACGACGCCGATGTGGCAAGGAATACAGGCGGATGCGGCGGTTGTGGATGCTGCAGGTGAGGAGGGGTGCCTTCGGGGGTTGACTTGGCGAGGAGCTGGCCACCTCATCACCGCCTACGGCGGAGCTTCCCCTCAAGGGGAAGCTGGAAGGATTGACTGCTTTTCCCAGCAATGTTAGAACGGGCAATTCTGGCATGCACGGCGTTTCCCCTGCACTCAAGCGAGCCGGGGCACCCGTATGTGCCCCGGCGGTCTTAGCAGCAGCCAACAAACATACAAAACACCGCGCCTTCTTCCAAAGAAGGCGCGGTGTGCGGGTCGAGGGGCTCAGCCCCTCGCGGGTCTGGGCAGCGCCCAGCGTCCCTCGTCCTCAGCCCCTCGCCTGCCGTACCCTCCCCGCAACGCTGAACCCCACGAACGCGGCGATGTTGACCACCACCACGCTGGCGCCGGCGGGTGTGGAGAGGAGGTAGCTGAGGATGAGGCCGATGAAGAAGCAGATGACGGAGACGATGGCGGCGCAGATGGTGACCGAGCGGAAGCTTTTGCATACGCGCATGGCGGTGAGCGCCGGGAAGATGACAAGGCTGGAGATGAGCATGGCGCCCATCACGCGCATGCCCAGAACGATGGTCACAGCGGTGAGCAAAGCCAGCAGCATGTTGTAGGCTTCGGCGTGGCTGCCGGTGGCGCGGGCGAAGGTCTCGTCAAAGGTGACGGCCAAGAGGGGACGGTAGAACACCAGAAAGAGAATCAGAACGATGATGGCCAGCACAATGCTCAGCTTCACATCGGAGGCGCTCATGGCCAGCACGCTGCCGAAGAGGTAGTTGTTCACGTCGCTGGTCATGCCCTTGCTCATGGACAGGATGATCACGCCCACGGCGAGCGAGCCGGTGGAGATCATGGCGATGGCCGCATCGCCCTTCAGCCTGCCGCGGCTGGAAAGGCGCAGAAGTAGGAAGGCGGCGATCACCACAACGGGAATGGTGACGAGCATGGGGGAAAGCCCCATGGCGGTGGCTACGGCGAGCGATCCGAAGCCCACGTGGCTCAGGCCGTCGCCAATCATGGAATAGCGCTTGAGCACAAGGCTCACGCCCAGAAGCGCGGCGCACAGCGAAACCAGCACGCCCACAATCAGCGCGCGCTGCATGAAGTGATAGCTGAAAATGGTGGAAAGCGTGTCAAGCATGCTGCTCACCTCCGGCAAACATTCGCCCCTGCGAGGAGCGCAGGTATTCGTCCGGCGTGCCGATGAAGGTGCCGCCGTTGGACATGTGCAGGATGCGGTCGGCGTAGCTCATGGCCGCGCCGATATCGTGCGAGATCATCACCACGGTCAGGCCGTGCTTTTCGTGCAGCATGGAGATGATGTCGTACATTTCGCGGGTGACGAGGGGATCAAGCCCGGCCACGGGCTCGTCCAGCAGGAGGATGCGGCGCGTTGCGCACAGGGCGCGCGCCAGCAGAACGCGCTGCTGCTGGCCGCCGGACAGGTCCATGAAGCTGCTCTTGCGAATGTGCGAAATGCCCAGCAATTCCATGCTTTCGCTGGCGGTGCGGCGCATGTCAGCCGTCAGAAAGGGCATGTGTCCGCGGCAGCCGCTGGTGACCACCTCCCATACCGAGGCGGGAAAGTCGTTCTGCACATCGGTGCGCTGGGGCAGATAGCCAATTTCGGAGCGCTTCAGGCCGCCGCCGTAGGTCACGCGGCCCTGTACCGGGCTGATGAGCCCCAGAAGCCCCTTGATGAGCGTGCTCTTGCCGGATCCGTTTTCGCCAATCACGCACAGGTATTCGCCGCGCTTCACGCTCAGATCCAGCTCGCGGATGACGGTGCGGCCTTCATAGGCAAAGGACGCTTTTTCACAGGTGATGAGGGCCATTCAGTTCAGCGCCTCCTTCAGGGCTTTGGCATTCTGATGCATCAGGGTCAGATAGGTCGCGCCGGATGCGATCTCGTCGGCGGATACGTTGTGGCAGCTGTGCAGAAGCATCGGCTTTGCGCCGGTTTCTTCCGCCAGAATATCCGCCGTGCGGCGGCTGGAAAACTCGATGTAGAAAATCACAGGAATCTGCTTTTCGCGCACGGTATCCACCAGAGAGATCACGGTGCGCACGCTGGGCTCCGCGTCCTCGCTGCAGCCGGGAAAGGCCGCGTCGTATTCCAGACCGTAGGCAGCCGCAAAGTAGCGGAAGGGGAAGCGATCGCCAATGATGATCTGCCTGCGCTTGCCATTTGCCACAATCTGCTCAAATTCAGCGTCGAGGGCTTCCAGATCGGCCAGATACGCTTCGGTGGATTGTTGAAAAACGGGCGCATTCTCCGGGAAAATGGCGCACAGCGCATCGCACAAATCCTGTGCGATGAGCATCACGTTTTTCGGAGACGTCCACACATGCTCGTCCAGCTCCACGTGGCCGTGGTGGTGATCCTCCTCCTCGCAGTCCTCTTCGCCTTCGTGATGGTGCTCCATGCTGTGCGTGTATTCTTCAGCCAGCATGGTCACGCTGTCGCTCAAGCGGAACAGCGCAGGCGCCTGATCACCCATGGAGGCGATGATGCCGTCCACCCACGCTTCGCTGCCGCTGCCGGTGTACAGAAACAGGTCGGCATTCTGAATGGCGATGATGTCCTGCGGCGTGGGCTCGTAGCTGTGGCTTTCGGTGCCGGGGGGCAAAAGCATGCTCACTTCGGCCAGATCGCCCGCCACGCTGCGTGCGATGTCGAAGGAAGGAAAGTTGAGCGCTATGATGCGGATGGGTTCATCCGCCTGCGCCGTGCAGACAAACGCAAGGCACAGCATGAGCGCAAGCAAAAGGGCCGTTTTTTTCATTTACAGTACCTCGTTGCGGCAATGCTCGCACAGGCCGTACAGCACGGTCTGGCTCTCGTCCAGCGTAAAGCCGTGGTGGTGGGTGAGATGCTGGCCGAATGCCTCCACCTCTTCGCAGTGCAGATGAGCCAGCGCGCCGCACTGGGTGCAGCGGATGTGCAGGTGGCTCTCCTGACACGGCGCGTACTGATACAGCGCCGCGCCGCCCGCATCGTGCGCTACATACTTGCGCAGCCGTCCGGTCTGGCAAAGGCGCGTGATGGCGCGGTACACCGTGGTTTTGCCAATATCCAGGCCCATTTCCGCAAGGGCGCGGTGCGCGTCATCGGCGGTGAGGCAATCCTGCGGATGGGAAGAAAACAGGCTTTCGATGGCTTCCTGCTGCCTGGTCTGATAATTACCGCGCGGCGACATGCTGACTTCGTTCCTTTCCAAAAAGAAATGAAAATGGTTTTCATTTTCGAATTGGAAGTATACTGCATGTTTTCGCGCGTGTCAAGCAAAAGAAAAAGGAAATTCTCATTTATTTCTCATGCGTTGTTGCCTTTTGCGCCTTGAACTGATTTTTTCAGGATGTTATACTGGATACAATCAGAAAATGGAGGTGCATTCTCCCATGATCAACGCTATGGAAAACCTGCTGGAGCGCAGGAGCATCCGCAAATACAAGAGCGATCCCATCCCGCAGGACGTGCTGGACAGCATCCTCGAGGCCGGCACCTATGCCGCCACCGGCATGAACAGGCA
>JAQXJZ010000124.1 GCA_029009515.1 bacterium
ATGCACGCATCGGGCATTCCCACCCGGCTGTGAGAAAGGACGGACAACATGCTCAACATTGACGAACTCAAATTCGGCCCCGACGGTCTCATTCCCGCCATCGTGGTGGATGCCGTGAGCAAGCGCGTGCTCACGCTGGCCTACATGAACCGTGAAAGCCTGCAGATTTCCATGGAAAAAGGCCTCACCTGCTTCTTCAGCCGCAGCCGTCAGCAGCTGTGGCTCAAGGGTGAGACCAGCGGAAATTATCAGCATATCGTTTCCATCACTGCCGACTGCGACAACGACGCGCTGGTGGTGATGGTGGAGCCGGACGGCCCCGCGTGCCATCTGGGCACGACCTCCTGCTTCGTAAAGCCTGTGTGGTACAGCGAGGATCGCCATGAGTTTTCCTACGCCGGCCTCATGAAGCTCATCGAAGGCCGCAAGACCGAAAAGAAGGAAGGCTCCTACACCACCTACCTTTTCGAAAAGGGTCTGGACAAGATTCTCAAGAAGGTCGGCGAGGAATCCACCGAGGTCATCATCGCCGCCAAGGCGGAAGATCGCGCCGAGACCATCTACGAGATCGCCGACCTGGCCTACCACGTCATGGTACTGATGGTGCAGACCGGCATTTCTCTGGAGGACATCCACAAGGAGCTGGCGTCGCGCCACGTGATCGATCACAAGGTGAAGCAGGAGAAGATGGTGTAAGGCAGGGGCGCCGCCCCTGCATCCCGCTTAAGGGCCTAAGGCCCTTCAGAATCCCGTATATTGAGGCCGCTCTTCATGGGCGGCCTCAAGTTGTTTTTACTTCAGGGCAAATTGTTCGATGGCGTGGGCTACGCCGTCTTCGGCGTTGCTCAGGGTAATGAACTGAGCGGCATTTTTGATGCAGTCGGTGGCGTTGGCCATCGCGACGCCCAAGCCTGCCCAGCGGATCATGCTTTCGTCGTTGTCGTAGTCGCCGATGGTCATCACCTGATCAGCGGTCAGGCCCAGCTGGGCGGCAAGCTCGGCCACGGCGGTGCCTTTGCCCCATTCTTTGGGCATCAGTTCGAAGTCAAGTGGCCACGAGGTGCTCACTTCCAGCCGGGGAAGCTCCAGCAGGCGTTTTCGCGTGCGCTCCCAGCTTTCCTGATCGGGTGCGAAGCTGATCATCTTGTTCACGCCCTCGGTCAGCTGGGCAAACCCTTCCTCGCCGTAGAGGATCTGCGGGCCGTCGGGGTGCTGATCATGAACGGTGAAGAAGGTTTTGGCGTCCTCGTCGTCCTGCGGAAAGATGACCAGCCTGTTCTGGGCGTAGCAGGCGAAGGGCTGCTTTTCATCGCGGATGATACGCATGGCCTCGCGCAGGGTTTCCTCATCCAGCACATGCTGGGCAAAGGGCGCGCTGTGCACGTCGCGCTGGCAGTACAGGCCGTTGAGCGCAAGCAGCGCGCAGTCCTCCAGCCCGTTTTCGATGGCAAACAGGCCGATATCCCCCGGCGAACGGCCGGAGCAGATGGCCAGATGAATGCCCTGTGCGCGCGCTTTTCTCAGCGCTTCGGCATTGCCGGGGCTCACCTGCTGCGCGGGATTGAGCAGCGTGCCATCCATATCCATGGCGATCAGGCGGATATCCATGCGGCATTCTCCTTAAAACGACGGTTTGCAGGTAAAGCTGTACGCATTCAGATAGCTGAACCTGCCTTCCATTTCAAAACGCAGGCAGGTGGAGCAGAGCATCAGCCTGCGCGCTTTTTTCTGCTTGTTGAACGCGCGGTCGCCATACTGATCATCCCCCAGAAGCGGATGGCCGATGTATGCCATATGCGCGCGGCTCTGGTGGGTTCTGCCGGTGTGCAGCCCGATGCGCAGCCTTGCGCACTCGCCGCCCTCCAGCACGGTGTATTCGGTGATGACGGGCTTTGCGCCGGGGCGTTCCTCAGGCACAATGCGCACCTCGCCGCGTTTGGCGTCCTTGAGGAGGTAATCGCTCAGCACGCGGTGCTCCGGCTTTGGCGTGCCCTGAACCACGCAGGTGTATTCCTTGTGGATCAGCCGCTGGCGGAAGCCGTCCTGCAGCGCCTGCTGTGCATCGCCCGTTTTGGCCAGCACAATCAGGCCTTCGGTGGGATTATCCAGCAGGTGGCACAGCAGCGGCTCCTGCGCATCGGGATTCTTCTTCTGCATCTGGGCATGCAAAAGCTGCGGGAGCGTCCTGCCGCCCTTGGCGTCCGCCTCGCAGCTGATGCCGGCGGGTTTCACGGCCACCAGCACGTATTCATCTTCGTACACGATGGGGATTTCCACCGCTTTGGCTTCCGTTTCGCGCGCATAGATCTGCACGGTGGAGCCGGGCAGCACGGAGGCGCTCATGTTCACGCGCTGGCCGTCCACCTTGACGTCGCGCTTCTGGAACGCTTCGCGCAGCACATATTCCGGCACGTCGGGCAGCATCCGTCGGGCGTAGGCATACAGCCTGCCGCCCTGCGCGTTTTGGGCAACCGTAAATGTGTACAGCTTCATCTTCTTTACTGCATCAGCGCCGTGCGCAGGCCCATCCAGTGCGGCGTGCACAGATGCAGCTGGCGCAGCGCTGTCTTCATTTTTTCAGTGGGCAGAACGACCAGCATGGAGGCCATGACCGCCTCCAGCTCCTCATACGGCACGCCCTGTTTGGCCAGCATGCGCAGGTCTTCCGCCGCATCGGCCAGTTCAAATTCCGGCCTCATCGCGCCCTGCAGCGCGCCGCAAAGCGCTTCATGCAGCGGCACTTCCTCCGGCAGCAAGCCGTTCATGCCTCCGGCAATCAGCTCCTGCGAAAGCTCCAGCGTGAAGATGCCTTCCACCGGCTGCATGCGGAACATCTGGTACGGATCGGCCAGGCCCGGGTGCAGCAGGATCAGATCGCCCTGCGCATCGGTGATGTACTCAAAGGTGGACTGCAGATAGCGCTTGGCCACCTGCAAGGCGACGGCGTCGCTGCGCTGCATGACCTCCTGCAGAAACACACTGAGGGGCTGGGCGGAGTGCAGAAGTCCTGCGATGTAGAGAAGCCCGTGGATGGTGGCGTCGAAGCGGAAGAGCAGCTCTCTGGCCCTCATGGCCAGGGGCGAATGCATGGCGGTCATCAGCGGCTCATGCAGCTCCCTGGGCAGGATCAGCTTCCACTCCTCGCCGTCCGCGCGGAAGCCGCACCACAGCCTGCGCACCAGCGCTTCCGCAGCGCCGATGTCGTCCCAGTCGGTGATGAGCATTTCGCCGTCGTTGATGAGCAGCCTTTCCAGCATCTGCATCTCGTTGACGCCGGTATACAGCACCTCCAGCGGCAGGCGGACCATCACGCGGGCGCGGAGCTCCGCAAGGCTTACCAGGCGCTGTTCCTTTTCTTCATACGAGCATTCCAAAAGCAGCGGCACATCCAGCTCAGTGGCTTCCGGAGAAAACAGGCAGATGCCCGGATGGGCAAACAGGCGGCGCTCGCATGCCTCAAACTGTTTTTCGCGCATCATGCTCATGGTCCTGTCGCACCAGTCCGCATGAAGCATTCCTTCCCTGAGCATGCATACACCTCCTGTAAAAAACATCATTCACTATTATACCGGCAAGCCGCGCGCTGTCAAGGTTCTGGACGATGCAATTCGTGGCAGTTAAGCGCAAAAACAGCCCGCGCGCAGCAGGCTGTTTTTGGTTCGTCACGGAATGGAAACGATCACGCACTTCGCGTCCTCATCCACCCACGCGGCAATGCCGGTGAGCTGCTCAATCACCTGCACAGGCAGGTAGAGCATGCCGTCCATGCGGCGAATATCGCGCCCACTCAGAATCTGCGGCTCGGTGTTGCGGTAGGCCTCCAGATTGACGGGATCGCCGTTCTGATTTTCCGTATAGGCGATGCGGAAGAGGTTTTCGCCCATGGCAAAGGCCAGTTCGTCCGATTCCACGGAGCTGGCCTCGATGACCAGAATATCCGCCGCTTCCAGAATCTTGGTCAGCGGCAGGTACAGCTTATCGCCCACAAGGCCCGCAGGCGCATCGATGGCGGTCTCCGTCCACTCCAGCTCCATGGTGTAGCCATCCAGTTTACGCAGCGGCGGCACAGGCGTGGGCGTGGGACGGGGCGTGGCCGTAGGCCTCGGCGTGGCGGTGGGATCAGGCTCCGAAGCCACGGTTTCCACCGGCACAAAGGTGGGCTCGGCGGTGGGTTCGGGCGTAGACGTGGGCGTGGGCTGCGGAGTGGCGGTGGGTTCCGGGGTGGGCGGCGGCGTGAGCGCCACCGTCAGCTGGCTGGTGGGGCGCGGCGTGGGCGTAGGCGTGACGTCCGGCGAGAGGCGGATTTCCTCGCTCTCAAACAGCACCGTCAGCGTGTGCCTGCCGGCGATGCCGTCCACGCTCAGGCCGTGCATGTACTGGAACTGCTCCACCGCCTGGCGGGTCTGATTGCCGTATGCGCCGTCGATATCGCCCTTGAGGTAGCCGTACTCAGCCAGCTTTTCCTGCATGGCGCGCACCTGATCGCCGCGGTCGCCGACCACCAGCGTCTTGTACGCCGGGTTGGGCGTGATATTGATGGTGGGCACGGGCGTGGGCGTAGGCGTGGGTACGGGCGTGGGCGTGGCCGGCTGCACGTACACGGTGGGCACGGGCGTGGCATTGAGGATATCCACAGGCTCCGGCGCCATCTGCACGGAGGTGGCAAACGTGAGCGACATATACAACAGAATGGTTTTGAGCAGATCCATCACGGTCTCCCCTTTCGAAAATCACTGATCGGCCGTCTCCAGGCGTTCGCGGCGCACGCCGGTGAATACCACGCCCCTGGCGGCGCGGCCCAGTCTGGCCTGCTGGCGCGCGGCTTCCTCGATGTCCTCCAGCAGATAGCGGCCATCGCGTGCCAGCAGAATCACGCCGTCAGCCACAAGGCTGAGCATGGCGGCGTCGGTGCTGTCCATGGCTGGCGCGGCATGCAGAATCACCCAGTCAAAGTGGGTGCGCGCGCTTTGCAGGAAGCCGCCGAAGGCTTCCGTGGCGGCCAGATCGGCCACGTTCACGTCGTCGTGCAGCCAGTCCACAAACGCGAGGGTGGGAATGGCGGTGCGCACAACGGTTTCGTTCCATTCGGAGCGGCACAGCAGATAATCATGCAGATCGGCCCTGGCCTTCACATTGAGCAGCCTGGCCATCTGGGGCTGAGTATCATCCATTTCCAGAAGCAGCACGCGGTAGCCCTGCTGCGCCAGCTCGCTGGCCAGCAGCACCGTTGCCGAGGCGGATTCCATCTCGTCCTGCACGCCGCACAGCACCAGGCAGCGCTGCTCGCTCTGGCGAAGGCGAAGAATCAGGCGGCGGATGTTCTCCCTGATCAGACGGTCCACGCGGTACAAAAGCATGCCGTTTTCCGGCTTTTTGCGGATGAAGCGCTTCACCTCGTGATGCGTATCCGCCACAGCCCCCAGACAGAAGCCTTCGCATTCCGGCAGATCATGGCGCATGCGGCGCTGACCGGAGCCAAACAGCATGGCCAGCAGAGACCCCAGCACAAAGGCGGCGATCACGGCAACAGCGATGCGCTCCTCCATCGGAGCGTTGCAGGGCGTTTCGGGCAGCACGGCGCGCTCCACCTCCTGCGCGGAGGCCACGTCAAACATGCGCGGAATGCGCTCCGCAAGGGCTTCTCCGGCCGTGTTGGCCAGTCCCTGCACAATGGCTGCATCCGGGCCTTTGACCGTCAGCGTGAGCAGATGCGTACCCTTCTGAGCCTTCACATTCATCACGCTCTGGCCGTCGCTGGCGGTTTTCTCAAGCACAGCCTGACGGAACACATTGGTGCCGCACAGCGCGTTGCAGTCGCGTTCCAGCATCAGCATCTTCTGCCAGCTGTCCTCGCTTCCGGGCAGTACGCAAATGGTATATGCGGCCTCATAAACCGGCTGCTCATAGCGCAGCGCATACAGGCCGGCAGCGCAGCCCGCAGCAATGCAAAGCACGAAAATCCACGGCAGAGCCCGCAGCCACTTTCGTCCGGCACAACGCATATCGCACTCACCTCATCCTATGTGTTCCCAACTTATAGGATATCACAGGAACCCGGCATTGACAAGCGCAGAAAACGCGGTAAAATCGTTCTTGGAAACCGACGAAGGAGTGTTTTGCATGATCCTTTCCCAGCCTGATTTTTCCGTGCAGCCCACCGGCGCAGCTCCCAAGGCCGGTGATCTGCTGATTTGTTTTGACCGCGGGCGCATTTTGCTGGATGTGTCGGGCGATGTGCCTGTGCTGCCCGGCGCTGAGCATCTCATCTCTGAGCCCTTTGAGCTGGCGCACACGCAGAGCGTCACGCTGTTTTCGCCGCATCCGTTTGAAGGTGGAGAAACCGTTCCGGAAACGGATGAGCTGCGCTATCAGGAGCTGAGCGTCTTTCGCACCCTGCCGGAGGAGACGTCCGCGCTGATCACCTCCTGCTGGCATCTGTGGACGTGGTACCAGTCGCACCGCTTCTGCGGCAAATGCGCGCACCCACTCACGCCCGATGCTGCCGAGCGCGCCCTGCGCTGCCCATCCTGCGGCCATCTGGTTTTCCCCGTCATCTGCCCTGCCGTGATCGTGGCCATCACCTGCGGCGATCACATTCTGCTGGCCAAAAGCGCGCGCGGAAACTTCCGCCGCTTTGCGCTCATCGCCGGATACGTGGAGGTCGGCGAGACCATCGAGCACGCCCTGCGCCGCGAGGTGATGGAGGAAACCGGCCTTGCGCTCACCTCCGTGCGTTACCTGGGCGACCAGCCCTGGGGCAGCAGCGGATCGCACATGTTCGCCTTCCACGCCACGGCGGACATGTCCGCGCCCCTTCGCATTCAGCCCGAGGAGCTCTCCGAAGTGCGCTGGTTCCACCGCGACGAGCTGCAGCCTGCCGACAACACCATCAGCATCGCCTTTGAGATGATCGAGAGGTTCCGGAAAGGAACGCTTTGAGGGACGGCAGGGAGGCGCTGCCTCCCTGCACCC
>JAQXJZ010000125.1 GCA_029009515.1 bacterium
ATCAACGGTCTGCTTCCCACCGCCGGCAGCACCAGCTGCATGGATCTGGTGTGCAAAGCCCTGCTCAACCCCGGCGATGCCGTGCTGGTGGAGAGCCCGACCTTCCTTGGCAACATGCAGACGCTGAATCTGTATCAGGCCAAGCTGGTTCCTGTGGAAAGCGACGAAGGCGGTGTGATGCTGGACAAGCTGGAAGAAGCCGTCAGGGAGCACCACCCCAAGCTGTTCTACGTCATTCCCTCCTTCCAGAATCCCTCCGGACGCACGCTGGCCGCCGACCGCCGTCAGCCCATTGCCGAGATGGCTGCGAAGTACGGCTTCCTGGTGCTGGAGGATGACCCCTACCGCGATTTGCGCTATGTGGGCGAGCATCTGCCCACCATCAAGAGCTACGACAAGACCGGCCATGTGGCCTATATGGGCAGCTTCTCCAAGATCATCAGCCCCGGCATGCGCGTGGGCTATCTGGTGGCACAGAAGGACGTGCTGCGCAAGTGCACCATCGGCAAGCAGGGCACCGACCTGCACACGCCCAACCTCAATCAGGCCATCGTGGATCAGTTCCTGCGCCGCGGCCTGCTTGCGCCCCACATTGAAAGCATCATCCCCGCCTACCGCGACAAGCTGAACCTGATGCTTTCCGAGCTGGACAAGTTCCCCGAAGGTACAAAGTACATCGTGCCGGAAGGCGGACTCTTCATCTGGGTGGAGATGCCCGAAGCCTTCAACGCCACCGAGCTCTTCTCCGAAGCGGTGGAAGCCGGCGTGGCCTATGTGCCCGGCACCCACTTCTATCCCTACGGCGGTCATCACAACACGCTGCGCCTCAACTTCTCCAACTCCACGCCGGATCAGATCCGCGAGGGCATGGCGAAGCTGCGCAAGCTGTTTGAAGCACATATCTAAGCACACATACAAAGAAAGGAACGAAACATCATGCACGTTTTGGACATGCTCAAGGAGCGCGGATTTATCGCTCAGGTCACCTTTGAAGAGGATCTCTACAAGGCCATGGAAAAGGGCCCTGTGACCTTCTACCTCGGCATCGACCCCACCGCTGACAGCCTGCACGTGGGCCACTTCATGCCCATCATCATGGCCAGCCACCTGCAGAAGGCCGGCCATCGTCCCATCATCCTGTGCGGCGGCGGCACCGCCATGATCGGCGACCCCAGCGGCAAGACCGATATGCGCAAGATGCTCACCAAGGAAACCATCGCCGATAACGTAGCCGCTATCCAGAAGCAGCTGAGCCGCTTCATGGAGTTTGGCGAAGGCAAGGCCCCCATGGTCAACAACGGCGACTGGCTGCTCAACCTGAACTATGTGGACTTCCTGCGCGAGATCGGCGCTCACTTCAGCGTCAACCGCATGCTGACCGCCGAGTGCTACAAGCGCCGTATGGAAACCGGCCTGACTTTCCTTGAGTTCAACTACATGATCATGCAGAGCTACGACTTCCTGCAGCTGTTCAAGACCCACGGCTGCCGTCTGCAGATCGGCGGCGACGACCAGTGGAGCAACATGCTGGGCGGCGCGGATCTCATCCGCCGCAAGGAGCAGGAAGACGCCTTCGCTCTGACCTGCAAGCTGATCATGACCCACGACGGCAAGAAGATGGGCAAGACCGAAAAGGGCGCTCTGTGGCTGGATCCCAACCGCACCACTCCCTACGAGTTCTACCAGTACTGGCGCAACGTGGCCGATCAGGACGTGGAACGCTTCCTGGCGCTGCTCACCTTCCTGCCCATGGATGAAGTGCGCCGCCTTGGCGCGCTGGAAGGCGCCGAAATCAACGAGGCCAAGAAGGTGCTGGCCTTTGAGATCACCAAGATGATCCACGGCGAGGAAGAGGCCAAGAAGGCCGCCGACGCCGCTTCGGCTCTGTTTGCCGGCGGCGCTGCCAGCCAGAACGTGCCCAGCTTCGACGTGACCGCCGACATGCTGGCCGAGGACAACCGCGTGACCAGCCTGCTGGCTGCCTGCGGCCTGTGCAAGAGCCGCGGCGAAGCCCGCAAGATGGTGGAAAGCGGCGCCGTGGCCGTCAACGACGAAAAGGTGACCGATGTGGACGCCCGCATCTCCGCCGATCAGATTGGCGCGGATGGCCTGCTGCTGCGCAAGGGCAAGAAGGGCTACTGCCGACTGATCCTCAAGTAAGATGATGAAAGAATACAAAACGCTGCTCAAAGAAGCTCACGATGAAGTGATCATCAACAAAAGCCGCTTCATCGGGTATGCAGCGCCGGTCAAAACGGTCGAGGAAGCACTTGCCTTCCTCGACCGTATCCGTACCAAGCACAAGGACGCGAGCCACAACTGCTACGCCTACATCATCGGCCAGAACGCCGGCATCATGCGCTACAGCGACGATGGCGAACCCGGCGGCACTGCAGGCATGCCCATCATTGAGGTGATGAAGGCGCGCGGCGTGGTGGACTGCGCCGTGGTGGTGACGCGCTATTTTGGCGGCGTGCTACTGGGCGCGGGCGGTTTGGTGCGCGCTTATACGCAGGGCTGCGTGATCGCCCTCAACGCCGCGCAGGTGTGTGAGATGCATCCCACCGAAACGTGGATGTTCGAGGTGGCCTATCCCCTGTGGGACAAGGTGCAGCACACGCTGAAGAGCCTGCCCGTACGGCTGGAAAACACGGAGTTCACCACCGCCGTTGCCTTTGAGCTGAGCGTGAAGGCCGCAGACAGCGAGCAGGTGCGCAGGGAGCTCACCCGCGTGACCGACGGGCGCATCGAAGAAATGCTGGAAGAAGAGAGCTATTCGCCCTGGCTGGAGGAGGCGCAGGAAGTTGAGTAACATCACCGTGCGCGAAGCAGGCATGGAAGAAATGCCGCGCATCGCAGGCATGAAAAAACAGATCCATGACGTGCACGTGAATGGACGTCCGGATCTGTTTGCGCCTGTGGTGGATGCTGCACTGTTTGAGGATCACGCGCAGCAGCTGAACTTCCGGCTGCTGCTGGCAGAAATCGACGGCGAAGCGGTGGGCTATGCGCTCATCCGCCCCATCATCCGCGAAGCCAACCCCTATATGCAGGAGCGCCGCTTTCTGCACGTGGAGGAATTCTGTGTAGATGAAACCCGCCGCCGCCACGGCATCGGCAAAGCTCTGATGGAAGCCATCCGTCAGACCGCCAAAGCCGAAAACCTGCCGCGCATCGAACTGGACGTGTGGGCCTTCAACGAAGGAGCCAGGCAGTTCTACGAAGCCGCCGGCTTCCACACCTTCCGCTACTTCATGGAAATGAAAACAGAAGATTGATCCCCAAACCAGTTTTCTTTGGGGAGAGCGCGAGAGGGGCCTTTCTTTTGCAAAAGAAAGGCCCCCTCTCGCATCTCTTCACCTTATTACACCCAACCAAGGGTTTTGAATGCAAATACAAACAGGAACATGGTAAAGGCCGAAAATGCAGTGGTGAACACGACGGCTTCGGTAGCCAGATCTCCGTCAGAACCCATCTGCTGTGCCATTACGGCGGAGTTAACGGCGGTGGGAGAGCCAAATGCCAGCAGCATACAGGCCAGTTCCACACCGCGCATACCCAGCATCGCCGCAATACTCACGGCAATCAGCGGGAACAGCGCCAGCTTGCACAGCACACAAATAGACAGCTGCCTCACATGAGCGCCAGCCTTGGAAAAATCCACCGATGCACCCAGCAGGAACAGTGCCATGGGCGTAGCTACTTTGCTCAGATCGTTGATGGGACGCTGCAGGAT
Organism: bacterium; assembly: GCA_029009515.1. GTDB lineage: Bacteria > Bacillota > Clostridia > Christensenellales > Aristaeellaceae > Limiplasma. The sequence continues at coordinate 3,737 of JAQXJZ010000125.1, forward strand.
GGCAGGCACCTTGATTCCCGTCAGCAAGATGATCAGACCGGCCAGCGAGCCGATAATAAGCGGATTGGTGGCGATCTTTTTCAGAATCTGTCCCACATTGGCCTTGCCGCCACGGAACATTTCCAGTACGATCACTGCCAGCACGTTGAACATGGGCACCACCACAACCACCATCAGCGAAGCCAGGCTGGTATCGCTGTCCGGAAGAATCGCCTGCACCATCGGAATGCCGAAGTAAGCATAATTGCTGCGGAAACACGCCTGAATCATCGCACCGCAGGCACGGCGGTCCTTCTCGATCTTCGGAATCACAAAAAGAAGCAGCAGGAACATGAGCACAATGCCCACACCGGCAAATACAAACACACCGGGATTCAGCAGAGAATCCAGCGAACTATTGTAGATGTTCTCGCACAGCATCACCGGCAGGAACACGCGGAAAACCAGACCGTTCATTTTTTTGGCAAGCGGCTCGTCGATCAGCTTGAAGTACTTGCACGCATACCCCACCATCATCACCAGAAACAGCGGCAGAACGATCTCGATGCTCAGGATCAGGTTTTCCACGCGATCACCTCATTACTTGTGATACAGCTTATGCGTCTGATACTTGGCGTCGCAGGTGAGGTTCACCTTGAGGCGCTTGAAGATGTTATCGTCCACCTGAGGCAGAATGACGGTGGAGTGCGCCTCGCAGTGCGCAAGCAGCGGGAGCTGACGCATGGCGTGTGCCGCCATGGGCGATGTGGCCGCGCAGATGGACAGCGCCACCAGCACCTCGTCGGAATGCAGGCGCGGGTTGTGATTGCCCAGATAATCGCACTTGAGGGACTGGATGGGTTCGATGACCGTGGGGCTCATCAGCTTCATGTTTTTGTCGATGCCGCCCAGCGCCTTCAGCGCATTCAGAATAAGCGCCGCAGAAGGGCCCAGCAGATCGCTGGTTTTGCCGGTGATGATACGGCCATCCGGCAGTTCGATGGCCAGCGCAGGCGCTTCGGTCTCCTCGGCGCGCGCACGCGCAGCAGCGATGACCGGGCGCATTTCAGCCGTCAGACCCACCTTTTGCATAATGCGCTGCAGGGTATCCACCTCATGCTGCTCCGTGCGGCCCTGCACCAGCGTGCAGCGCGCGGCGTAGTAACGGCGAATGATTTCCTGCTTGGCTGCATCGCAGCACACCTGGTCGTCTGTAATGCAGCTGGCAATCATGTTCACGCCCATATCCGTGGGCGATTTATAGGGCGATTCTCCATAAATGCGCTCAAACACAGCGTTGAGCACGGGGAAAATCTCCACGTCACGGTTATAGTTGACGGTCGTCACACCGTAGGCGTCCAGATGGAACGGGTCGATCATGTTCACGTCGTCCAGATCGGCCGTGGCGGCCTCGTAGGCCATGTTAACGGGATGATTGAGGGGCAGGTTCCAGATGGGGAACGTTTCAAACTTGGCATAGCCGGCCTTCACGCCGCGCTTATGCTCCTGATACAGCTGGCTCAGGCACACGGCCATCTTGCCGCTTCCGGGGCCGGGAGCGGTAACCAGCACCAGCGGACGGCTGGTTTCGATGTACTCATCCTGACCAAAGCCCTCATCGCTGACAATCTTTTCCACTTCGTAGGGATAGCCGTCAATCGGGAAGTGGCGGTACACACGCACGCCCAGCTTTTCCAGCCTCTGCTTGAACATCAGCGCAGAATGCTGACCCTTCCAGCGCGTGAGCACCACGCTGCCCACATACAGGCCGATGCCGCGGAAGGCGTCGATCAGCCTGAGTACATCAGCATCGTAGGTGATGCCCAGATCGCCGCGCACCTTGCTCTTTTCGATATCGTCCGAGCTGATGGCAATGACCAGTTCGGCCTGATCGCGCAGGTTGAGCAGCATGCTCACCTTGCTGTCCGGCCTGAAGCCCGGCAGCACGCGGGAGGCATGATTGTCGTCAAACAGCTTGCCGCCCAGTTCCAGATACAGCTTTCCACCGAACTTGTCGATCCTCTGCCGGATATGCTCCGACTGCATGGCCGTATACCGATCGTGATCAAACCCAATGCGCATGGCTGCTCCTCCTTGTCGAATGTCCCAACCGAATAATCATACCATGTTCGCTGGTTTGAAACAAGTAGAAAACGATAAAAAAGCAGCAGGGGCAGTGCCCCTGCACCCCGCGCCGCTTCGCGGGGCAGCTGCTTATGTTTGGGGCTGCGCATAAGACTGCCGGAGGTCAGAAGGACCTCCGGCTCGCTTGTCGGTGTGTGGTTTTTTGTCTGTTGAATTTATTTGCTGCACACGTGGGTGAACAGGTCGTTCATCAGGGCGTCGCGGTTTACATAGTAGATGTATTTGCACAGCGGGCGGCGGCATAGATGGCCTTCAGGCACAGCTTTTCCGTGGCCTTCATGGCATAGGCAATGGCAAACTGGTCGTCAATCTCGTTGTAAGCGTCGGTATCCAGCACCAGATCAACCGGCCCTTTGGGCACTTCCAGCATGCGGATTCTCTGTTCTGTGGTCAGCATGGTCGTTTCTCCTTGTCACTTGCGATAGCCGTTGAACCATGCGCGCTCCTCGAAGGGCTGCTTGCGCACATGCGTGCCTTCCTCGGCAGCCAGACCGATGGGCAGATAGCACACCAGCTCGATGTTTTCCGGCACGCCCAGGATATCCGCCATCTTGCGGCCAATGCGGTCGGCGTCGGTGATGTGGCCTTCCACCCAACAGCTTTCATAGCCCAGCGCCTGCACGGCCAGCAGCGCGTTCTCAATGGCGGCGGAGTAATCGTGGATGTAGAAGGTGCGGTCGCGGTAGGCGATCTTCTTTTCCGTCAGGATGAAAATGCCCGCAGGCGCAGACGCAAAGCCGGGACGATCCGCAATCAGCGCGGTCAGCTCCTTCATGATGGCGGGGTCATCCACCGCAATCACGCTGGTGGTCTGCTTGTTGCATCCGGAAGGCGCAGCCAGCGCAGCCTCCATGATTTTCTTCAGGTCCTCTCTCGGCACAGGGGTATCCTTATACATGCCACGATAGCTGCGGCGGCTGAAAATGGTTTCGAAAAGTTCCATCTGGTTGTCTCCTTTCCTCCGGCGGCCACAAAGGGATATTGACTTGTTTTTTCTATTATAGCAGGATTGTATACATTCGTAAATGACACTTTTAATTTTATATTTATCGAAATAGTATTGACATTTTGTTTTGATATGATGTAATTCGATCATCATCAAAACAGTTGGAGGTGCTGAACCATGAACGATCCCGAAGCCAAGCTGCTCCCCTACCGCTCCTACCTCAACGAACAAAAAGCATCACTTGCAGCCTCCATCCGTCAGCTGGAAAAGGAAGGACGGCAGGATGAAGCCAACCTTGCCAAAATCCGGCTGAACATTGTGGGCGTGTTTGAAACGCTGCTTTCTGCTGATCAGGCCTATTGCAAGGGTGATCAGGAGGCTTTCTTCAAGCGCTATGAGGGGCGTTTCACCAGCATACCTGCCTCATGGCAGGCCCATCTGGAAAAAGCCAGAACGCATGGCGATGCATCTGCCCAGCTGATAGAGGAAGTCAAGCTGCAGACCGCGAATGAATTACACGACGTCTTTTTGCACGGGAGTGAGAATGCATGACGGGAACCGAAACCATCCAGTTGTTCAAATGCCTCGCGGACGCTACGCGGCTGGAAATGCTGCGCGCGCTTTCCCAAGGGCCCAAGTATGTGGAATTGCTGTCCGAAAGGCTGCAGCGCAGTCCGTCCACCATCTCCTTTCACCTGAAGAAGCTGGAGGAAGCCGGGCTGGTGGAAACGCGCAAGGAGCAGTACTACGTGGTGGCCAGCCTGAAGGAGGATGTGCTAAAACAAAGTCTGCTTTCGCTGGTCTGTCCCGCAGATGATGCGCTGGACGTGCAGGCGCTACGCGAAATGCAGTACCGCGAAAAGGTGCTGCAGAACCATTTCGCTTACGGCAAGCTCAAGACCATTCCCGTGCAGCGCAAAAAGCGTCGCATCGTGCTGGAAAAGCTGCTGGAATCCTTCGAAAAAGGCAGGCAGTACACCGAAAAGGAAGTCAACCTGATCCTTGCTGATTTCAACGATGACTTCTGCACCCTTCGCCGCGAAATGATCGCTGAAAACCTGATGGAACGTGACCACGGCACCTACTGGGTAAAAGAATAAAACACGAAAGGCCGCAACGTTTTGTTGTGGCCTTCAAATATGGGATTCTTAAGGGCCGATGGCCCTTAAGCGGGTTTCCAAAGGGCAGAGTCCTTTGGCCGCCGGAGTCACCTGCCTCACAGAATCAGCATCGCGTCGCCAAAGGAGAAGAAACGGTAGCGCTCGCGCACGGCTTCCTCATACACGCGCAGGGCTTCCTCGCGGCCCATGAGGGCGGAGATGAGCATGAGCAGCGTGCTCTGGGGCAGGTGGAAGTTGGTGATGAGGCTGTCCACAGCATGAAAGCGGTAGCCGGGGGTGATGAAAATGCCGGTGTCGCCGCTTTCGGCACGCACCTGATCATCCTCGCCGGACGCGCTTTCCAGCGTGCGTACGCTGGTGGTGCCCACGCAGATGCAGCGTCCGCCGTTTTTGCGGGCTTCGTTGATCTTTCGGGCGGCTTCTTCCGTCACTTCATAATGCTCCACGTGCATGTGGTGATCGCTCAGGTCCTCCGCCTTGACCGGACGGAAGGTACCGAGGCCTACGTGCAGGAGAACGGGGATGATCTCCACGCCCATGTCGCGGATCTTGTCCATCAGCTCAGGGGTGAAGTGCAGACCGGCGGTGGGAGCGGCAGCGCTGCCGGCTTCTTTGGCATACACGGTCTGGTAGCGGTTCTTGTCCTCCAGCTTTTCGTGGATGTAGGGAGGCAGGGGCATCTGCCCCAGCTGGTCAAGGATTTCTTCAAAAACGCCGCTATAGTGGAAGCGCACCTTGCGGCCGCCATCCTCCGTGCTTTCGATGATCTCGGCGCGCAGCAGGCCGCCGCCGAAGGAGCAGAACGTGCCGGGCTTGAGCCTGCGGCCGGGGCGTACAAGGCCTTCCCATACGTCGCGCTCCAGACGCTTGAGCAAAAGGATCTCCACCGGCACGCCGGTGCCTTCCTTTTCGCCCAGCAGGCGCGAAGGAATCACCTTGGTCTCATTCACCACCAGCACATCGCCCTTTTTCAAAAAACGGGGCAGATCGTAAAAATGCAGGTGCTGGATGGATTGATCGGCGCGGTTGTACACCAGCATGCGGCTGTGATCGCGCGGCTCGATGGGCGTTTGCGCAATCAGCTCTTCTGGCAGGTTGTAATCAAAATCGCTGGTTTTCATATGTGCAGCTGTTCTCCTTCATCCGTCTGAGTGAGCGGCTTGCGGCCCAGATGCTCGTAGGCAGCAGGGGTCACCACGCGACCGCGAGGCGTGCGCATCATAAAGCCCAGCTGCATCAGGTAGGGTTCGTACACGTCCTCGATGGTGGATGCATCCTCGCCGGTCATGGCGCTGAGCGTTTCCAGACCCACAGGGCCGCCGCCAAATTTGTCGATCATGGTGTTAAGCATGGTGCGGTCGAGCTTGTCAAGGCCCAGGCTGTCCACTTCCTGCATGTCAAGGCTCTGCTTCGCCACATCCTGGGTGATCACGCCGCCGCCTTTGATCTGCGCATAGTCGCGCACGCGGCGCAGCATGCGGTTGGCGATACGGGGCGTGCCGCGGCTGCGGCGGGCGATTTCCAAAATGCCCGCGTCATCGGCGCGCACGTCAAGGATACCCGCGCTGCGCTTGACGATGGCGGCCAGTTCCTCAGGCGTATACATTTCCAGACGGAAGATGATGCCGAAGCGGTCGCGCAAAGGCGCGCTGAGCAGACCCGCGCGGGTGGTAGCGCCTACCAGCGTGAAGCGCGGCAGGTCGAGGCGGATGCTGCGGGCGGTGGGGCCCTTGCCGATCATGATGTCCAGCGCATAGTCCTCCATGGCCGGGTACAGCACTTCTTCCACGGAACGGCTCAGGCGGTGGATTTCGTCGATGAACAGCACGTCGCCATCGGCCAGATTGGTGAGAATGCTGGCCAGATCGCCGGCTTTTTCGATGGCAGGGCCGCTGGTGATGCGGATGTTCTGCCCCATTTCCGAGGCGATGATGCCCGCCAGCGTGGTCTTGCCAAGACCGGGAGGGCCATAAAGCAAGAGGTGATCCAGCGGCTCATGGCGGCGCAGCGCCGCCTCGATGGAGATGCTCAGGTTCTGCTTCACATTCTCCTGTCCAATATATTCCCGCAGGCTTTTGGGGCGCAGGCTGCGCTCCTGCTCGTCCTCACCGGGACGGAAGCCTGTGGATACGATGCGGTCATCCATGTTTCTTCCTCATTTCCTGTTCGGTCAGCCCATCTGCGCCATGTGACGCAGCGCCAGCTTGATCAGTTCATCCGGCGTATCAGCCTGTCCCTTCACGCCCTTGAGCGCATTGGCGGCCTCCTGCGGCGTGTAGCCCAGCGACTTGAGCGCCAGCATCGCTTCGCTCACGGCGTCCTGCACGGGCGCATCCACATCGGCGGTGATCACGATGTCGTCCATGCTCACGCCGCCGGAAAGCGCATCCTGCGCCAGCTTGTCCTTGAGCTCCAGGCTCAGGCGCTGCGCCGTCTTTTTGCCGATGCCCGGTGCGCGGGACAGCGCGTTGGCGTCGCCGGTGAGAATGGCCAGACGAAGATCGGAAAGCGGCATGCTGCCCAAAATGGCCAGCGCGCTCTTGGGGCCGATACCGCTGACGGAAATCAGCCTGCGGAACATGTCGCGCTCCTCGCGCTTGAGGAAGCCGAACAGCTCCATGGCGTCCTCACGCACGTTCATATGCGTGTACAGCGTGCATTCCGATCCGGCCTGCTGCAGGCCGCTGAGCGTGTTCATGCTGCACATCATGCGAAGGCCCAGACCGCCGGACGTCATCACAACGGCTTCTCCCTCGCCCTTTTCCATCAAAATGCCCTTGACCATGGCGATCACGGCGCATCCCTCACTTCATTTTAAATTGCTCACGTGCAGGCCCGGTGGCCGCATGCGTGAGCGCGATGGCAATGGCGTCCGCCGCGTCGTCCGGACGGGCGATATCCTCCATGTGCAGAAGCAGCTTGACCATCTGCTGAATCTGCTGCTTCTCCGCCTTGCCATAGCCCACGATGGCCTGTTTTACCTGCATGGGCGTATATTCGTACAGCTTGTCGGTATAGTCCGCGCAGGCGGCGATGGCCACGCCTCTGGCCGCGCCAACCGTAAGCGCCGTGGTAACGTTCCTGGCAAAGAACAATTCTTCAAAGGCGATTTCCTCCGGCTTGTACAAAGCAAGCAGATCGCGCATATCCTCGCCAATCTGTTTGAGCCTTTCCGGAAATCGCTGCTGCGGCGTGGTGAGGATGCAGCCGTAGTTGATCAGCCGCTGCTTTCCCCTCTCAGATTCAATCACGCCCCAACCCAGCGTAGCCAGTCCAGGGTCTATGCCAAGGATGATCATACCCATCCTCCTTCTCTACTCAACCCTTTTATGATAAAGGTTTCCCCCTTCTTTGTCAACATGCGAAAAGGCGGCGCAGCCGCAGGGCTGCACCGCCAGAAAACCGTTATAAACTTACTTGCACAGCGCGGCGGATTCGCCAGCGATGCGGCCGAACACCACGGTATCGGTCAGAGCGTTGCCGCCCAGACGGTTGGTGCCATGGATACCACCGGTGACTTCGCCGGCAGCATACAGGTTCTCGATGATCTCGCCGTTCTCGTTGTAGACGCGGCACAGGGTGTCGATGCGGACGCCGCCCATGGTGTGGTGCACGGTGGGCACGCGGGCGCCGGCATAGAAGGGGGCGTTGTCGATGGGAGCGCCAAACAGGGTGCGGCCGAACTGGTCAGCCTGACCTTCCTTGGAGCCGCCGATGCAGTACTCGTTGTACTCAGCGATGGTGGCCTTCAGGTTCTCAGCATCCACATTCATCAGAGTAGCCAGTTCTTCCAGAGAGTCAGCCTTCACGGCGCGGCCGGCTTCCACCAGCTGGTTGGCGGTCTCGCCGAAGTTGTTCAGCTCGTCGCCGGTGGGATAGGTGTCGGAGTCCATCACGATCCACATGTAAGCGTCTTCCTGAGCGAACAGGTCGCGGGTCATGTCGTCGCGGCGGCCGCCCTCATCGCCGTAGCGCAGGCCGGACTTGTTGACGAAGATACGGCTGTCAACGCCATGCTCGATGTTGCCAGACAGAGAGCCGGTCTTGGGGTCGCCCAGAGGCAGCAGCTGGATATTGCCCATCTGGATGAAATCAGCATGCAGAGCCTGCAGCATCTTCACGCCGTCGCCGGTGGCGCCTTCGTGGTTGGTGGACAGAACCTTCTCGTCCAGCATGCCCCAGATGGCGTCATAAGCCATGCGCAGCTTCACGTTCTTGGCGAAGCCGCCGGTGGCCACGACCACGCTCTTGGCATTGATGGTGATGGTGTTGCCGGTTTCGCCGGTGGCCACGATGCCGCAGGCGGCGCCGTTTTCATCCACCAGGATCTCTTCGGCCTTGGTGTTGAGCATGAGGCTCATGGTTTCGGGATGAGCGTCGATGTACTTGGTGTAGGTGTCAAAGAAGCCGGTGCCGGCAACCATGACAGGCTTCCAGGCGCGGGGCCACAGACCGCCGGAGACGGTGAACACAGCCTCTTCGCCCAGCCATTCCATGCCCAGTTCCTTGGTCCACTGGATGCCGTCGTAAGCGTTCTCAACCAGGGTCATGACCAGCTCGGGATCGCCCTGATAGTCGCCGCCGGACAGGGTCTGGGTGTAATGCCAGTACACGGAGTCGTTCTGCTTGATGGCGAACTCGCTGCGGTCCTCCACAGCATTCACAGCGCCGCCAGCCAGGATGGTATTGCCGCCAACCTTGGGCATCTTTTCCACAACGATGACGTTCGCGCCGTTCTGCTCAGCAGTGATGGCAGCGGCCAGACCAGCGCCGCCGGCACCGATGACGACCACGTCGCACTCGAGGGTTTCATCGTCGGCCTTCTCAACCACGACTTCCTTCTTTTCCATCAGAGCGGTGGTATCAACGCCGCCGTTCTCCAGAGCGGTCTTCACAGCGTTCATGATGGCCATGGAGGTCAGGGTAGCGCCGCTGACGGTGTCCACATTGATGGAGTTCAGAGCAACCATCGCAGCGGGAATTTCCGCGCAGGGCAGCTCGCAGATACCGGGAGTGTCCTTGCACTCGTCCACGGTAACAGCCGCGATGGAGCCATCGTCGGCCAGCGTCACGGTGACGGTCACGGCGCCCACGCCGCCGATCTGGGAATCCGCAGTGCCGGTGTAGCTGGTTTCAGCCATGACCGGAGTAGCGCACAGCAGCATGGCCAGCGCCAGAACCAGAGAGAGGATCTTCTTCATGGTAGCTTTCCCCTTAACAATATTTTAGATTGACACATTTCTATCAATCACAAAACAGTATATCTATTTGCATTTGCTGCGTCAAGAGGATTTATCAAAAATAGCCATCTTTTTAGAAAACCGTTCTTGTCCTACGGTCTGCTGTGTTAACCATTTCTTTGCTGTACTTTCCGGGCCAAAACCATTATAATAGTAAAATGGATTTTATCGTCCGAACCCCACGATTGCTGAACGATGCAGGAGGATGTATGGAATCGTCAAAACGCCCCTCTGTTTTTCACAGGCCCGTTAAACCGGAACGTATGCTGGCGTTCGGTTTTCTTGCAGCCATTTTCATTGGCGGAGTGCTGCTTTCGCTGCCGGTTTCCGGCGCAAACGGGCAGTCTGCAGGGATTCTGGCAGGTTTTTTCACTGCCACGTCCGCCGTATGCGTCACTGGGCTTTCCATCATTGACGTCGGGCTGCAGCTTTCGCTGTTCGGGCAGGCCGTGCTGCTCATTCTCATCCAGGTAGGCGGTCTGGGCTTCATGGCCTTTGCCACGCTCATCATGGTGGCGCTGGGACGGCGCGTATCGCTCAAAAGCCGCATGCTTCTGCGCGATTCCATGAATCAGAGCTCGCTTTCCGGCATGGTGAGGCTGTCGCTGCGCTTTTTTGCCATGGCTGTGATCATCGAAGGCGCCGGCATGCTGCTTTTGCTGCCGCGGCTCATTCCGCTCTACGGCGTGCCCAAAGGCGTGTGGTACAGCGCTTTCACAGCCGTCAGCGCCTTTTGCAACGCGGGCTTTGACCTGTTTGGCAGCGGCAACAGCATCACGCATCTCAGCCGTGAACCGCGGATTCTGCTGGTGCTGGCCGGGCTGATCGTGCTGGGCGGCCTTGGCTTCACGGTGATCTCGGAGATCATCCACAACCGTTTCCGCTGGAAGGGGCTGAGCCTGCACAGCAAGCTGGTGCTGGTCATGACGGGCGCGCTACTTTTGAGCGGCACGGTGCTGATGCTGCTGCTGGAATGGAGCAACCGGGCCACCCTTGGCGGCGAAATGAACGCCCTGCAAAAGCTGGTCAACAGTTTCTTCCAGTCCGTCACCTTCCGCACGGCAGGCTTTGCCAGCGTGGATCAGGCCCAGCTGACCGATTCCAGCAAGCTGCTGGGCTGCCTGTACATGCTCGTGGGCGCGTCGCCCGCCTCCACCGGCGGCGGCGTGAAAACCACCACCGCAGCGGTGCTGATGCTGCTGGTGTGGTCGGTGGTGCGCGGGCGGGAGCGCATTTCCGCCTTTGGGCGCGAGCTGGCGGCGGACGCGGCGCGCCGTTGCCTGACCATCGTGTTCATCGGCTTTGTGATGGTCATGGCCAGCACCTGCCTGATCAGCGTGCTGGAAGACGGCCGCTTTGAGATGATCGACATTCTGTTTGAAACCGTATCGGCCTTCAGCACCACGGGGCTTTCCTCGCTGGGCACGCCCAACCTGAGGATGTCTTCGCAGGCGCTGCTGATGCCGCTGATGTATCTGGGGCGCGTAGGCCCGCTGACGCTGGCGTTTGCGCTCATCAGCCGCGCGGAAAACGGACGCATGAACCGCGTGCATTTCCCCGAGGAAAAAATCATGATCGGCTAAGGAGGAATTTTGCATGAAAGCCAAACAATATCTGGTGCTGGGTCTGGGCCGTTTCGGCATGAGCATTGCCAAAACGCTGTGCGAACTGGGTCAGGAAGTGCTGGCCGTGGACAGCGATGCGGAACTGGTGAACGACATCGCCCCCTATGTGACGCAGGCCATGCAGCTGGACGCCACCGACGAGGACGTGCTTGCCACGCTGGGCGTGAACAACTTTGACGCCGCCATCGTCAGCATTGGCCAGAACACGCGCGACAGCATTCTGGTATGCGTGATTCTCAAAGAGCTCGGCGTTCCCTATCTCATCGCCAAGGCCAATGATGATCTGCACGCCAAGGTGCTGCGCAAGATCGGCGCGGACCGCGTAATCTTCCCGGAGCGCGATATGGGCGCGCGCGTGGCCCGCAGCATCCTCACCCCCAACGTGCTGGATCTGATGAACCTGAGCGATGATTACCAGATCATCGAAATCCGCGTGCCTTCCAAGTGGGTGGGCAACTCCATCATCGGCCTGAATGTGCGCCGTCACTACGGCCTGAACATCCTTGCTATCCACCGTCAGGAGCGCTTCCTTGTTTCGCCTGCGCCCGACATGCTGTTTGCTTCCGGCGACACGGTGCTGGTGATGGGCAAGAAGGAGGATATCGAACGGCTGGAGGAGGCATAAATCCGCCGGCTACCTCATATGCTTTGCTGACCGAAGGAGGCTGTTGCTATGGAACCCTACCCCAAAGGCTATTTCGACCGCGAGGTCTGCCAGCCCGTTCATCACAAAGGCGGCAGCAGCGGCGTGCTGCTCATTCACGGTTTTACCGGCACCTGTGCGCACATGCGCAAGCTGGCCGATGAGCTGGCTGCACTGGGCTACACCGTGCGCACCATCAACCTGCCCGGACATGCCCTCACCGAGGCGGACATGGCCAAAGCCACCTGGCAGCAATGGCTGCACGCGGCCAAGGAAGCCGCTTACGAGATGATGCAGGAGGTGGATACCTTCACGGGTTGCGGCCTGTCCATGGGCGGCGTGCTGGCG
>JAQXJZ010000126.1 GCA_029009515.1 bacterium
TGGAGGATCAGGACTTCTGGCGCTTCAGCGGCATCTTCCGCGATGTGGAGCTGACTGCCTTCCCCGCGGCTCACCTCAGCGATCTGTTTGTGCATGCGGACATGGACGGCTCCTTCAGCGCCGAGTGCAAGCTGGATCTGCCCGAAGAGGCCGTCACGCTGGAAGCTGTGCTGACGGATGCAAACGGCAACGCCGTGCTGACCATCTCCCAGCCCGCGCAGGCGGAGATGACCATCGAAGGCAGCGTAGCGGACGTGAACCTGTGGAGCGCCGAGACCCCCTATCTCTACACCCTGCAGATCACCCTCCGGGGCGAAAACGTGTACGAGGTCAGCCGTACCCGCGTGGGCTTCCGCCGCTTTGAAATGAAGGACGGCCTGATGCTCATCAACGGCAAGCGCATCATCTTCTGCGGCGCTGACCGCCACGAGTTCTGCATGGAAAGCGGCCGCGCGCTGAGCTACGAGCACATGCTCACCGATATCCGCGCCATCAAGCGCAACAACATCAACGCCATCCGCACCAGCCACTATCCCAACCAGACCGCGTGGTACCGCCTGTGCGACGAGTACGGCATCTACCTGATTGACGAAACCAATCTGGAAACCCACGGCACCTGGGGCGACGGCGCTGGTCACGACAACGTCGTTCCCGAGAACAAGCCCGAATGGCTGGGCGCGGTGCTCGACCGTGCGCAGAGCTTGCTGGAGCGCGACAAGAATCATCCCAGCGTGATCATCTGGTCCTGCGGCAACGAGAGCTTTGGCGGCAAGGACATTTTCGAAATGTCCCAGTTCTTCCGCCAGCGCGATCCCAGCCGTCTGGTGCACTACGAAGGCGTCAAGAACGACCGCCGCTACAACGACACCTCCGACATGGAAAGCCAGATGTACACCCCCGTGGCCGAGATTGAGCAGTTCCTGGCCGAAAACCCCGAAAAGCCCTTCATCCTGTGCGAGTACACCCATGCCATGGGCAACAGCTGCGGCGGCATGTTCAAGTACATCGAGCTGGAAAAGCGCAACCCGCGCTATCAGGGCGGCTTCATCTGGGACTTTGTGGATCAGTCCATCCTCACCACTGCGCCCAATGGCAGGAAGCGTCTGGCCTGGGGCGGCGACTTTGGCGATCGTCCCACCGACCGCGACTTCTGCGGCAACGGCCTGCTCTTTGGCGACCGTACCGAAACCCCGCGCATGCAGGAGGTCAAGTATCTCTACCAGCCCATCGTCATCACGCCCGACGCCACCGGCGTAACGCTGGAAAACCGCAGCCTGTTCAGCAATGCTGATCAGTATGATCTGTGCTGGACGCTCAACCGCGACGGCGCGGCTGTGCAGGCTGGCGTGATTGAAAAGCCCAACGTGCCTGCCGGCGAAATCCGCCGCTTTGATCTGCCCGTGTCCATTCCCGCCGAGCCCGGCGAATACGTGCTGCACTGCGGCCTGTGCCTGCGTGAAGACTGCTTCTGGGCAGAAGAAGGCTACGAGCTGATGCACGGCGAGACCATCGTGGCCGATATCGCCCGCGCTCCCGAAGCGCCCGCTGCCGATTACGTGATCTCCAAGGGGCTGATGAACGTTGGCGTGAACACTGCGGAGTACGAAGCGATGTTCAGCTTCAAGGAGGGCGGCCTGAGCTCCTTCCACGCGCACGACGGGCTGGAGCGCATCATCACTGCGCCGGAGCTGAGCCTCTACCGCGCCACCACCAGCAACGATACCGGCAACAAGGACTTCCTCACCGAGGGTCTCTGGCTGGGCGCTTCCCAGCTGAGCCGCTTTGCGCCCGTGTCCTGCGCCGTGGAAAACGGCCTGCTCACCGTGCGCTACAGCGCAGACCTGATGGGCATGGACGCCCGGATGAACCTGGCCTACACCGCGCTTGGCAATGGCCGCGTGAAGGTGGAGCTGGACTGGCCCGGCAAGGCCGGTCTGCCCGACATGCAGGCCTTTGGTCTGAGCATCCGCCTGCCCAGGGAGCTGTGCAACGTGGACTACTACGGCTACGGCCCGGAGGAGAACTACTCCGACCGCATGCACGGCGCCAAGCTGGGTCTGCACCGCTACACCGCGCAGCAGAACCTGACCCCCTACCTGCAGCCTCAGGAATGCGGCAGCCGCGAAGGCGTGCGCCGTCTGACCGTGACGGATGACCAGCAGCGCGGCCTGATGGTGGAGATGGTGGATGCGCCGCTGTCCATCAGCGTGCTGCCCTGCAGCGTTTACGATCTGCTCGCCGCCCGCCATCACGACGAGCTGGCCGATCCCAACTACACCTATCTGGATGTGGCCCTGTGCCGCAAGGGTGTGGGCGGCGATGACAGCTGGCATGCGCCCGTGCATCCCGAGTTCCACCTTCCCTCTGACAAGCCCATGAAGCTTTCTTTCATCCTCAGCGTGGTGAAATAAGCTCCCTCCGGGTATTCTACTTCCATAAGGAGGTCGTTTCCCATGAACCAACCCATTCGCATCGGCATTCTTGGCTACGGCAATCTGGGCCGCGGCGTGGAATGCGCCATCAAGCAGAACCCCGACATGGCCCTTGCGGCGGTCTTTACCCGCCGCGATCCCGCTTCTCTGCGCATTCTCACGCCGGACGTGCCTGTCTACCCGGCGGATGACGCCGCTGCTCACGCCGCTGAGATCGACGTGCTCATCCTCTGCGGCGGCAGCGCGACCGATCTGCCCGTGCAGACCCCGGCCATGGCGCAGCATTTCCACTTGATTGACAGCTTTGACACCCATGCCAGAATCCCCGAACATTTCGCCAACGTGGACGCCGCGGCCCGTGCCAGCGGCCACACCGCGCTCATCTCCTGCGGCTGGGACCCCGGCATGTTCTCTCTCAACCGCGTGTACGCCAGCGCCATTCTGCCCTCCGGTCAGGATTTCACCTTCTGGGGCAAGGGCGTCAGCCAGGGCCATTCCGACGCCATCCGCCGCATTGAAGGCGTTGTAGACGCGCGCCAGTACACCATTCCCGTGCCTGCCGCCCTCGATGCTGCCCGCAGCGGCGAAGCCGTCACCCTCACCACGCGCCAGAAGCACACCCGCGAATGCTTTGTGGTGGCCGAGGAAGGCGCGGATCTGGAACGCATCGAGCGCGAGATCGTCACCATGCCCAACTACTTTGCCGATTACGACACCACCGTGCACTTCATCTCCATGGAGGAGCTGAAGGCCAACCACAGCGGCATCCCGCACGGCGGCTTCGTCATCCGCACCGGCAAGACCGGCTGGAACGCCGAAAACACCCACGTGATCGAATACAGCCTCAAGCTGGCTTCCAACCCGGAGTTCACCTCCAGCGTCCTCGTCTCCTACGCCCGCGCCGTGCACCGCATGGCGCAGCGCGGCCAGCACGGCTGCAAGACCGTCCTCGACGTAGCGCCCGCCGACCTGAGCGCGCGCGAGCCCGAGTGGCTGCGGGAGCATATGCTGTAAGAGACGGG
>JAQXJZ010000127.1 GCA_029009515.1 bacterium
CTGACCCTTTCTCCGACCAGGGGATACCCCTGGACCCCTGTGAGTTGTGTGTATCTTTCTTTCGGGTTGCACATGTTTGTTGTGCGCTATCTAAAACGCAAAAAGCCATCAACACCAGCCTTACGGCTGACAGTTGATGGCTTTTTGCTGCTTGTGTGGGTAAAGAGCAAAGCTACTCCGGCACGTTCGTGCACGGGCGCACACATAGGTGCGCCCCTACGGTGGTGCCGGGGTTGTATTGAAATGCAGACCAGTTCGGCTGCCTTGCACGTATGGTACCGGGGTTGAATTTGTCATACAGACAGGTTCGGCTGCCTTGTAGGAGCGCACCTGCGTGTGCGCCCGATGGCGGCAAGTTCCTATGTTTGTCGTTTTGGCGAGGAACTGGCCACCTCATCACCCGCTACGCGGGAGCTTCCGAACGGTGACATGTATCGAATCTCTGATTCGATACATGTCATTTCGCCAAAGGCGAAACTGCCTGGCTGCTTCGCAGACAGGCAGCCCTTGCCAAGGGGAAGCTGGAAGACATGCGCTCTCTTTCCAACAAAATAAGCCTTTAGAACACGAAAGCGAAGCTCACTGCCGCCTCCCGCATCGGCGTTACTCCCCCTCCGCTAACACCTCCCTCAACTTCTCCTTCCCCGCCTTCTCCCACCTCGACACCTGCGGCTGCCCCACGCCAAACTTCCGCGCCACCTCCGCCTGCGATACCCCCAATCCATACCGCAGCCACAGCACCTGCCCAAACGGACTGGGCAGCGCGCTGATCACCTGACGGCACAGCACCAGATCCTCAAACCCTTCCTCTCCCTGTGCCAGCGACCAGTCCGGCTCCGCCTCGACCCGCTTCATGCGCTCCTGCGCACCCAGCATCTGCCCAAGCCTGCCCGCCTCCACGCCAATCCGCGCGGCAATTTCCCACACACCCGGCTCCCGGCCCTGTTCGCAGCACAGCGCCTGCCGGGCTTTTTCGGCCTCGGCAAGAATGCGCTGCTCGCTGCGCGGCACGTGCATGGGCTGAGCGCGGCGGCACAGCTCGCGCAAAGCGCCCAGCACCACGGGAATGGCATAGGTGGAAAAGCGCACGCCGCGGCTTTCGTCAAAGCGCGCCGCCGCCCACAAAAGCGCCGCCTCCGCCTCGCCGATCAGCTCCTCCATGGGCACGCCGCGCTCCAGAAAGCGTCTGGCGCAGTACACCGCCAGCCCGTAGTGCTCCCGCTCAGCCGATCTCATCCAGCACCCGCTCCCGGTGCAGCCCCACCTCGCCAAGGATGCGCTTGCGCATGATGACCGTGGTGCCCTCGCCCAGCGTGCTGTTCACCTCCACGGCGTCCATGAAGGTCTGCATCACGCAGAAACCCATGCCGCTGCGCTCCATGCCATCGCCGGTGGAATAGAAGGGCTGCATGGCGGTTTCGATATCGCGGATGCCGCAGCCCGCGTCCTGCACCGTCACGATGAGGGTGCGGCTGTCGTCATACTCGGCGCTGAGGCGCACCATGCCCTCCGGCTCGTCGCGGTAGCCGTGGACGATGGCGTTGGTGACGGCCTCCGACACCGCCGTTTTCAGGTCGGCCATCTCCGGCAGCGTGGGATTGAGCTGCACGGCGAAGGCCGCAATGGCCACGCGCGCGAACGCCTCGTTCTGCGCCCGCGAAAGAAAGGTGATCTCCATTCGGTTGTGCATCACAGCCGCCCTCCCTTGTCCGTTTTTTCCACACCGATGACCCGGTGCATTCCGCTCAGGCGGAACAGTTTTTCCACCGGCGGCTGCATATTTTTCACGCTCATGGTACCGCCGCGCATCTGCAGCGCCCGCAGCCTGCCCAGCAGCACCCCGATTCCCGACGAATCCATAAAGGTGAGGTTTTCCAGATCGAGCGTGAGGTGGGTGACGGTCGGATCCGTCAGCAGATCATCCAGCATCTGCCGGATCTGCGGCGCCGCGCAGTGATCCAGCTCGCCTGCGATGGTGACCGTCAGGCTCTGCCCCACCGGCTTGTATTGCAGCATGGCATGTCCCTCCATTCCAGCGTATTCGGGGGTAAAGTTTCGCCCAGGGGATGGGCTTATCCTTTGCCGAAATTTGGGAGGTTATGCGGAAGGATGGAAAGCTGCAAGAAAAAAACCGGAGCGTCATTCCGCTCCGGTTTCCAAATTCCATTTTTCTCAATGATGTCCGCAGCTGTGGCTGCCGCAGGTATGGCCCTCGCCGTGCTCATGATCGTGATGATCGCAATGCACGTCCGGGATATACGCCAGCTCATCCGCCAGATAAGCCGCCACCGCCGCGTCGCAGTCGCCCTGCACGCCGCCAAAGAGCTGAATGCCCGCCTGCTTCAGCGCATCCTGCGCGCCGCCGCCGATGCCGCCGCAGATGAGCACATCCACATGCGCGGTCTTGAGGAAACCCGCCAGCGCGCCATGGCCGCTGCCCAGCGTGGGCACCACGACGGAATGGATCACCTTGCCGCCTTCGGCGTCGTACAGCTTGAACTGGGCCGTGTGGCCAAAATGCTGAAATACCTTGCCGTTTTCGTGGGTTACTGCAATTCTCATGATGTTTTCTCCTTTCGGGATGTCCGCCATTTCGCCCGCCGGTACGGCTCGGCTGCAGCGCCCGCAGCAGCGCTCCGTTTCGCCGCCGCACACGCGGTAGTCGCCGCCGCGAATGGCCAGATGCTTGCCGTTGACCAGGCAATCCGCAATCTTGTACCGCGCGCGCTCGTAGATTTCCGTCACCGTGGTGCGGGATACCTCCATCTGCGCGGCGCACTGCTCGTGCGTTTTCTTTTCCAGATCCACCAGGCGGATGGTTTCAAACTCATCCAGCGACAGGATGACCGTTTCCATGGCTGTCACGCCCTCGGGCTTGAACAGCGCATACTCCGGCTCCTGACAGATCCTGCGGCACTTGCGCGGTCTGGCCATCGGTTTGCCTCCTTATTTCCGGCATATGTCGATTATACATCATTTCAGGCAAAATGGCAATCCATCACGCCTGTTTTTGCGGCAGCTGAGCCAGCACAATGCCGCCCATCATCAGCACACAGCCCAGCAGCTCGCGCAGGCTGAGCACATCGCCCAGGATGACCCATCCGGCCAGCACGGCAAACACGCTTTCCAGCGACATGATCAGCGAGGCAATGGTGGGCTCGGCGTCGCGCTGGGCGATGATCTGCAGCGTATAGCCCATGGCGCCGCTCATCACGCCCGCATACGCAATGGGAATGAAGCACGCGCGTACCGCCTGCCACGACAGGCTTTCAAACAGCAAGCCGCCGGTGAGGCAGATGAGCGACGTGACGGCAAACTGGATGCAGCTCATCTTCACGCAGTCGGTGCGGCGGCTGAAGTGATCCACCACCAGAATATGGCCGGTATAGGACAGCGCGCACAGCATGAGCATGCCGTCGCCGGGATCGATGGAAAAGCTGCCCTGCATGCACAGGAAGTACAGGCCCACCGCACTGAGCACCACGGCAATCCACACCAGCACGCCGATGCGCCTGCGCCAGAAGATGCCAGCCAGCGGCACCAGCACAATGTACAGCGCCGTGATGAAGCCCGCCTTGCCCGCGCCGGTGCCCAGCGTGATGCCCATCTGCTGGAACACGCTGCCCAGCGCCAGCATCACGCCGCAGCACACGCCGCCAATGAGCAGCTCCTTCTTCTGCGCGCGGCTCATCTGCCGCCACACCAGTCCCTCGCCCTGCCCCTTGCGCAGCCTGCGGTCGCAGAAACACACCACCGGCACCAGCGCCAGCGCCGCCAGCGCCATGCGCAGGCCATTGAAATACATGGGCGGCACAGCATCCGCCGCCACATCCTGCGCCACAAACGCCACACCCCAGATAAACGCCGTGAGAACCAGCAGCAGGTTGGCGCGAAGTTGTTTGGTCATGGTTCATTGCCTTCTTTCGTGAAAAAACGATCTGGAATATGATACAACAGGCGGTGGGGATTGCGCAACTGAAAAGTGAAGCGGAACATGCCATTTCTCATCACAAAACCAGAGAATAATTTGGATATTCCTGTTGACAAATGAACTTTGCCTGTGGTATAAAAGAAGCATCAATTGATACTTTTTGTTGGTTCCATAAAATATTAACGTTAATACAGTGCGAAGAGAACTTCGATTTTCTTTTTCGGTAAAATATTAACGTTAATACAGCAAAAGGAGGGCGATCGCTTTGAATCTGCGCTGGCTGAACACAAGACGGAGAAATCACCTCTTCGGTCTGATGCTCCTGATCCCAGCCATGGTGATCCTGGGATTCCTGTTCATCAATCCCATCATCACGCTGGTGAAAACCAGTCTGACCAACAAGAACATGCTCAAGCCCAAAAGCGGCAAGTTCATCGGACTGGAAAACTACATTTGGATGTTCACCGAAACGGATTTCTGGGATGCTCTCGGCAAATCCCTCATCTATACGCTTGGCGTCACCGTCGCGAGTATCGTGATCAGCATGCTGATTGCGCTGCTGATGAACTTTGAGTTCCTTGGCCGCCGCGCATGCTTTGCGCTCATCCTGCTTCCGTGGGTTACCTCCTACATGGCTTCCGCCTTCGTATACACGCTCCTGTTCGACTACAGCTACGGCGTGTTCAACTTCTTGTTTACAGACCTGCTAAAGCTGACAGCCCGACAAAACTGGCTAGGCGACTTAAAGACAGTCATGGGCTCTGTGATCACAGTAGCTGTATGGCACTTCCTGCCATTCTCCATTCTGGTGCTCACAAACGCCATCAAGCAGGTTCCCACTGACGTATACGAAAGCGCACGCATCGATGGCGCCGGCGCCGTTCGCACCTTCCGCAGCATTACCCTTCCCATGATCAAGCCCTCGCTGGTTACGCTGCTCATCGTGCGTATCGCTGCTGTATTCAAGTCCTTCGACTCCATCTTCCTGCTCACAAAGGGCGGACCGGGCGATGCGACCACCACGCTTCCGCTGTACTACTATGAAGTCAGCTTCGGCTCCTACCGCGTTGGCAAAGGCTCAGCCATCGGCGTGGCGCTGATTCTTATCGTTCTGCTGATCTACTTTATCCTGATCAAAATGTTTGGCGAGGATGCAGTATGAAAACAAAGAAAAAAGCCATGAATGCCGTACGGATTCTTCTGAGCCTGGTTTCCGTGCTGATCATCATCTTCCCCATCTACTGGATGATGCTAACCTCCTTCCGCCCTGTAACAGAATCGCTCAGCAGTCCCCCCAACTTCTT
Source organism: bacterium (assembly GCA_029009515.1). Taxonomy (GTDB): domain Bacteria; phylum Bacillota; class Clostridia; order Christensenellales; family Aristaeellaceae; genus Limiplasma. The sequence goes on from JAQXJZ010000127.1 coordinate 5,236, forward strand.
CCTGCACCTCAAGAGCGCCACCTGGAAATATTACCAGACGGTGCTCAGCGGAAAGATTGGTTCCTCCACCAACGCTTACGGCTTCCCGACCTTCTTCATGAACAGCGTATTCATCTCCTGCATTACGACGTTTGTGACGATCTTCGTCAGCCTGTTCGCGGCCTACAGTCTGGTGCGGTATTCCAACTTCTTCTCCCGCATGCTTTCTCACATCCTGTTGATCTGCTATCTGATCCCCACCATCGCGCTGCTGATTCCCATGTTTGTAATGGCGGTGGACCTCAAGCTGAACAACTCCCTCTATGGATTGACCATCTTTGAAATTGCCAGCGCGCTTCCTCTGGGCATCTGGCTGGCCAAGTCCTACATCAAGGGTCTGCCTGTGGAACTGGAAGAGGCGGCCACCATCGATGGCTGCAACCGCATGCAGGTGATCTTCAAAGTGGTGCTTCCCATCTCCATTCCCGGTCTGGTTGTGGTTGGCTTCAACACCTTCCTCGCCTCCTGGAACAGCTACGTGCTTCCCAATGTTCTCATCGATCAGGATAAATTCAAGCCCATGATGAGCGGCCTGTATCTGTACTTCAACCAGAACATCGGCATCGTTTGGGGCGAGATGATGGCTGCCTCCATCCTGTCGATGCTCCCGGTTTTCTTCATCTTCTTCTACTTCCAGAAGTACATCGTCGGCGGCGTAACGGCCGGCGCTGTCAAGGGTTGATATCATCTGGCGATTCCGGCAGACAGGAGGTGAACGGCAGCGCCCGGATCGAGCCAGTAAAAGCAACGTGTTTACAAAAACAAATCATATAATGAAAGGGGATTCCAACCATGAAAAAAATCCTGGCTCTGCTTCTTTCCCTGATTCTTCTGGCCTCCATGGTTCCCGCCGCCATGGCTGAGGAAACCACGCTTCAACTGTGGGACGTTATCGTCCGTGATCCCCATCCCGCTGCCCGCGACAAGGTCATCGCTGCCTTTGAAGCTGCCCATCCGGGCGTGAAGGTGGAAGTGACCACCATCACCGGCGACGTGGAAGAAAAGGTTCTCACCGCCAGCGCTGCCGGCACTCTGCCGGACGTGATGTTCACCTGGAGCGCTTCCTCTCTGGTTACCTGGGGCCAGATGGGTATCGTTGAGCCCATCGACTTCATCCTGGATGAGTATGGCACCGATTATTTCCTCTCCAGCAAGCAGCTGGCTTCCTATCAGTTCGCCGACCAGCTCTGGGGCGTGCCGATCGTTACCTTCCCCATCGCTTTCTGGTATCGCGCCGACTGGTTCAAGGATGCCGGTCTGGAAGTTCCCACCACCTGGGATCAGTGGTATGACGCCGCTGTGAAGCTGACCAAGGACGTCAATGGCGACGGCACCATCGATCAGTACGGCAGCGTGCTGGGCATTGCTGAAGGCTGGCCCTTCGATGACATCCGCGCCAGCAACGCCGACTACTGGTATGCCGCTGACGGCAGCTGCACCATCGGTGACAAGACCATCGAAACCCTCGAGTTCCTGCGCAAGCTGTTCTACGACACCTGCTATCCCGGCTCCGTTTCCTACATGAACGAAGGCCAGCGCGCCGGCTTCCTGTCCGGCCTGGGCGCCACCATGGTTACCTCCATCTCCTTCCTGAACAACGTGCTGGAGGAAGTGGGCATCGAGGCCATCACCAGCGGCCAGATCAGCGTTGCTCCTATCCCGCAGAACGCCACCGCCGAGGAAGGCGCGGGCGCGAGCGCTTCCACCCATGCCATCGGCGTGTTCGTTGGCGACCAGAGCGATCTGGCCAAGGAATTCGTCCGCTTCTGGCTGGCCGAAGAAAACCTGTCCCTGTACTTCAGCAACAACGTTCCCGGCCACCTGCCGCCCTACGCCTCCGTTTGGGAGAACGAAGACTTCAAGGCTGCCCGCGCTGAGGTGTGGGATATCTACATGGCCGGCCGCAACACTCTGGCTACCACTGCCTGGGACGAGCCCACTGTAAGCTGGGTCAGCCAGTTCTCTACCTCTGGCGGTGCCAGCAAGGACGTTATGGCTTATGTCTGCGTCGAGAACCTCTCCAGCGAAGAAATCGTTGAGAAGCTGCAGGAGATTGCTGAAGAAGCGATCGAGGAAATGGAAGATTACGTCGAGTAATGACTTTCCTTCCCCTGGGGATGCCGGTTAACCGGCATCCCCAGCCTTGCACGACTCATCCCCAAATGGTACAATATGGCTAATACATTTGCAGCAGGAGCGTGTCCATGATGGAGAAAAAGTCCCAGCGTCCCACTCTTAAATCCATTGCGCAGGAGATTGGGATGACTGCCAACACCGTATCGCTCGCACTGAGAGGTTCGCCCCGTGTTACGGAGGCCACGCGCGCGCGTGTGTTGGAGGCAGCCAAGGCACAGGGATACGTACAGGACATGCAGGCCAGTTCGCTGCGCAAGGGCCAGAGTCAGATCATTGCTCTTGTTTTCGGCGACATCGCCAACCCGCTGTACTCCATTAAAATGAAAAAGCTGGAGGAAGTACTGCGCAAGGAAGGATACCAGATCCTCATCTTTAATTCCGATGAACAGGGCGTACCCGGCAGGGAATACGAAGTCATGCGCACAGCCATCAGCCGCAAGATTGACGGCATGATATGCACCCCGTCGCCGCGTGGCCGGGAAGCACTGGATCTGCTGGCGCAGTACGGCGTACCCTGCGTGGTGGTCGGGCGCTATCTGGATGACAACAAAGAGGACTGCGTTGTTTGGGACAATGAGGCTGGTGCACGGATTGCCACCAGGTATCTGCTGGATCACGGCTGCAAACAGCCTTTGTACATTGCCAGTTATCCGGACAGCATCTCTTCCGAGCGTGATCGTCTGAAAGGCTTTATCGGCCAGATGATGGAATATGGTATGACAGAGGAACAAGTCCACAGGCAGTGCCTGTTTCTGCGCGGACGTTCCATGAAGGAAGCGCTGGACGAGAGCAAAGTTGCCTTCGACGGCATCTTTGCCTATCGCGATCAGCTGGCTTGGGAAGCCGCCACCCTTGTTCCTTCCGATACGCTCATCATTGGCTACGATAACGTACAGGCCAACCTTCCGCTGCCCATTCATATCCCCTCTATCGGTGCGGATATGGAACAGGAAGCACGTATGGTTGCGGACCTTCTTCTTTCCCGTATTGAGAACCCCGATCGTCCCCCGGTCAGGAAGGTTCTACCTGTCCATCTGGTAGAACGCTGACCACTTTCAGTTTCCTATCTTTTCATATTCACACACGAAAGGAAAAGTGAATATATGGACATCAGAAACAAGGCCCTTGCGAATCATCGCATTGACCGTATTGAACTGCTCTATTTTCGCGCCCGTTACCCCCGACTGCATGGTTTTAACGCCATCAAAGGATATCACGGTTTCGGCGGTGAAACGCCCATTGCCAGGCTGACGACCAATCAGGGTGCAAGCGGCTGGGGCGTTCTGAGTGAAAAGCTGCCTATTGCAGAGCAGATGCGCGAACAGCTTCTGGGCAAGGAACTGACGGAAGTCTTTGCCTGCGAGGAAGGCATCCTGGACGACAAGTGGAAGGTGTTCGACCTTGCGCTGCATGATCTGGCCGCCCGCATTCTGGGCATTCCCGTTTCCAAGATGCTCAACCCCGATGCTGTGAGCCGTGTTCGCATGTACGACGGCGCAATCTACATGAACGACCTGATTCCCGAGGATAAGCCGTGGGGCATCCAGAAGGTGCTTGACGACTGTGCTTATGACGTGGAGCTGGGCCACCGCGCCCTGAAAATCAAGATTGGCCGCGGCCACATGTTCATGGAGCACGACGCTGGCATGAAGCGCGACATTGAAGTTGTCAGCCGCATTCATGATCAGTTCCCCTCCATGACCTTGATGGTGGACGCTAACGATGGCTACACCGTGCAGGACGCCAAGGACTTCCTGACCGGTGTGAAGCATATCCCCCTGTACTGGTTTGAGGAGCCCATGCGCGAGGAAGAAAACAACTTCCGTGCGCTGAAGGAATTCATCATGCTCAACTGCCCCGAAACCAGGATTGCCGACGGCGAAAACCGCACGGATATTCCGCTGCTCACCCGTTTGGCCGAGGAGCGCCTGCTGGATGTGTGGCAGCCTGATGTATGTGAATTCGGCTTTACCGCGTGGCGCAGGCTGCTCAAGATGATGACGCAGAAGGGCTATGTCGGCTCGCCTCACGCCTGGGGCTACGTGGCCAAGACCAACTGCTGCGCTCACATCGCGGCTGCATTCCCCCAGCATATTCCCTATATCGAGGCCGTGCTGGGCGACTGCGAAGGCGTCGACTTGAGCGGCTACAGCCTCAAGGACGGCATGCTGACCGTGCCGGACAAGCCCGGTTTCGGCATGGATCTGGATCTTGTGCTGGAAATTGGCAAGACGTTCTAAACCTTCATTCTTTTTCCGGAGGGACGCTGCAAAGCGTCCCTTTTTCTATTCCTCTTCCCCGTTGACGAACCTCCCCCCGAACAGGTATAATATAGAAGTATATGTATGCCCATTCGCAAGAACGGGCGCAGAAAGGAACGAACGTGCGAATGCGTAAGAACCATCGTCTGGCTGTGCTGTTCATGGCCGTTATGATGCTTTTGTCCAGCGTGAATTTTGCGGCGCTGGCCGAGGAGGAGGAGGCGCCCGTCACCCACATTGCCCAGTGCACCGTGGCGCTGAAGGTGCGCTCCAAGCCTGCGGATAATGCCGGCGGCTGCGACAGCATTCCCCGCGGCAGCTTTGTGTACATCATCGAGTATGATGATGAGTGGTGCAAGGTGCGCACCGATCGTGTGGAGGGCTACATCAAGACCAAGTACCTCACCGATATCCGCGAGCAGGCCGGCGCTGCGCAGCAGGAGGAAGATGCCGAAGCGCCCGTGGCCGCCGTGCAGCCCGCTGGCGAAGGCTTCACCATGACCGAGGATACCTTTGAAGAAAAGTTCCTCGCCCATACCGTGAAGGATTACGCCTCCGTCTACGCTGAGCCTGCGGAGAATTCCCGCCGCCGCACCCAGATCAAGATCTACAAGCAGGTCATCGTGGGCGAGGTGCAGGGCGACTGGTGCTACGTGTGCTACAATGGCAACGTGTACGGCTACATGCGCACCGACAGTCTCTTCAAGTGGGACCGCATCGATCCCTATGCCGGCGATATTCCCGGTCTGGAGATCTGGCCCTACATGGCTTTCGTCAACAAATCCACCCTCATCAAGGATATCTCCACCGGCGAGGAGCTGGTGACCGTCAATCCCGGCTCCGCCATTTCCGTGGGCGAGAAGGACTCCTTCGGCCGCTATCCCCTGCCCTATCACCGCACCACCGGCTACATCAATGAAGAGGACATCGCCTATGTGATGCCCGTGGTTCCGTGGGATGAAGCCGAGAGCGGCGACCTGATCAGCGTGATGACCACGTTCTTTGCCGTGGGCAAGTCCACGCTGCAGTTTCAGGGCCGCAACTGGAACATCCACCTGTCCTCCGCCTTCATCAGCGGCACCGTGCTGCAGCCCGGCGAAAAGTACAACCAGTACCAAGTCATCGGCCCCTACCGCAAGTCCACCGGCTATCACTCCGCGCCCATCATGAGCGGCGAAAAGCTGGCCGGCTACGGCGGCGGCACCTGCCAGACCAACACCACCTTCTACATCACCGTCATACAGGTGCCCCTGCTGGTCACCCACCGCAAGGTGCATGCCGAGGTTGGCATGTACTACGCCGAGAAGGGCTTCGATGCTGCGGTTGGCGGCGGCGATATCAACCTCACCATGGAAAACAGCCTGCCCTACCCCGTGCGCTTCCAGTTCTTCAACAGCGACGGCGTGCTCACCTGCTGCGTGTTCAGGGCGTAAGAGGCACATTAAAAGCCTGAGATGTTCCTCATATCTCAGGCTTTTTTATCTACGCACAGTATCATTGCGACATGGAGATTAACAATGGCTATTAGTAAAAAGCTTGAAATCATATATCATAACGGTCAACCGGATGGCATCCGTTCCATTCGACGGCATTTATCAACCATGACCACTTATGTCATTCCTCGTCCATTACTTTCGGATGCGAAAAAGCTGACAGGCATCAATCGGCCCGGAATTTATTACCTCATAAGTGAAACCGATGAGAACAGGATCGCACAGATCTATGTTGGGCAGACTCGTAATGGTGTCAGTCGACTGGATGACCACAACCGATCAAAAAACTTCTGGAACAAAGCAATTATGTTCCTTGCTGACAACAAAACGTTCTCTTTGGACATGATCAGCGGGCTTGAAGCTTATGCGATCAATAAAGCCAGCGAATCCAAGCGATACAAGGTGGAAAACGCTGTTAATCCTAAATACGAGATCGCTGAATATGATCTTCCTCTCATAGAAGAAGTATATGAAGAGATTAAATTCATTATGGCTACACAAGGCTATAAGATGGAAAGCTCAAAAGCCATAATGAACGAAGCCAATGTGTTGCACACCACCAGAAACGGCATATCAGCATTTGGAATTTATGACGGAGAAAAATTTGAAATACTGGAAGGTTCTCAAATCGATCTGACGCGCAAGTGTCACTCTGCCAAAATAGAAATGCAGCGACAAACCGCCCTTCATAACGGAGATATCACTCACGTTGAAGGTCAATACAAACTGGCGGCATCTTTCTCCTTTTCTTCTCCCAGCTCTGCGGCCATGTTTGTGCTTGGCGGAAGCACAAATGGTTGGGTTGAATGGAAAAATAGAGAAGGCAAAACATTGGACGAGCTTTTCCGCAAATAATTTCCCTCGGAAAAAAAGAACTGGATGGCAATAGACATACCATCCAGTTCTTTTTTACGGTATTATCACTTTGTTCACGATTGCTTTGATGCAAGAGATGATTTCCGGGTTTGCTTTTTCGCCGGGCAGGAAGTCGGCCACAGGCACGAAGGGGTTTTCCAGCGCGTTGACGCCGGCCAGCTTGCGCGCCCAGCAGAGGGCGGCGGCGTAGCGGCCGTAGAGGAAGGAGAGATGGAAGCCGTCGCGGGTGATGACGCCATTCGTGCCATCGAAGTACGGCAGGGCGCGCAGCTTCTGCACCACCTCGCCGGTGCGGATGAGGGGCAGCTGGTATTCCTCCGCCTTGTGCTCATAGGCCGCCTTCAGCTTGCTGAACATCTCGGCGCTGTCGCGGTTGTAGCGCAGGAAGTGCTCATGCGGGCTGCCCGGCTCATACGCCCACGTTTCGTTCATCACGATGCGCGCGCCGGTCTTTTCCTTCAGCCAGCCGATCAGGCGGCCCAGGAAGGGCTCGAAGGTCATCTCCCAGCCGCTTTCGCCGCTCACCTGATGCAGCACCACCACGTCGAATGTCTCTTCCTGCAGCACCTGCTCGATGCTCACCGCGCGCTCGGTGGCCTGACCGTTGAGCTGGTACTGGTACTCACGGGCGTTCTTTTCCACATTAGCCCAGTGCCGTTCCAGCGAGCATCCGCCGATGTAGAGGTTGATGGTCCGGCTCTCGATACCGGCGGCTTTCAGGATGCCATGCAGGTAGTGATTGCAGTCCGTGCCGAAGCTGTTGCCGATGGTCAGTACTTTGAGCATGGTGCTGTTCCTCCTCATTCTTCCACTTCGTTGAGATAAAAGCGATACGCATACAGCGCAATGTCCATCTTTTCCTGTTCCCACGTCAGGCTTTCGCCCAGCTGTTCACGCAGGTGCTCCACCAGCACCGGGTGAGGCTCCTCCTTCAGGCTGAGGAATCGCAGCTCCGGCCGCAGCCAGTCCGCAGGCGTGAAGTGATCGCTGTCCAGTCCGAAGGCTTCCACCTTGGAGCGATATTCGATCGATCCGCGCTGCCAGCCGCCCCAGAACATGAGGTTGGTGGGCAGGCCGCCTTCCATATCCGGCCAGATGCGCAGGTCGTTGACCAATTCGTTGGAGTAGATGAACAGCAGGTCGGGGTTTTCCTTTGCGACCTTGTCCATGGCCTCGTGGGTATCATAGTCCCACTTGGGAGGTACATAGCGGATATCCTGCCACGTGGGCACGGCGTACACGGCGGTACCGGCCAGCGTGACGGCGCACAAGAGCGGCACAAACCACTTCCTGTCCGGCAGGCATTCCGGCATCAGGCAGAACACCACCGCAGCCGCCGGGAGGACCGGCACCATCACCGCGCGGTACGGCAGCCTGCCCTGCAGCGCCAGATACGCCAGCAGCGCCAGGCATCCCACCGCGGTAACCATCAGGGCGACAAACGTCCACAGGCCCTTGCGTTTCAGCGCAAGTCCCAGCACGCACATCAGGCCGATCCCAAACAGCACCACCAGCGAAAGCGCAATCAGCGGCGACCGGGTGCGGAAATCGAGGATCGCCGCCCCGGGGCTGGTGCGCGTCTGCGCGTTGTCCTGCGTATCGGCCACATAGCGGAACGTCTCGGTGGAGATGCTCTCCTCCATGGTGTACCAATTGTCGAGCAGCGTCACCTGCGCATCCGTCCAGCCAGCCGTCTCTCTGGCCTCAGCTGGCAAGCATTCCAGATTGATATAATCCAGCACGCTGATGCGCGCCTGCTGCCACGCCAGATAATCGCGCTGTCCGCGCGCTGTGATCTCCACTTCACGCGCGGCAGCCAGTCCGCCCATCGCGACGGCAACGGCGGTGAGGGTGACGAGCATGGGACGAAGGGGACGGCCTCCGGCGGCCAGGGGCGCTGCCCCTGGATCCCGCTCAAGGGGCTTAGCCCCTTGAGAATCCCGGTTTTGAGGCCGTTTTACGGCCTCAAGGGAGAGAAAGCATGTGAGAAAGCGATAGGCAAAGCTGAGGCCGCAGAAGAATAGTGCGGGAAGGGCTGTCATCTGCCTGAGGCCGTAGCAGAGCACAAGTAAAAGCAGGCTGTAGGCCATGCCTTTGATGATCTCCTTGTCCGTCGCGTTTTTGCAATCCACGCTCAGCAGCTGCGCCGCGCAGGCTGCGCTGAGCATGGCGGCCACGGTGGTGTAGGTCAGCCTTGCGGAGATGTACACAACGAACAGCGCTGTAAAACACACCGCAAAGAACAATCCCCGGGCAAACGAGCGTCGGTTGCACTGGATGATGCTCTTGGCGATGGTGGCCGTACTCAGCCACATGAGGGCTATTTCCAGCACCGTCACCCACGGCACGGACGGCGCAAGCCTGCTGAGCCAGCTGAGCGGGAAGGCGTACATGGCGTGGATATACAGGTGGAATGTGGGCGCGCCAAGGGGCCACGAGAACGTGCGCAGCAAAAACTGGTCGTCATTGGCGGCAAAGCGGATTTTGGCAAAGGCAAACAAAAACAGCCACAGCGCCGTGGAGAGCACGATTCCCGCCGTCCACGCACGCCGGTTTTCTTTGATACGCATGGGTTTTCACCTCAGGTTCCAGTATAAAGAAAAAGCCAGAAAGCGTCAAGGCTGGCGCGGGCTGGGCGGCTTTCCATAAAAACATTTTCCACATTGAAAACGCCTCTTTCTGCGCACGCTACCCTGCGAAGCATCATCAGAAAGAGGCGTTCGTATGCGAAAGGCAACCTCCCGCAAACGCAGACTGACCGGCTGGCTGCTGAGCCTGCTGGTGCTGGCGGTCTATGTTTCTCCACAGGCGCAGCTTCTGCGCTCTCTGCCCGACACCTTCAGCGTATCGCGCACGCAGACGGCGGATCTATCGTTGCCCTATCCGTTTGAACTGACCATGACGGCCAGCTCCTCCACCGATGAACAGCTAGGCTCGGCCACGGCCACCATCAGCCTGTTCGGCCTTCTGCCCATCCGCGAGGTGGAGGTGGAGATCGCCGACGATCTGCGCCTCTATCCGGGCGGACAGGCTGTGGGCGTGGCCATGCGCACCAAAGGCGTGCTGGTGGTGGGCACCAGTGATCTGAGCGGCGCGCTCAGCCCGGCGCGCATGGCGGGCATCAAGCCCGGCGACGTCATCACCGAGGCGGATGGTCAGCCCGTGAACAGCACCGACGACCTGACCCGGAAGGTGGCGGCCTATCAGGGCGCACCGCTGCCGCTGACCGTGCTTCGCGGCGAGGATCGTCTGCTGCTCACCCTGCAGGCGCGGCGCGACGGCCAGAGCGGCGATTTCCGCATCGGCGCCTGGGTGCGCGATTCCACCGCCGGGGTAGGCACGCTGTCCTTCTACGGCGAGATCGAGCCCGGCAAGGGCGCGGTGTACGGCGCGCTGGGCCACGCCATCACCGATGCGGACACTCAGCAGATCCTGCCCGTGGGCGAAGGCGAGATCATGACGGCGGATGTGGTGGACGTGCGCAAGGGGCAGAAGGGCTATCCGGGCGAGCTGAAGGGCAGCTTCCTGCGCGAAAACCGCGTGCTGGGCACCCTCACGCGCAACAACCCCTACGGCATCTACGGCCGCATGACCAGCCCGCCCGCGCACCCCCTCTACCCGGACGGCCTGCCCATCGGCCGCCGCAGCACCGTGCACGAGGGCGCGGCCACCATCCTGTGCACGGTGGATGCAGGCGGCATGCGGGAATACGCCGTGGAGATTGTGGAGGTATCGCGCAAGGCCGGTCTTTCCCAGCGCAGCATGGTCATCCGCGTTACGGACCCGGAGCTGCTGGAAAAGACCGGCGGCATCGTACAGGGCATGAGCGGCAGTCCGATCCTTCAGGACGGCAGGCTGATTGGTGCGGTGACGCACGTATTCGTCAACGACCCCACGCGCGGGTATGGAATCTTCATTGAGAATATGCTGGAGGCGGCGGGGTAAGGAATTTGACAGGGGCAGTTTGCCCCTGTTTTTTTGCAGATACAATTCCATTCAATTTCTTCCATTTCCGAAAAGTTTCTCATTTTTTCCGAAACTCGTTTGAAAAAATTGCATTTATCCTGAAAAACTCCCTTGAAAAAGTTGAAATCATTGCATATACTAAAGCCAACCGGAAGGAGATGTGCTTATGCTGCGGCGAAAGATCGAACAAGCGCTCGTTGAATGGAAAAACACGCCAAACCATAAACCCCTGATCATCAAAGGCTGTAGACAGTGCGGCAAAACCTTCTCCGTGCTGGACTTTGCCAGAAAGAACTACGAGCATGTGGTCTATCTGAACTTTTTTGCCAATCCGCAGTATGCGTCGGTGTTTTCCGGTTCGCTGGAGGTAGACCACATCACCATGCTTCTGTCTGCGCTGATGGGTCGCGAAGCCATCTTTGAGCCCGGCAAAACCATCCTTGTGCTGGATGAGATTCAGGATTGCCCCGACGCCCGAACAGCGCTGAAGTTTTTCAAGCTGGATGGCCGCTATGATGTGATCGGTACCGGCTCGCTGCTGGGCGTAAAAGGCTATGGGGAGAAAGAACCCAAATCCATCCCCGTGGGCTATGAAACGGTCATCGATATGACGCCGCTGGATTTTGAGGAATTCCTGTGGGCTAACGGCATCTCCGGGCAGATCATCGACCTGCTGAAAATCCACTTGCAGGAGGAAACCCCTGTGCCGGATGCGCTGCACCAGCGGCTGCGCGATCTGCTTTTGCAGTACACGGTTGTAGGCGGCATGCCGGATGCGGTGCAGACTTTCGTCAATACCAGGCGCATGGACGAGGTGCTTCAAATCCAGCGTGATATCGTGCGCTCCTACGAGGACGACATGGTGAAGTACGCGGAAAAGAAGGACAAGCCCGTCATCCGCGAATGCTTCCAGTCCATTCCCAAGCAGTTGAGCAAAGAAAACAAGAAGTTCCAGTATTCCGTTGTCAAAAAGGGCGCAACAGCATCGAAATTCGCCGGAAGCCTGCAATGGATCGAGGATGCCGGGATCATCGCGCGCTGTTACAACCTCTCCATCACGGAACTGCCGCTGGACGGAAATGCCGAGCCGGATGTCTTCAAGGTATATATGCGCGACATGGGGCTGTTCGTGGCCATGCTGGAGGACGGCACGCAGTTTGATATCCTTCAGGGCAATCTCTTTGGCTACAAAGGCGCGATCTTTGAAGGCCTGATCGCAGACATTTTCGGCAAAATGGGCCGCAAGCTGTATTATTTCCACAAGGATTCCGGCCTTGAGGTGGACTTTGTGATCCGCTACAAGGGCGAATGCACGCTGGTGGAGGTCAAGGCTGCTTCCGGCAACACCAAGAGCGCCAAAACAATCCTCAATCATCCGGAAAAATACCATGTCCATCACGCCATCAAGCTGGGCGACTACAACGTAGGCCGCTCGGGTTCCATGCTGACCCTGCCCCTGTACATGGCCTTCCTCCTGAGAGAAAACTGACCCAAACGCCAAACCGATTTGTGTGGAGGAATTTCTTTTCCTCACTCCCCCCAACCTTCTACCGTTATTCGACCCCGCAAGCCTTGCCTCGCCTGCCTTTTCCGCCTATAATAAGGATGTGGGAAGGAGGGTGATTCCGGATGAACGATTTCGCTTTTGGAAACAGGATTTTCGCGATGCGCACGCAGCTTCATCTCTCCCAGGCGGAGCTGGCGCGCGAGCTTGGCGTGACCAACAAGGCGGTGTCCAAGTGGGAAAATGGCAAGGCGAAGCCGTCCACCAATGTCATCCGCAAAATGGCGGCGCTCTTTCAGATGGATGTGAACGAGCTGCTGACGCTGAAAGAAGGAGCACGAAAGATGCAGATCACCAAAATCGTCATCACCGGCGGCCCCTGCGCGGGCAAGTCCACCGCCATGAGCTGGATTCAGAACGCATTCACGCAGAAGGGCTATGCCGTGCTGTTTGTGCCGGAAACGGCAACGGAGCTCATCACCGGCGGCGTTGCGCCGTGGACGTGCGGCACCAATGTGGCGTATCAGAAGTGCCAGCTCAAGCTGCAGATCGAAAAGGAAAAGATCTTTGAGCAGGCCGCCCGCACCATGAAGGGCGATAAGGTGCTCATCGTGTGCGACCGCGGCACGCTGGACAACCGCGCCTACATGACCGCGGCCGAGTTTGCCGAGGCTGTGCAGTTCATCGGCTCCAACGAGGTGGAGCTGCGCGACAGCTACGACGCCGTTTTCCATCTGGTGACCGCAGCCAAGGGCGCGCAGGAATTTTACACCACCGCCAACAACGTCGCCCGCACCGAAACCGTGGAGCAGGCCGCGGCGCTGGATGACAAGCTCATCTCTGCCTGGACGGGTCATCCGCACCTGCGTGTGATCGACAACACCTCCTCCTTCGAAGAGAAGATGAAACGCCTGATTGGCGAGATCGCTTCCTTCCTGGGCGAGCCCGAGCCGTATGAAATCGAGCGCAAGTTCCTCATCGAGTATCCGGACATCAAGTGGCTGGAGAGCCATCCCTCCTGCCAGCGCATCGAGATCATCCAGACCTACCTCAACAGCCCCACGGGCGAGGAGGTGCGCGTGCGCCAGCGCGGCATTGACGGCAACTACATCTACTTCCAGACCACCAAGCGCGTGGTGTCCGGCATGAAGCGCGTGGAGATTGAAAAGCGCCTTTCGCAGGCCGAATATCTGAAACTCCTCATGGACGCCGACACCACCAGACGGCAGATCCGCAAAACGCGCTACTGCCTGACCTACGAAAACCCGTACTTCGAAATCGACGTCTATCCCTTCTGGAATGACAAGGCGATTGCCGAGATTGAGCTCAGCAATGAAAACGACGTCATCGCCTTCCCTGATGAGATCCGCGTGATCAAGGAAGTGACGGACGACGAAGCCTACAAAAACGCTTCTCTGGCGAGCACCCTGTAAGCGCCGCATCCATACAGCAATCCGCAGGCAATGCAGTGAGCATCTCATTGTGTTGCCTGCTTTTTG
>JAQXJZ010000128.1 GCA_029009515.1 bacterium
GCTGACGCTCAAGACCTCCTTCGTCAATCCCAACACGCAGGGCCGCGCCGCGCAGATCATCACCTCCGGCCGCCTCAACCTGCACGATCTCATCAGCGACCGCGTGGCGCTGGATGACATCAACGAGGCCTTCAAGCCGGGTATGCGCAACGGCAAGACGGTCATCATTCCGTAAAAGCAACAAAAAGAACCGCTGCTTCATTTGAAACAGCGGTTCTTTTTGTGTTATGCCTTCCCCTTTTTCAAGGGCTTCTTTTCGGGCTTCTTCTCGGTTTTCTTTTCTTTGACAGGCTCCGGCAGCGGCTCATTCACCTTCCCGGCCTTCAGCACGATCGCGCTTCTGGCGGGCAGGTACAGCTCCACGTAGTACTTGCCGTCAAACAGCTTGGTGGAGTAGTTCTGGTGCTGCGTGCGCTCCCAGCCGCCGTACTCCTTGTCGTCGGTGGAGAGCACCACGGAATAGTCGGTGTTCTGGTGGATGGGCACCAGCACGTTGGTGAGCGAGTTGCTGGGGTGGAAGTTGAACGCAAAGAGCAATCCGTGACGGTAGAAAACGATCACCTTTTCCGGCTCCTTGAGCAGCATCAGGTCGGCCATCTGCTGACGGAACAGGTTGTTTTCGCGGGCCAGGTTGATCATGTCGCGGTCAAACGCGCCCAGTCCCTTGTACTTGAGGAATCCATTCTCCAGCAGGCTCCACTGGCGGCGGCAGTAGTGGAAGCTCCAGCCGTTGCCTTCACGCGGGAAGTCGATCCACTCGGGGTGGCCGAACTCGTTGCCCATGAAGTTGAGGTATCCCTCGCCGCCGCCCGCCATGGTGAACAGGCGGATCATCTTGTGCAGCGCGGTGGCGCGGTCAATGACGAGGTTGTGGCAGCAGTTGTCCATATCGGTGTACATGGCGGCGTCGGCCAGGCGGAACATCATGGTCTTGTCGCCCACCAGCGCCTGGTCGTGGCTTTCCACGTAGGCGATGGTCTTTTCACCGGGACGGCGCAGGCACATGTCGCCCCACATCTTGCCAAGCTCCCAGCCCTCGTCCGTCTTTTCCTTCACCGTGCGAATCCACATATCCGGCAGGCCCATGCCCAGGCGGTAATCAAAGCCGATACCGCCATCCTCGATGGGCAGGCACATGCCGGGCATGCCGCTCATGTCCTCGGCGATGGTGATGGCATTGGGGTTAACCTCGCGGATGAGCTCGTTGGCCAGCTGCAGGTAGGTGATGGCCTCGGTGTGGGTGTTATAGGAGAAATATTTCTTGTTGTCGTCAAAGTCCGTGCCCAGGCCGTGATCGTGGTAGAGCATGGAGGTGACGCCGTCGAAGCGGAAGCCGTCGAAGTGGTATTCCTTCATCCAGAACTTGAGGTTGGACAGCAGGAAGTGGATGACACCGGTCTTGCCGTAATCGAAGCACTTGGTGCCCCAGGCGGGGTGCTCGCCCTTCTGGCCGTCGTGGAAGAACTGCCAGGTGGTGCCGTCGAACATGTTGATGCCCTCGGCGGTGTTCTTGACAGCGTGGGAGTGCACCAGATCCAGAAGCACACGGATGCCCATCTCGTGCGCCTTGTTGATAAGGTACTTCAGATCGTCAGGCTTTCCGAACCAGCTGGAGGCGGCATAGAAGCTGGACACCTGATAGCCGAAGCTGCCGTAATACGGATGCTCCATGATGGCCATGAGCTGGATGGTGTTGTAACCGGCTTTCTCCACGCGGGGCAGGATGAGATCGGCAAATTCGCGGTAGGTGCCGATGCGGCCTTCCTCCTGCGCCATGCCCACATGCGCTTCGTAGATGTACAGCTCATCCGAGCCCTTGAAGTCCTTGTCGGTCCAGTCAAAAACCTTCTGGTCGTCCACCACCTCGCAGCACCAGGTGATGGTCTTGGGGTCCTGCACCACGCGGCGCGCATACAGCGGGATGTGCTCGGTGCGGGTCATGTTGTAGTCCACCACGGTCTTGACCTTGCAGCCTTCCCACAGCGCGTCGTCGCCAGGCAGGAAAAGCTCCCAGTTGCCGTTATCCAGGCGGGTGAGGGGATGGCTGGTTTTGTCCCAGTTGTTGAAATCACCCGTCAGGTACAGCTGGTAGGCGCTTGGCGCCCACTCGCGGTAGTACCATCCGCCCTTGACGTGGTGGAAACCGAAATACTCCGATGCATTGGCAAAATCGTTCAGTTTGCCGCCCTGCGGCATCAGCTTCTGCTTGGTGGCGCGGTACAGGAACATGCGAAGATCGATGTCGCCTGCAAAAGGCATCAGCTGCGGATTGAGCTCCATAATACGGTACATTTATTTCAAACCCCTTTCCTGTGGAGATGAACATACGGCTCTCTGTATATCATATCACAGAATGGCCGGAATGTCTGTTAAGGAACTAAGAAACTTTTGGGAAAGCGCAGCGGCGCGAAACATCTTGCACATCTTTTTTGAGGTGTGCTATACTGGAATCAGCCTGAATGAAGCACATACAAAAGGAGGAACGCGTATGAATCCCCATGACGACGCCAAATCCTCCTTTTTGTGGCGGCTGTATCAGAGCTTTCATGAAAGGCAGAATGTGTCGCTGGAAGAGACGGCGGCGCATGCGCACAGCCGCACGCAGAAGCGGCTGGCGCTGCACGGCCTGCTGACCCGCCGCTGGAAAACGCAGGAGGAATACAGCGAGCTGTGCTCGGTGCTGGAAATTGAAACCGGCGCGCCCAGACACTACGTGGTGCTGGACGTGTGCATGGACGGCTACGAAAAGCTGTTTCAGCGCTACAGCATGGACGGCATCCAGCGCATCCGCGACGAGCTGCTGGAAAAGTGCGAGCAGGCCTTTGGCGGCGCCGTCGGCGTGTTTGTGGAGGATGACAGGATCAGCATTCTGCTGTCGCGCGAAGGTTTTCTGCTGACGGACGAGCTGATGGAAGCGCTGGATGCGCTGCGCAGCTGGACGCAGGAGCAGTACAGCCTGAACCTGACCGTCGGCATCGGAACGCACGCCATGAGCCCGGCGGAACTGCCGGAAAGCCACCGCAACGCCAAAATTGCCACGCGCTACCGCATGGTGTTTGGCAGCGGCCAGAACATCGAGTACGATAACATCCGCATGCGCGTGGGCGTGAGCATGCCCTATCCGGAGGGCATCGAGCGCGATATTCTGGAAGCCATCCGAAAGGGCGACGCGGAGCGCTTTGAACGCAAGCTCAACGATTTCTACGAGGTGGTCTGTTCCGCCTCCTACCAGTTCATCCTCATCAGCTCCACCACGCTGCTCAGCAGCATCTACCGCCAGCTGGATGAAAATGCGCAGGAGAGCTGCGACATCATCGGTTTTTATACACTTTTGCACAACAGCACCTACTGGGTAGAGCAGATGCGCCTGCTGCGCAGCTTTGGCCTGTCCATCCTGCCGCAGGAGCGCGAAAAGCTGTCCTCCCGCAGCGATGAATACGCCACCGCAGCCATCGCCTATATCGAGGCCAATTATCCAAACCCGGACCTGAGCCTGGTTTCCATCGCCGAGCATGTGGGCGTATCGCAGAACACCATCCGCCTGGTGGTGCGCGAAAAGCTGGACATGGCTCCGCGCGATTTCATCCTCCGGGTGCGCATGGAGGAGGCCTGCCGCCTGCTTCGCGAAACGGACCTGACGGCCAGGGAGATCTCCGAGATGGTGGGGTACAAGGAAAGCCGGTATTTTTACAATGTATTCAAGCGCTATACCGGCCTGACCGCGTTTGAATACCGCACGCAGAAGCGCGCGTAGAGGTGAAAATGATACATTTTGTGGGCATTTGCACATGTGTAAATGTCCACTTTTGTTTTTCATTGTGGAACTTTGGACTTGAGAACAAATGGGAGGTGTTTTACCATAAAGTCACAATCAAGAAGCGAGAGGAGAGGATCGGATGAGCAAGGCCGCTGTCACGTCGGCTCCGATCACCATCAAAAAGCGGGGCTTTCTCCACGAGATGAAGCAGAACGGGTTCCTGTATCTGCTCACGGTGCCCGGCATTCTGTTCTTCATTGTTTTCAGCTACCTGCCCATGTGCGGTCTGGTCATCGCCTTCCAGAACTTCTCCATGCGCTACGGCATCTTCGGCAGCAAGTTCAACGGGCTGGCAAACTTCCAGTTCCTGTTCCAGACGGGCGATATCTGGAGGGTGACGGGCAACACGCTGTTCCTCAACGTGCTGTTCATTCTGTTCACCACCTCCATGAGCGTGTTCCTGGCCATTCTCTTCAGCGAGGTCAAGAACCAGAATTTCAAGCGCATCACCCAGTCGCTGTCCATCCTGCCCAACTTCGTTTCCTGGACGGTCATCGCGCTGTTCCTGGATGCGTTCATCGAGCCCTCCACCGGCATGTTTGCCAAGATGGCCAAGAGCATGGGCTACACGCTGGACTTCTATTCCAACCCCGGCGTATGGCCGGCGCTGCTGGTGTTCCTGCGCGTGTGGCAGGCCTCCGGCTACGGCGCCATCGTCTACATCGCCACCATCGTGGGCATCGACCCGCAGATCTACGAAGCCGCTGACATCGACGGCGCTACCCGCATCCAGAAGATCACCCGCATCACGCTGCCCATCCTCAAGCCCACCATCATCCTGATGAGCCTGTTCAGCATCGGCCGCATCTTCTACGGCGACTTCGGCATGATTTACGCGCTGGTTGGCGACAACGGCCTGCTGTTCTCCACCACCGACGTCATTGACACCTACGTGTACCGCATGATGCGCATGCTGCGCAACTACGGCATGTCCGCCGCCACCGGTATGTACCAGTCCGTGTTTGGCTTTGTGTTCATCGTTGTGGTGAACTGGATTGCCCGCAAGCTCGAGCCCGACAGCGCACTGTTTTAAGGAGGGGAGAGAGCCATATGAGCAATGTGAATGTTCAAACGCCCAAAGCCAAGCGCACCACCATGGACTTCGTGGTTGGCCTGCTGATTGTGCTGTTCTGCGCCCTGTGCGTCATCCCCTTCATCGTGGCCATCAGCGCTTCGTTCTCGGATGAAAGGACGCTTTTGCGCAGCGGCTACGGCTTCCTGCCCAGGGGCTTCAGCCTGCAGGCGTACAACATGCTGTTTTCCACCAGCCAGATCTTTGACAGCTACAAGGTTTCCATCTTTGTGACCGTTGCGGGCACCATCCTGTCCATGGTTGTGACCGCCATGATGGCCTATCCGCTGTCTGTGAAGAAGCTCAAGTACCGCGGCGCGATTTCCTTCTTCGCCTACTTCACCATGCTCTTCAACGGCGGTCTGGTGCCCACCTACATGCTCATTTCCAAGTATCTGGGCATGCGCGATACCGTGTGGGTCATGATCCTGCCGGTGCTGGTCAATCCGTGGAACCTGTTTTTGCTCCGCAACTTCTTCTCCGCCATCCCGGCTGAGCTGCACGAATCCGCCCGCATCGACGGCGCCAACGACGTGCGCATCCTGTGGCAGATCATCCTGCCGGTATCCCTGCCGGCGCTGGCCACGGTGGCGCTGTTCTACGGCGTGGCCTACTGGAACCAGTGGTACAACGCCATGCTCTACATTGAGGACAACAAGCTCTTCCCGCTGCAGTACCTCATCATGCGCATGATGCGCAACATCGAACTCATGAAGCAGATGGCCGGTCAGGCTGGCTTCGCGGTGGATATGAGCTCCATGCCCTCCACCACCAGCAAGATGGCCACCGCCATCGTCACCATCGGCCCCATCATCGTGGCCTATCCCTTCGCGCAGAAGTACTTCACCTCCGGCCTCATCGTGGGCTCCGTGAAGGGCTGACGCCAATTTCCATCGCTCCACTGCGCCCATTGGCGTGTGAGATAACAACCCATTGATTCAAAGGAGGACTCCCCATGAAGAAAATCCTGGCTATCGTCCTGGCTCTCGTGCTGTGCATGAGCATGATGGTCACCGCTTCCGCCGAGACCGAACTGAAGATTTACCTCTTCGGTCAGGCTCAGAACATGGACAAGGTGCTTGAAAAGTTCTACGCCGAATCCGGCCTGGACATCAAGCTGAACATCGTGTGGAACACCGGCGCTGATCACCGCGAAAAGCTGCCCCTGCTCATCGGCAACGAAGAAGACTGCGATCTGACCTTCGATGCCTACTGGATGAACATGGCTACCATGATCAAGCAGGACATGTATGCTGACCTGTCCAGCTACTTCTACAACGACGAGTACCCGGGCATCAAGGCCGCTTTCTCTGAGAGCTTCATGGCTCAGGTCACCGACGAGACCGGCGCCATCTACGCCATCCCCTTCACCCAGGCCGCCAACGACATCCAGACCATCTTCTATCGCGCTGATCTGGCTGAAAAGTACGGCATCACCATCGACAGCCTCGAGTCCCTCGAAGCCTACTTCAAGGCCGTGAAGGAAAACGAGACCGACATGATCGCTCCCTTCGGCATCGGCGGCAGCCGCGCCATGTACTACCTGGAGCTGGATACCCTGGAGAAGCGCCAGCAGAACGTGTTCGAAATCAACGGCAGCGGCACCGCCGTTGGCATGGAATTCGAAGTGGCCATCTCCGAGGACAACAAGACCGTGCTGGGCGCTGCCTCCATCGGCATGCCTGAAGAGGACTTCGCCAACTTCCCCGCTCCCTTCAACACCAACACCCGCAGCGAGCGCGCCATCAACCGCCTCACCAAGTGGGCCCAGTACACCCAGCCCAACTCCGTCAGCGAAGAAGACGCTCTGAACAACCTGTTCTACACCGGCCTGGTGGCTGCTGTGGAAGGCAACATCTCCGGCTACGAAAATGCCAAGCGTGAGATCGAAAAGATCGAAGGCGCCAAGCTGGGCGTGTATGTGTACCTCGACGGCCTGCGCAATCAGGAGCCCGGCTACTACATCACCACCGGCCAGACTGCCTGGAACTTCCTGTGCGTGCCCTACTACTGCAAGAACATCGACGCTGCCATGAAGTTCATCGACTGGATCTTCCAGAGCCCCGAGAACCATGACCTGTTCGAGCTGGGCATCGAAGGCGAGGACTTTGTGCTCAACGAGAAGGGCGAGTACACCAAGCTGGCTCCCGCCAACCTGTACACCTTCCCCGGCTATGAGATGACCTGGAACCCCAACTTCATCCGCACCAACGCCGAGCTGGATGACGAAATCAAGTCCATCGTCAACTACATGAACAACCCCGCCAGCTACTCTCCCTCCGTTCTGGACGGCTTTGTGTTCGACACTCAGGCCACTCCCGAACTGGTCAACGCCTACGCCGCCGTTTCCGCCATCCAGAGCGAGTACATCCGTCCTCTGATGCACGGCGCTTACGGTGCTGAGACCGAGGCCAAGCTGCAGGAGTACTGGACCAAGGCCGAAGCCGCTGGCGCCCGCGTGATCCAGCAGGCCATCATCGACCAGGTGCAGGCTTTCCTGGATGCGAAGAACAAGTAATTGACAACATCTGTCTGAACGGATAAGATGGTTGTAATACCGGGAGGGCAGGGCGCTGCCCTGTCCTCCCTTTGCAACCTCAACAGAAAGGCTGATCCATTGTGCGTGCAGTCATCTTCCTGGACAGATTTCATCCCAACTACGATGCCGTGCAGTCCATGCACGTCTATTCCGACCTGGTGCTGGAAAAGCTCCAGGAGCTTCCCGGACTGGAACTGACCCCGGAACCCGTCTATCTGGATGAACTGAGCGAGAAGGCGGAGCTGACGCAGCAGGCGCAGATCGTCTTCAGCAAATGGGGTATGCCGGAAATCTCCCGTGAGATGGTGCAGCGGTATTTCCCCAACCTCAAAGCCATTTTCTATGCAGGCAGCTCCATCAAGCGCTTTGCGCTGCCGTTCTTTGCGCAGGGGGTGCGCATCTTTGCGGCGGGCGAAGCCAATGCCGAAGCGGCTGCCGAGTTTACCCTGGCCAACATCCTTTTGGCCAACAAGGGCGCGCACCGCGCGTGCCGCATGTACAAAAATGCGCAGGGCTACCAGCAGGCGCGCCGCGAGGCCGACGCCCGCACCGGCAACTACCGCGCCAAGGTGGGTCTCATCGGCGTGGGCCGCGTGGGTTCCCGCGTGGCGGAATTGCTCAAGCCTTTCGATGTGGACGTGCTGGCGTACGATCCCTATCTGACCCCCTACCGTGCCAAGCAGCTGCATGTGGTGATTGCAGAGCTGGAGGAGCTGTTCTCCGAGTGCGACGTCATCTCCAGCCACCTGCCCAGCAACGCGCAGACTGCCGGCATGCTCAACTACGATCTTTTCTCCCTGATGATGCCCCATGCCACCTTCATCAACGCCGCGCTCTTTGAGCCCGTTGTGGAGGCGGATCTTGTGCGCGCGCTTCAGGAGGTTCCCACAAGGACTGCCGTGCTGGATTCCATCCGCGCAGAGGCAGATCCGAGCAATGATATTTTCCTGACGCTGGATAATGCAATCCTCACGCCCCATATCGCCGGCAGCTTTGGCGGCGAGCTGGAGCGCATGGGCGAACTGCTGGTGGAAGCGTGCAGCGACTACCTGAGCGGCCGGCCGAGCCGGCACGAGCAGTTCCAGGACCATCTCAGCGTTGGGTGCTGAAAGTAGGTAGAACTTCATCATGCGTTTTGAAACTGCAGTGGCCAAGCACCAGGAGTTTGCGCAGGACGTGTGGGCTAAGCTGACCCGCAAGCTGCCCGGCTCCCTCCAAAAGGCAACCAAGCTTTCCTATATTCCGTACACCACCTGTCAGAATGAGTGGAAGCCCGCCCCCTTTGACGGGATTTGCTGGTGGACCAACGGCTTCTGGCCGGCTGAGATGTGGCAGATGTATCTGCATACCGGCATGGAAGCCTACCGCGCCGAGGCTGAGCGCGTGGAAGACATGCTGGACGAAGCGTTTGATGAATTTGATCATCTGCATCACGACGTTGGTTTCATGTGGCTGATTTCCGCCGGCGTCAACTATCGCCTCACCGGCAATGACCAGAGCCGCAAACGCGTGCTCAAGGCTGCCAATCTGCTGGCGGGCCGCTTCAATCCCAACGGATTCATCCGCGCGTGGAACGAGGACAAGCACGGCTGGGCCATCATCGACTGCATGATGAACCTCAACCTCCTCTACTGGGCCAGCGAGCACACCGGCGATCCGCGCTTCCGCCAGATTGCCATGGCGCATGCCGATACGGCCATGAAGCATTTTGTGCGCGAGGATGGATCGGTGGAGCACATTGTGTGCTTTGATCCGGAAAACGGCGAGGTGCTTGAGAAACTGGCTGGTCAGGGCTATGCCCAGGGCAGCGCCTGGAGCCGCGGCCAGGCCTGGGGCCTGTACGGATTTGTGCTTTCCTATCTGCACACCGGCAAGGCCGAGTACCTGCAGACGGCGGAAAAGATTGCCGCCTTCTTTGTGGAAAACGTGAAGAGGACCGGCGTGCCCCTGTGCGATTTCCGCCAGCCGGAGGACGACCTGTTCGACGCGTGTGCCGGTGCGATTGCCGCCTGCGGTCTGATTGAACTGAGCAGGATTACGGAGGACGAAGGCTGGCTGGATGCGGCGGTGGACATGCTCAAGGCCATGGAAGCGCGCTGCGCGGACTGGTCGCTGGAAGAACCGGCTGTGCTCCAAAACTGCACCGGCTCCTACAGCGGCAACGATCACCACATCACCATGGTCTATGCCGATTTCTTCTTTGTGGAGGCCATGGCCAAGCTCAGCGGCGAAAAACTGCGTTTCTGGTAAACTGTATACTCATGCCGTGCGAGGGGAACAGCCTTTGTGCGGCTTTTTTGATGGAGGAAGAGACATGCATCTGGCACTTTTGCAGGCTCAGCAGAATGAGCTGTACCGGTTTGATCAGCCCGACAAGCGCTATACCCTGCAGCAGGCCAAAGCCCTGCAGCAGGACATGATGGACGAGACCTTTGCCATGATGCAGGCGGCGAAGGGCTGCGATCTGGTGGTAACCACCGAGGCCGTCAACTATCCCGGTGATCCGGAAAAGCTGCAGGGAGACTGGACGACCCTGCTGCCGGATGAATCCAGCCCGCTGTGGGAAAAGCTGAGCCAGGAAGCGAAGAGGCTGAACGCCTATCTGGTATACGGCTGCTACCGCCTCAAGGGCGGAAAGCCCTATAACACCGCCATGATCTACGGCCCGGATGGCGCGCTGGCGGAGGCGTACGACAAGATCCAGCTGGCCTCCGGCGGCGAGCAGATTCATCTCACCCCCGGCAGCCGCTTTGTGACCGTTGACGCACCCTTTGGCCGCTTTGCGCCCTGCATCTGCTGGGATATGCAGTTTCCCGAAATTCCGCGCACGCTGGCCTTGATGGGCGCCAGGCTGGTGGTGTGTCCCACGTGGGGCTGGGAAGGCGTGTATGCCCATGCCCGCGCCTATGAGAACGACATCTATGTGGCGGGCGCTATGGCCGTGCCTGCCTGGATGCCCATCCAGGGCCTGCGCAACCCCAGCGAGGTGGTGGCGCAGTGGGGTGAGGTGATCGCCAGCGCGCCGAGGGATCGCGCAGCCGTGCTGACCTGCGAGCTGGATCTCAGCCGGCACAGCGACGAGTATCCCCTGCATATGGGCGACCGCAGGCCTGAAATGTACGGCGCGCTCACCGGAGGAGCCAACCATGCGAATCGATGAACCGCTGATGACGCTGTGGTTTGGCAACTTCTACCGCCCGGCGTATGACGACAGGGACTTTGTGGATGAATCCGCCCGTGCCATCCGCGATCTGGGCTTCAACTGCGTGCTTTTGGACAGCAAGGCTTGGGAGGACTTCCGCGAGCGTTTCCATGGCGGCGCAGCCAGCCAGTACGTGGCGCAGCAGGAATACCTGATGCAGTCCCTTCACCGCGAGGAACTGGCGCACATGTTCCTGTCGCTGTATCTCAACGGCGACAACCTCTATCCCAACATCCGCTTCAGCGCGCCCATCCACGGCGACAGCGTGGTCAACATGGACGGCACGGATGGCCGCTGGTACCGCTACTGGTCGCCCAAGGCCCGGCAGTCCCAGCAGGAGCATGTGGAAGGGCTGATGAGCCTCTACCGCGACGGTCATGCCGAAACACCGCTTGGCCTGCCCATGTGCAGCATGTGGGATCCCATCGTCGCGCCCAGCTTTGACGAAGAGGGACAGGCGCGCTACCGTGCGTGGCTCAAAAAGCGCTACGGCGATATAGCCGCCTTCAACGCTGCCTATCAGACGGATTGCGCTGCATTTGAAGAGCTTCCGCCTCAGGCATACTGGTTCACCGTTCGGTACGGCGAAGGCAGCTGCTACGCGCTTTCGGATCTGCAAAACAACACGCCTGCCTTCACCATGTGGGCGGATAACATGCGCTGGCTGGCAGACGAATTGACGCTGTACTTTGCCGATATGCAAAAGCGCCTGCATGAGGTGAATCCCGCGCTGTACCTGATGCCCAACATGGCGCAGTGGAGCCATCTGCTCAACATCGATACCTCGCGCAAGTCCGACATCGGCTTCTGCGAGCTGTGGGATACCGCCATGCGCGGCATCGACATGCGCGCCCTCGCGCCGCATGTGGATATGTGCCACTACTACACCGTGCCCGTCACCATCGACGGCGATGCGGACGCTTACGTGGTCAGCTGCCAGCATGCGCACATCCGCAGCCTCAATCAGGGCCGTCCCTTTCTGGGCGGCATTTACTGGGGACGATTCCTCTACAGCGACGTGTACCGCTATGTGACGCCGGAAGAGGTCATCGGCAGTATGGTGGCCAGCGGCGTGAGCGGCATTTCGGCCTACGGATGGGGCGGCATGGACGACGGCGGCCTGCTGCACCGCATGGATGAGGGGTTCTGCGAATCGCTGAAAAAAGGCAACGAGTGGGCGAAGAATGTCATTCCCAGGCTGGGCGCACGCCGCAGGAGCCGCGTGGCCATTCTGTATCCTACGGCGATGGCGCTGCTGGAGCCACTCAAGGTGGAAGGCGCAGACAGCCGCCGCAACGACCTGCTGGGGCTGTATCACCTCTGCTGCGATCTGGGCTTTGCGCCCGATCTGGTGGAAAAGCAGGACGTGGTCGCGGGTCTTGGCTGCGATGTGCTGCTCATTGCTGCGGATGACTGCTATCACGCCCAGCGCGATGAAGCCATGGAAGAGGCGCTCAGGCAGTATGCCGCGCGCGGCGGCGTGATCATTCACGGTCAGCACGGCGAGGCGGCGGAATGCGCCTTTGGCCTTGCGCTTGCATCCACGCAGAGCGTATGCTATACGTATCAGGAGGAAGGCGGCCTGCTGCTGGGCGCACCGTATGTCAGCTATCCCGGCCGCACGCTGGCCGCGTGGCGCGAGGACGGGCGGAACTGCATCAGCCGAACGGCATTTGGCAAGGGCTGCGTGTACAGCTTCGGCTTCATGCCCGGCTATCAGTACGCCGCACGCACCGCGCCCCATGTGCCGCTGAGCCAGCGCAACAACGCGCTCTATCCCTTCACGCACATGCGGCACAACCCGCTCAAGAAACTCCTGATCAGCCATGCGCAGCCGGACACGCCCATCGCCATGAAGGACGTGGAATGCGCCGCGTTTGAAGGCGGGCTGGTGGTGGTCAATCACCGCTCCACGCCGGTCACGGTCATGGAGCATACCATTCAGGGCCACAGCGCTCTGTTTCTGGAGGCAGAAAGCAATGAAGAACGGTCAGATCTGGCTGGATGATCAGGGCAAGCTCATTCAGGCGCACGGCGGCATGATCGCGCGCTTTGGCAGCCGCTGGTACTGGTATGGCGAAAACAAGGACGCACCCAACTGCCCCGGCACCACGCGCGTGGATGTGATTGGCGTGAGCTGCTATTCCAGCGCCGATCTGCGCAGCTGGCATGATGAAGGACTGGCACTTGCAGCGGATGGATCCGCGCCGGAGCTGCATCCCACGCAGGTGCTGGAGCGCCCCAAGGTGCTTTTTAACGAAAAGACCGGCAAGTATGTTATGTGGTTCCATTCCGACTCGCCGGATTACACGCAGGCCAAGGCCGGCTGTGCGGTGGCGGACGCGCCCACGGGTCCCTTCCGCTTCCTGCATGCCATGCAGCCCAACCGGCTGGACTGCCGCGATATGACCCTGTTTGTGGATCAGGAGAACCGCGCATGGCTGGTGCACAGCGCCAACTGGAACAAGACGCTGTATTTTTCACGCCTGACGGAAGATTACCTCGGCTTTACCGGCGAAACCTACGCCACGCTCATCGATCAGGAGAGAGAAGCGCCTGCGCTTTGCTATCGCGACGGCCGCTACTACAGCGTCACCTCCGGCTGTACCGGCTGGAGCCCCAATGCCGCGCTGTATGCCGTATCGCCGCACGTGAACTGCGGCTGGAAGCTGATCGACAACCCCTGCACCGGGGTGGAGGCAAGCACGACGTATCAGGGGCAGCCCACATGGATGTTCGAGCACGAGGGACAGCTCTACCTGATGCTGGATCACTGGAAGCCGCACGACCTGCGCCATTCCGGCTACAGCATCCTGCCCGTATCCATCAACGGCCTGACCATGGAGATTCCGTGGCAGGAGACGGTTTTAGAGGAGGAAGCGCCATGATGCCCCTGTCCTTTTCCGTGCCTGAAAAGAAGCGCGTGCGCATGATCATCAATACCGACTGCAAGAACGAGGCGGACGACCAGTTTGCGCTGGTGCATCATCTGCTTACGCCCATGCTGGATGTGCGCGGCATTATCGCAGCACATTTTGAAAGCGAATGGAAGCGCTGCGGCCAGCCGCACACCACCATGCAGGCCAGCTATGACGAGATCCGCAAGGTGCTCCACCTGCTGGCGCTGCCTGCCGAGCCGCCTGTTTTCAAAGGCGCGGACAGGGCCATGCCGGACGAGCATACGCCCGTTTTGTCCGAAGGCGCAAGGCTGATCATCGAGGAAGCCATGAAGGACGATGAACGCCCGCTGTTCGTGGGTCTGCTGGGCGCGGCGACGGATCTGGCCTCGGCGCTGCTCATCGAGCCTGCCATCGCATCCCGCCTTACGGCCATCTGGATTGGCGGAGGCAATTACCCTCAGGGAGGGTGGGAATTCAACCTGCAGCAGGATATCCACGCGGTGAATGTGATGTTTGCATCCGGCACGGACGTGTGGCAGGTGCCGCGCAATACCTACAAGCAGATGAACGTGACGCTTTCCGAGCTGCGCCTGCGTGTGGCCACCCAGGGGCGCATTGGCGCGTACCTGTTTGCGCAGATGGTGGAGCTCAACGATCGCCTGGGCGAAAACCCCGGCTTTCCGCACGGCGAAAGCTGGTGCCTTGGCGATCAGCCCACGGTGGGCCTGCTGCTGGAGGACAGGGGAAGGGAGCATTACACGCTCACGTCTGCGCCGCGCATTCAGCCCGACATGCGCTATGCGCCCAATCCCTCCGGCCATCCCATCCGCGTGTACCACACGCTGGACGTGCGCATGACCATGGAGGATTTTTACGCCAAGCTGGCGCTGTACTGCATGGAGCATCCTGAACAGAGGAACGGAGACTGAAGCGATGGAGTTGACCTTTCTGTCCTTCTGGGCGATTATCCGCTTGTCAGTCCGCTGCACATCAAGGGAGAAAAGCACTTTGGCGATCCGCCGGATGCGCCGTCAAACACCCACATCCCCCAATGGAATTTTGTAAACTACAGGCTGTTTGGCCCTGTCCATTTGCTGAACAGACCTTTGCGGGAGGAATGACCCATGATCACCATCAACAGCCGCCAGCAGGGAGAACGGTTTGTGCCTTACTGGCGCACCTGCGTGGGCGCTGGCCGGGCTAACGAAGGCCTGCGCGCGGCCTTTCAGGAGCAGCTACGGGATGTTCAGGAGCACATCGGTTTCCGGTATCTGCGCTTTCACGGCCTGTTGCACGATGATATGTTTGTGCTGCGCATGACTGCCGATGGCCAGCCGGAGTACAATTTTCAGTATGTGGACGAGCTGTTCGACCGCATGCTTGCTTTGGATATCCGTCCGTTTGTGGAGTTCGGTTTTTTCCCGGATTGTCTCAAGGGCGGCGATGCCAAACAATTCTGGTGGAAGGGCCACGTGACGCCGCCCGATGACTGGACAGGCTGGTGTGCGCTCATCGACCGTCTGGTGCGCCACTGGATCAGCCGGTATGGGCTGGATGAAGTGCGGCAGTGGTACTTTGAGGTGTGGAACGAGCCCAATCTGCACGGCTTCTGGGACGGAACGCGCAGCCAGTATTTTGAGATGTACAGGCAGACGGCACTCGCGGTGAAGGCCGTTGATCCGGCGCTGCGCGTGGGCGGCCCAGCCACCAGCAACTTTGTGCCGGATGAGCGCTTTGACGGCGAAGCGGAGGACAAGTCCAGGCATCTGACGCATCAGGTGGAGGATCTGGACAGCCTGGAATGGCGCGGCGTGTGGATTGAGGCGTTCCTTGACTTCTGCCAGTGCAATCAGCTGCCGGTGGATTTTGTGTCCGCGCATCCCTATCCCACGGACTTTGCGCTGGATACCACCGGACGCACCACAGGCCGTTCGCGCGGCGTGGGATCGCTCAGACAGGACATGCTGTGGCTGAGGGAAACCGTGCGCAAAAGCGCCTATCCGGATGCGGAAATCCACCTGACGGAATGGTCGTCCAGCCCTTCCTCGCGCGACTGCACGCATGACTTCCTGCAGGAGGCAGCGTACATCGTCAAAAGCAATCTGGACTGCATCGGGCTGGCGGATTCGCTGTCCTACTGGACGTTTACCGATGTGTTTGAAGAGGTTGGCGCAGGCAGCAGCATCTTCCATGGAGGCTTTGGTCTGGTCAATTATCAGGGCATTGTAAAGCCCGGCTGGCATGCGTACCGGATGCTTTCGCAATTGGGCGATGAATGCCTCTACCGCGATGATTGCCTGTTTGTCACCCGCGGTGAGCGGGGGATCAGCGCCCTCGCGTACAACTATCCCACCGACCGCACCGTGTGCATGTCGCCCTATCCGGACCGCAGCAGGGCGCAGGCGGAGCTGGAAACAGGCAAATCCCGCCGCCTGCATGTGAGACTGACGGATTGCCAGCCTCACCAGCGCTTCCGCGTGGAATGCCTGAGCCGGGATCATGGCTGGGCGCTGGAAGCGTGGCGCAGCATGGGCTGCCCGGAGCCGCCGGACAGAAGCCAGACCGCAGAACTGAAAAAAGCCGCCCGAGCCACCCGTACATGGATGGTACAGGCGGATGAAAACGGAATGCTTGAACTGAATGAAGAAATCAAACCGTGGAACATCATGTTGATCAAGGAGGAAGAGCGATGATCCGTTTGGAATACCGCAATGCGCAGGGCGATGTGCTGGCCTGCGCCGAACACGCGCAGGAGGCGCTTTTGTGCATCGACGGCGTTTATGCCGAGGGCGATATGATCCGCGTGACGTGTGATGAATGCACGCATCTGGTTGCGAGAATGGACGCCGCGCTGGAGGCAGGCGAGGTGTATCTGCCCGAGGGCGTGATGACGTGGCGCGTGCCGTTTGGCGAGCACCGCCTGGCCTACAGCCCTGTGGCGTTCGAGGGAAATCGCCACATCGTGTCCGTGCGCAAAATGACGGAGAAGGAGCTTGCCTGCCGCCGCAATCTGGCGTGCAATCCGTCCGATCTGCGCGGCGATACGGATTTCTATCCGCACTGCACCGCCAATGTGGAAACGCGCAACGAGTCCGTGTTTGCGGCGCGCAACGTCATCGACGGCTGCCGCCACAACATCAGCCACGGCGAGTGGCCCTACCAGAGCTGGGGCATCGGCGCGCGCGAGGATGCGTGGTGCCTGCTGGACTTTGGCCGCGAGGTGGACGTGGACGAAATGGCCCTCACCCTGCGCGCGGATTTCCCGCACGACGCGTACTGGGTCAGCGGCCATGTGGTGCTCAGCGACGGCGCGGAGATTGCCTACGACCTGCAGAAAACCGGCGACCGCCAGTTCATCTCATTGGGCAAGCACACCGTGCGCTGGATGCGCCTGGAACGCATGCAGAAGAGCGATGATCCTTCCGCCTTCCCGGCACTCATCGAGTGGGAAGTGTTCGGCGCGGAAAAAGCCTGATGCACAAAGAAACCGCCTGGAGCCAAGGGGCTTCAGGCGGTTTTTGCGTCTTACAGGTTGTAGTACCTGTCGAACTCGGCAGGATGGGGGATGGCGGCCATCTGG
The DNA here is from genome assembly GCA_029009515.1 of bacterium. Classification (GTDB taxonomy): domain Bacteria; phylum Bacillota; class Clostridia; order Christensenellales; family Aristaeellaceae; genus Limiplasma. The sequence continues at coordinate 17,111 of JAQXJZ010000128.1, forward strand.
CGGCATTCCTGACGCTTGTTTTTGATGAAGGTGGCGAGGAGCTCTTCGGGGAACACGCCGCCGGCGGTGAGGTAATCGTGGTCGGCTTCCAGCGCGTCCAGCGCATCCTCCAGACACACGGGCAGACCCTTGAGCTTGGCCTTTTCCTCTTCGGGCAGGGTGTAGGGGTTCATGTCGTAGGGACCCCAGCCGTTGGCGTGCGGGTCGATCTTGTTCTTCACGCCGTCCAGACCGGCCATCAGGATGGCCGCGTAGCAGAAGTAGGGGTTGCAGGTGGCGTCGGGGTTGCGCAGCTCAAAGCGGCGCTTGTCCGGGCTCTTGGCGTAGGCGGGAATGCGGATGACCGCGCTGCGGTTGGAGGTGGCATAGCCCACGGTGACGGGCGCTTCAAAGCCGGGCACCAGACGCTTGAAGGAGTTGGTGCTGGGGTTGGTGAGCGCGCACAGGGAGGCGATGTGCTTGAGCAGGCCGCCCATGAAATAGTGCGCGGTTTCGCTCAGGTGAGAGTAGCCGTTGTCATCGGAGAACACGGGCTGGCCGCCCTTGAGGAGCAGCATATGCACATGCATGCCGCTGCCGGCCTCGCCGTAGATGGGCTTGGGCATGAAGGTGGCGCTCTTGCCGTGTTTGAGGGCGGTGTTGTGGATGATGTACTTGATCATCATGGTCGCGTCAGCCATCTTCACCATTTCGCCCAGCTGGGGCTCGATCTCAAACTGGCCGGAAGCGGCCAGATCTGGTTTTCAATGCCGGGCACAAGCAGCGCAAAGGTATTGGTGCGCTTTTCGCGCAGCGCGCGGGCCAGCGGATTGGGCCGGTAGTGCAGCTCATCCATGGCAGCCTGCACGCGCCTGCGCGTTTCCTCATCCACAAACACCTTGCCGCCCAAAACGCGGGAAACAGTGGAGGTGGATACCTGCGCCAGCTGCGCTACGTCCTTGATGGTGGGCATAGAAACCCTCCTTCATATATTGATTCAGAGAAAAACGATTGGTATGCTGTATGTATTCATTGTATCGGTTCTCAGGAACAAAGGCAAGCAAAAAGCAAAAAAAGCATATTGACACTCAAAACGGGCTGTGATATTCTGTAGTAGACCGGTCGTCTGGTAGACGGCCAAAAATGATGTTCAGGAGGAATACCTCAATGAAAAAGATTCTGGCACTTGTGCTGGCGATGGCTATGATGCTGTCTGGCTTCGCCTTCGCCGAGGGCATGAACCCCGGCACTTACGAAGCGGCCGCCACTGGCTTCCACGGCGATGTGAAGCTGTCTGTGACCGTTGATGCTGAGAAGATCACCGCGATCGAAGTGGTTGAGCACAGCGAGACCGAAGGCATCGGCTCCGTGGCTCTGCCCCAGCTGGTGGAGGCCGTGCTGGCCAACCAGACCATCGGCGTGGACAGCGTGTCCGGCGCTACCATCACCTCCAATGCCTTCAAGGCTGCCATGACCGACGCCCTGACCCAGGCTGGCGCCGACATGGACAAGATGACCGCTGCGGTTGTGGCTGGCGAGCTTGTTGAAGAAACCCTCGAGGCCGACATCGTTGTCATCGGCGGCGGCGCTGCCGGCCTGACTGCCGGTGTGAAGGCGCTGCAGGACGGCGCCAGCGTCATCCTGCTGGAAAAGACCGGCATGACCGGCGGCGCCAGCGCGATGGCTGGCTCCGGCACCAAGGCCACCGGCTCCCAGTGGGCCAAGGAAATGGGCAGCACCGAGACCGCTGAGGATCTGGTTGCCGCCATGCTGGCCAATGGCCACAACAAGAACCACCTGCCCACCGTTGAGCTGTTCGCCAACACCGTCGGCACCGCCTTTGACTGGCTGGTGGCCGAGGACGGCGCTGCCATCCCCTACAAGAAGACCGGCAACGGCGGCTCCTTCTCCGGCGAAGGCCGCGGCGCTGGCGTTGTGAAGAACCTGACTGCCAAGTTCGAAGCCGAAGGCGGCAAGCTGATGGTTTCCACTCCCGCTACCGAGCTGATCATTGACAACGGCGCTGTTGTGGGCGTGAAGGCCGAAGGCAACGGCAAGTCCTACACCATCAATGCCAAGGCTGTCATCCTGGCCACCGGTGGTTACGGCGCCAACAAGGACCTGGTTCCCGATGAATACGAAGTGTTCGTGTATGCCGGCCATGCCGGCGCCGAAGGCGACGCCATCGCCATGGTCGAGCCTCTGAACGCTGATCTGCTCTCCATGGAGCTGATCAACACCCAGCCCAACTCCATGGTGCTGCCCAGCGGTCTGGGTCAGTACTGCAACCCCGGCGTGTCCAAGGCTTACGCTGCTGGCGGCTTCATGGTCAACCAGGACGGCGTGCGCTTTGTGAACGAAAAGACCAATGCCTGGGACATCATGCAGGAAATGAAGAAGAACACCGTGCAGTACCTGGTGATGGATCAGGCTGCGTTTGACGGTTTCAACGCCGGCATGACCGGCTCCAACATCTACTCCATGGAGCAGGTGGAAGAGTGGCTGAAGGACGACTACGCCGGCCAGCCCGTGATGAAGACTGCCGCCACCCTCGATGAGCTGTGCGCCAAGCTGAACGTGCCCGCCGACGCCGTGAAGGCCGCCGCCGCCAAGTTCAACGAGACCGCCGCTGCCGCTGGCACCGATGAGTTCGGCCGCAAGATCGAAGTGGCTCAGAGCGAGGAAGGCCCCTTCTACGCCCTGCAGATGCACATCCGCTACTACGCCTCTCTGGGCGGCCTGCACATCAACGACAGCATGCAGGTGCTCAACACCAACCAGGAAGCCATCCCCAACCTGTACGCTGCGGGTGAAGTGGTTGGCGGTCTGGAAGGCGACGTGTACATGTCTGCCACGCTGTTTGGCTGGGCTGTGGCCTCCGGTTACAATGCCGGCGCCGCTGCGGCTGCTGCCATCGCGAAGTAATTCTTCCGCGCAAGTTTTGGGGGACGGAACACAGCAATGTGTTCCGTCCCTTTACATAAGTTGACAAAAGACGGTTTCTTCGCTACAATCAAGCACATGGATAAGAAAGAATTGATCCTCTCGGAAGCGGAAAAGCTGTTTGCCGAGAAAGGTTACTATGGTTTGGGACTGAGCGAGCTGCTCAACCGCTGTGGCATTCCCAAGGGAAGCTTCTACTACTACTTCCCGGACGGAAAAATCCAGCTGATTCAGGAGGTGCTGGAGTACAGCTATCAGCGCATGCGCAGCAGAATTGGCGAATGGATGGCGGACGAGCCGACGGCTCTGTCGGCCTTTTCCCACATGGCCGACCGCCTGAGCCGTGGTGTGGAGGAAAAGCGGATGCTGGCCTCCATGCTGCTTTCCATGATTGCCATCGAGTCGGTCTATCTGGATCCGCGGGTGAACGAAACCTGCCGTCGTCTGTACTGCGACTGGCAGGCCTGCTACGCCGAATATCTCAGCCGCTTCGGCTATCCGCCAGAAGAGTGCAAGCCCAAAGCGCAGGCCGTGTTTGCGCTCATCCACGGCTCGCTGATTTCCTCGTGGACCAAGCACAACCCCGAAGACCTGCAGCTGGCCAAGCTCGCACTGAAGGACATCCTGACCAGATAAGCATTCCACGCCAAAACCCGCCCTCTTCCGTGTACGCCAAAACCCGCCCTCTTCCGCCCCTTGACAAACCACCCTTTGGCAAGTACAATATCTTCTGCGCGCGCCCGTAGCTCAGTTGGATAGAGTGTCAGACTCCGACTCTGAAGGTCATGCGTTCGAATCGCACCGGGCGTACCATAGCAAAAACCCTCGAAACCGTGATGGTTTCGGGGGTTTTTGCTATGGTGGGAATGGGAGAAAGCAATGGGTGAAGGAAGATTGGCCAGTATTTGCTCTTATCCTATCACTTGCATTGTTTTCTTCAGATATTTTGCAGGGATTTCATGGTGCAACCGCCACACGATGTTCATGGGCCTGCTGCCTTGATGACTGACATAATCCGCTGTGCCGAGGAACGTGTACGGCGCAGCACCGCAGGCATCCTGCTTGAATTCACGGACGAATAGCAGCACCTTTCCATCGTGTTCCTTATGATGGATATACCGCTGGCCGGTCGCGGAATCGGCATTCGTCGTGGACTGGCTCTGCCAATGGAACAGGCTGGAGCTGATCGCGTAATCGTTGTACAGCGTTGTGGGCGAATAGTCCTTATCCGCCTTGTTGAGTGTGATCAGCAGGACGTCGGTCTTCTTGTCCTTGAAATACTTCACGCCTTCACGCAGCGTTTTGGGTTTGAGGAAATCCAGCGCAACCAACAGCTGATCGCGGCTGTAGCTGCAATGCACATCCAGCGGGCAATCATACGGCAGCCCTGCAGGAACATCGATAAAGTCGATCTCATCCAGACG
>JAQXJZ010000129.1 GCA_029009515.1 bacterium
GAACCCCTGGACCCCTGCGAGTTGTGTGTATCTTTCTTTCGGGTTGCTTTTGTTTGTTGAGCGCCTTCTAAGACGCAAAAACCCCATCAACACCAGCCTGACGGCTGACAGTTGATGGGGTTTTTGCTGCTTGTGTGGGTAAGAAACAAAGGTACACCGGGACTTTCGTGCGCGGGCGCACACATAGGTGCGCCCCTACGGTGGTGCCGGGGTTGAATTTGTAATGCAGACAGGTTTGGTTGCCCTGCATGTATGGTACCGGGGCTGTATTGAAATGCCGACCAGTTCGGCTGCCTTGTAGGGGCGCACCTGCGTGTGCGCCCGTTGGCGACAGGTAACTTAGTTCATTACCTATGCACCCGAGCTGTAGCCTCGCTTTGCCCTTGGGCAAAGGTGGGGCGGGTCAAATGGCAGCTGCCGCTTGATAAGACAAGCACCATTCTATTTACCATTATGCACACGGGGGTCCAGGGGTTTACCCCTGGTCGTGTCAAGGGGGTTACAGGAGTCCAGAGGATCTAAGGGGGGAAATCGAAATCCCCCCTGATCCTCTGGCCCTAGCGGAGCGGGCCCCGACGGCGTCAATAAACAAGAGAACCAAGGCGTGAATCGGCCGTCAACCTCATCGCTCCACCCCCTCCTTTCCATTTTCTCATCCCTGTGCTATAATGCTATACGGGATGCTATCCCCATTTACCCAAACACCCTTTTCTGGAGGAATCAACATGCGAATCCTTGTGGTAGGCGACGGCAAAGTCGGCCATACCGTTGCGGAAAACCTTGCGCGCGAAGGACATGACGTGGTCATTGTGGACCGCAGCGACGAAGCCCTGCGCCGCAGCGAAGATACGCTGGACGTAATGTGCGTGCGCGGCAGCGGCGCCAACGCGGCTACGCTGGTGGAAGCCGGCGCTGACAAGGCGGATATCATCATTGCCGCCACCGCCGGCGACGAAACCAACATGCTCTGCTGCCTGATGGCCAAGCGCCTGGGCACCAAGTACGCCATCGCCCGCATCCGCGACCCTGAATACAACGAAAGCCTCACCATGCTGCAGCGCGAGCTGGGCATCGACCTGGCGGTCAACCCGGAGCGCGCCACCGCGCTGGAAATCAGCCGCCTGCTGCGCTTCCCCTTTGCCAGCAACATCGAAAGCTTTGCCAAGGGCCGCGTGGAAATGGTGGAGTTCCGCGCCCACGAAAACGACGCCGTGGTGGGCATGCCCCTGCACGAAATCAGCCGCAAGCTGCGCGGCATTCCGCAGGTGCTGTACGCTGCGGTGGAGCGTGGGGGAGAGGTGTACATCCCCAACGGCAACTTCATCATCCAGCCGGATGACCGCGTGCACGTGGCGGCCGACATGGTCACCATCACCGCGTACTTCCGCTATCTGGGCAAAAACTCGCTGCGCGTGAAAAACGTGATGATGCTGGGCGGCGGACGCATCAGCTATTATCTGTCGCGCATGATCGTGCCCATGGGCATCCATGTGAGCATGACGGAAATCAACGAAAAGAAGGTGCAGGACCTGAGCGAGGCGCTGCCGGATGTGAACGTCATCTACGGCGACGGCACCGATCAGGATCTGCTGGAGCAGGAAGGCCTGCATCAGATGGACGCCTTTGTGGCGCTTTGCGACCGCGATGAGGAGAACCTGATGACCGGCCTGTACGCCGTGCGCCAGGGCGTGCCCAAGGTGGTTGTGAAGAACAACCGCGTGGCGTATGCTGATATCATCAGCGGAATGGGTCTGGATTCCATCGTCAGCCCCAAGGAGATCACCTGCGCCAACATCCTGCGCTATGTGCGCGCCCGCAAAAACGCCACCGGCGCAAAGGTGGAAAGGCTGTACAAGCTGGTGGGCGGCAAGGCCGAGGCGCTGGAGTTCATCGCCCGCCACAACGATCCCTACATCGGCATTCCGCTGAAAGATCTCACCATGCGCCCCGGCACGCTGGTGGCGGTCATCGTGCGCCGCGGCAAGGTCATCGTGCCTTTCGGCAACGACCACATTGAAAGCGGCGACAGCGTGGTGATCATCGCCTGCGAAAGCGGCATCAGCGATTTGAACGAGGTCATCCATAAATGAACAAACGATTGCTGGTACACCTGCTGGGAAACATCCTGCTGATTGAAGCGGCGGCCATGCTGCCCTCCCTGCTTATTTCCCTTATCTATGGCGATGGCGATGCACGCGCCTTTGTGCTTGCGATGATCGTGCTGTGCCTGATGGGTCTGCCTGCCCGCCTGCTGGCCAAGCCGAGGACGACCAACCTGCGCGCCAGAGAAGGCTTTGTGACGGTAGCGCTGGCGTGGGTGCTGCTAAGCGCCTTCGGCGCGCTGCCCTTTGTGATCAGTGGCGTCATTCCGCACTATGCCGACGCCTACTTTGAGGCCGTCAGCGGCTTCACCACCACCGGCGCAAGCGTGATGACCGTCATCGACGGCATGCCGCGCGGCGTGATGTTCTGGCGCAGCTTCACCCACTGGATTGGCGGCATGGGCGTGCTGGTGCTCACCCTGGCGCTCCTGCCCAAGATGACCGGGCGCACCTCCCACCTGATGAGGGCGGAAAGCCCCGGCCCCAGTTTCAGCAAAATTGTGCCCAAGCTCAGCGACAGCGCCAAGATTCTCTACATTATTTATGGCGTGCTGACCCTGATTGAGTTCATCGCCCTCCTGCTGTGCGGCATGAACGCGTACGATGCGGCCATTCACGCCATGGGCACGGCCGGCACCGGCGGCTTCAGCAACTACGGCGCCAGCGTGGGCGCGTTTGACAGCGTGGCGGTGGACATCGTCGTCACCGTGTTCATGGTGATCTTCGGCGTCAACTTCGCGTTGTTCTACCGCGTGCTGGTGGGCGACTGGAAGGGCGCGCTGAAAAGCGAGGAGCTGCGCTGGTATCTGGGCATCTTCGGCGCTTCCGCGCTGTTCATCACGCTCATGATCACCCCGCAGTACGGCAGCGTGTTCAAGGCGCTGCGCTACAGCACCTTCCAGACGGCTACCATCATGTCCACCACCGGCTATGCCACGGCCAACTTCGACCTGTGGCCGGAGGCAGTGAAGATGCTGATGGTCATTCTGATGTTCGTGGGTTCGTGCGCGGGTTCCACCGCCGGCGGCATGAAGGTGGTGCGCGTGGCGCTGATGAGCAAGCTGAGCCTGCGCGAAATCCGCCATACCTTCCAGCCCCGCAAGGTGCAGGTGGTGCGCTTTGAGGGCAAGGGCGTGGAGGAGAGCATGCTTGCGCAGATTGCCACGTTCTGCTTTGTGTATGTGCTGCTGATTCTGCTGGGCGCGTTTGTGATATCGCTGGACGGTGCGCACGGTTTTATGGAAAACCTCACCGCTGCCATCACCTGCATGTGCAATGTGGGCCCCGGCCTTGGCGCGGTGGGCCCGGCGGGCAACTTTGCCGCCTACAGCCCGTTTTCCAAAATCGTGCTCAGCATGCTCATGCTGTGCGGCCGATTGGAGCTGTTCCCCATCCTGGTTTTGTTCCATCCTGCCATCTGGCGCAAGGGCTGAATGCAGTATTCAGTATCCCGAATTATTCATTTTGGCTTGTGAAAATGCAAGTTTCCCTGCATGAAATTTCATGTGCTTGGCGAAAATGGACAGAAAGACACTGTATTTTTCCTGTTCTTGATTGATGAAAAAATGGCAAAAAAGGCTGAAATCGTTGATTCACAACGATTTTGGCCTTTTTTCTAAAAATTCGTTTTTCTTGCGAAAACACTTGTATTATCGCGGTGGAGTGTGCTATAATCGACCCATTCCACGTGAGAGATGAAAGAATGCAGAAACGCTCATTCATTTGGAACGTGGCACAAGTTCGATTCCAATAAATCTAAGGAGGAACTCATTATGAAGAAACTGTTGAGCATGATCCTGGCCGTCGCCATGCTGCTCTCCATGACCGCTGTGGCCGTGGCTGAAGAAGGCAACTGGAAGATCGCCATCATGACTGGTACCGTGTCCCAGGGCGAGGAAGAATTCCGCGCTGCTGAGAAGGCCATCGCGACTTGGGGCGCTGATCACATCGTGACCGCCACCTATCCCGACAACTTCATGTCCGAGCAGGAGACCACCGTGTCTCAGCTGGTCGCTTTCGCGGCTGACCCCGACGTGAAGGCCATCGTGATGTGCCAGGCCGTCCCCGGCGCCACCCCCGCTGTTCAGAAGATCCGCGAAATGGGCCGTGAAGACATCCTGTTCATCGCCGGCACTCCCCAGGAAGACCCCGCCGTCATCTCCGCCGCTGCTGACATCGTGATGTACGCCGACGAAATCGCTCAGGGCGACTCCATCATGGAAAAGTGCGCCGAGTGGGGCATCGACGTGTTCATCCACTACTCCTTCCCCCGTCACATGGCCATGGAGCTGATCGTTGGCCGTCATGAGCTGCTGCAGGCCAACGCCGATGCTCTGGGCATCGAGCTGGTTGACGTGACCGCTCCCGACCCCACTGCTGAAGCCGGCCTGTCCGCTTCCCAGCAGTTCATCCTGGAGGATGTTCCCCAGCAGATGGCCAAGTACGAAGGCAAGAAGGTTGCTTTCTTCACCACCAACTGCGGCATGCAGCCCTCTCTGCAGACTGCCATCCTGACCCAGCCCAACGCTTACTATCCCCAGCCCTGCTGCCCCAGCCCCTACCATGCCTTCCCCGCCACCCTGGGCCTCGAGCTGGCCGTTGGCGGCGATGACGAAGCCGCTCTGAAGGCGATCGCCACCGCTCTGAAGGAGTACGACGCTGTTGGCCGTTACAGCACCTGGGCTTCCCCCGTTGCGATGACCATCATCGAGATCGGTGTTGAGTACGCCAAGGCTTATATCGATGGCACCATCACCAGCCGCAACGACGGCGCCAAGCTGGCTGAGCTGCTGCAGGCCAAGATCCCCGGCGCTAAGGTTGCCAACTACACCAACGCCGAAGGCACCACCTTCGACAACTACTACACCATCCTGCTGGCTCCCGTTGACTTCAACGATTACCTGTAATCTGTAAAGGTCTGAAGCTTTCAGGAAATCAGGCCCGCCCGCAACCGGGCGGGCCTTTCTCCCTGTCTTAGCCTTTTTGAAAAAGAATCGTCAGAGGGGCTATGATCTGACCCTTGTGACGATTCTTTTGTCATTTTTCCTATGAAGGAGGTTCTCAGAATTGAGCGCAGAGTATGTACTGCAGATGAAAAACATCACCAAGCGCTATGGTGAGAACACCGTTCTGAGCGATGTATCCCTGTCTGTGCGCCCGGGCGAAATCCACGCTCTGCTGGGCGAAAACGGCGCGGGTAAGTCCACGCTGATGAACGTGCTGTTTGGCATGCCCGTCATCCACAGCACCGGCGGCTTTGAGGGCGAAGTGCTCCTGAACGATGAAGTCACCCATGTGATGTCTCCCCACGACGCCATGCTCAAGGGCATTGGCATGGTGCACCAGGAGTTTATGCTGCTGCCCGGCTTTACCGTGGCGGAAAACATCAAGCTCAACCGCGAAATCACCCACCCCAACCTGTTCAGCCGCATCTTTGGCAAAAACCTGGAAACGCTGGACAGCAAGGCCATGGCCAGCGACGCGCGCAAGGCGCTGGACAGCGTGGGCATGAACATTGACGAATACACCCGCGTGCATGGCATGCCCGTGGGCTATATGCAGTTCGTCGAGATCGCCCGTGAGATCGACAAGACCGGCGTAAAGCTGCTGGTGTTTGACGAGCCCACCGCCGTGCTCACCGAAAGCGAAGCCACCCAGCTGATTTCCGTGATGAAGCAGATTGCACAAAGCGGTATCGCCATCATCTTCATCACCCACCGTCTGGACGAGGTCATGGCCGCGTCCGACGCCATCACCATCCTGCGCGACGGCAAGCTGGCCGCCACCCGCAGGACCGCCGACACCACCATCACCGAGCTGGCTGAGCTGATGATTGGCCGCAAGGGCGAAGCCATGGTGGAGCACGATGACCGTCCTGCCCCCACCGGCAATATTGCGCTCAAGGTGCGCGACCTGCACGTGGACATGGCCGGCGAAGAAGTGCACGGCGTGGACTTTGACGTTTATGAAGGCGAAATCCTGGGCATCGGCGGTCTGGCCGGCCAGGGCAAGCTGGGCATTCCCAACGGCATCATGAGCCTGTACGGCTCTGAGGGCAGCGTGGAACTGTTTGGCGAAACCCTCAAGCTGGGCTCCGCTGGCGATGCGCTGCGCGCCGGCATCGCCATGGTCAGCGAGGACCGCAAGGGCGTGGGCCTGCTGTTGGACCAGTCCATCGAGGACAACATCGTCTTCAACGCCATGCAGATCAAGAACGAGTATCTGCACAAGATTGGCCCCTTCACCCTGAAGGATGCCAAGGCCATCCGCGAAGTGGGCGAGCAGATGATCCAGGATCTGGACATCCGCTGCTTCGGCCCCACCCAGCATGCCGGCACCCTGTCCGGCGGCAACCAGCAGAAGGTGTGCATCGCCCGCGCGCTGGTGATGAATCCCCGCTTCCTGTTCGTGTCCGAGCCCACCCGCGGCATCGACATCGGCGCCAAGAAGCTGGTGCTGGAAACCCTCATCAAGCTCAACCGCGAGCACGGCATGACCATCGTTATGGTCTCCTCCGAGCTTCAGGAGCTGCGCAGCGTGGCTGACCGCATTGCCATCGTTTCCGAAGGCAAGCTGGTGGATATCCTCAAGCCCGATGCCTCCGACGCCGACTTTGGTCTGGCCATGAGCGGCATCAAACCCTCCGAGCACGCTGAGAAAGGAGATGGCGAATAATGACCCAGTCCAAGACCAAGCGGATCATCGCGCTGGTGCTGGCTGTAATGGGTGTTGTGCTGCTGGTGCTGGGCGCTGTGAACCTTCCCAAGCGTGAAGCGCAGGTTGGCCAGAACATTCTGGAAAAGCTGCGCATCCGTACCCTGCTGGATGCTACCGGTGAAGGCGTTGTGGAAAGCTACGTGGCCATCGCCAAGAAGGAAGCGACCGCTGCGGCCAAGGCTGCCGGCGGCGGCATGAGCGCCATCCGCGAGGCGGTTGCCAAGGCGGAAGAAGAAACCCGCGCCATGTACTCCAGCACCTCTACCGATTACTCCGCCATCGACACCGCCGCGCTGGAAGTGGCTGTGGATGGCTACGCCGTGGCCCTCAAGGCGTACGAGGATGAGCGCGCTGCCACCGAGCAGGCCTACATCGCCGCCAACTACGAGGCCACCAAGGCCGCTCTGGAAAAGGAGCGCGAAGAAAAGATCGCTGCCGGTCAGGATGTGCCTGAAGAAATGGTGGTGAGCGTGGACATGTCCGGCTTCACCGCTACCGAGGTCATGACCGCCCTGAGCGCCAAGGCTGACGAAGCCTATGCGGGCGTGGGCGAGGCCCTCAAGGGCATCTACCCCGTGATGGACGATTCCGCGCTGAACACCCTCAAGGGTACCATCGCCAACATCGTGTATCAGGCGGGCGACGATTTCACCTCTCAGTACGACCGTTATGTGCAAGCCGGCAGCAATGCCGCGCTGGAAAGCAAAACTGCTGCCTTCATCGTCCGCTATGCCGACGACCTCATCTACGGCGGCGTTGCGCTGCTGGTGGCCGCGCTGGCTGTGCTGTTCAGCGAGCTGCTGATTGCCAAGCTGGGCATCCCGCGCGTGATCATCGGTCTGTTCTTCATCCTGCTGTGCTTCCTGAGCCTGCTGTATGATCTGTCCCTGTCCACGCTGCTGAGCAACACCATTGTCCGCATGGGCATGAACTCCATCATGGTTCTGGCCATGGTGCCGGGCATCCAGTGCGGCATCGCGCTCAACCTGGGTCTGCCCATCGGTCTGGTGGCAGGCCTCATCGGCGGTCTGCTGACCATTGAGCTGGGCATCCCCGGCTGGGGCGGCTTCCTGTTTGCCATCGTGGTGGGTGTTGTGATTGCTGCCGTGGCCGGCTGGCTGTATGCGCAGCTGCTCAACCGCCTCAAGGGCGAAGAGATGGGCGTGACCACCTATGTTGGTTTCTCCATCGTCAGCCTCATGTGCATCGCCTGGCTGGTGCTGCCCTTCAAGAGCCTCAAGCTCCGCTGGCCGCTGGGTACGGGTCTGCGCAACACCATCGGCCTGGACTCCACCAACTTCCGTCACATCCTGGATGATCTGCTGGCCTTCAACATCGGCGGCTTCACCGTGCCGACCGGCCTGATCCTGTTCATGCTGCTGATGTGCCTGCTGGTGTGGCTGTTCAGCCGCTCCAAGACCGGCGTGGCCATGCAGGCCGTGGGCAACAACCCCCGCTTTGCGGAAGCCACCGGCATCAACGTGGACAAGATGCGCGTCATCGGCACCATGCTGTCCACCATGCTGGGCGCTGTGGGTATCCTGGTGTACTCCCAGTCCTACGGCTTCATGCAGCTCTACACCGCACCCCGTCAGATGGGCTTCATCGCCGCGTCCGCCATCCTCATCGGCGGCGCCTCCACCACCCGCTGCAAGATCAGCCACGTGCTGATTGGTACGTTCCTGTTCCAGGGCGTGCTGACGCTGGGTATGCCCGTTGCCAACGTGCTGGTGCCCGGTTCCACCATTTCCGAAACGCTGCGCATCCTGATCTCCAACGGCATCATCCTGTATGCGCTGACCAAGTCTGGAGGTGCCTCGCGTGGATAAGCAGAAGAGAGAATTTGACCTGCGCTCCTTTGCGCGCAACAATGCGGTTACTATCATGTTTGTGGTGCTGTGCGCCATCTGCATGGCATTCTCCGGCCAGTCCATTGCCTACGTCATCTACGAGCTGTTCGGCCGTCTGAGCCGCAATGCCTTCATCGTGCTGGCGCTCATCATTCCCATCGTGGCCGGCATGGGCATCAACTTTGCCATCACCATCGGCGCCATGGCCGCTCAGATCAGCGTGCTGTGGGTGATTGAGTGGGGCGTGGGCGGCGTGCCCGGCTTCCTGCTGGCCATGGCCATGACCGTGCCCACCGCTGCGTTCTTCGGCTTCCTCATCGGCAAGCTGCTCAACAAGATGAAGGGTCAGGAAATGATCGGCGGCCTCATCCTTGGCTACTTTGCCAACGGTCTGTATCAGCTGCTGTTCCTGTTCATCTTCGGCAACCTCATCCCCCTCAAGACCCCCGGTCTGGTCATCAAGGGTTCCACCGGCGTTGCCAACACCATCGACCTCACCTCCGGCGCTGGCGGCGGCATCAAGTATGCCCTCGACGGCATTTGGAGGACGGACTTCGGCACGGCGCTGTACGTGGTGTGCGCGCTGATTGCGGTCATCGTCATTGTCCTGCTGGCGCTCAGGAAGCTGAACGTCAGGAAGGGCGGCATCACGCTGGCTGTGCTGGCTGCCTGCTGCCTGCTGTACCAGATTCCCGCTGTGGCTGGTCTGTTCTCCATGGTGAAGGTGCCTGTGGTTACCTTCGGCGTGGTGGCGCTCTTGTGCCTGTTCAACGTGGCCATCATGAAGACCCGTCTGGGTCAGCAGTTCCGCGCGGTTGGTCAGAACCGTGTGGTGGCCAACGCCTCCGGTATCAATGTGGATCACGTGCGCCTCATCGCCATCGTGATCTCCACCGTGCTCGCCGGCTGGGGCCAGCTCATCTTCGTGCAGAACATGGGCGCCTTCCAGACCTACGGCGCGCATGAGCAGGTCGGCCTGTATGCGGGCGCGGCCATCCTGGTGGGCGGCGCGTCCATCCGCAAGGCCACCAACAAGCAGGCCATCCTGGGCTGCATCCTGTTCCACCTGCTGTTCATCGTGGCTCCGCCTGCCGCCAAGTTCCTCTTTGGCGACGCGGCCATCGGCGAATACTTCCGCGTGTTCATCTCCTACGGCGTTATCGCCATGGCGCTGGTCATGCACGCGTGGAGCGGCGTACAGAAGAAAAAGAAGGCATACCCAGGGCCTGAGGCCCTGGACCCCACACCGGGCACCCGAAAGGGTGCCCGGGTCTTTTTTGTTTAGGGATGCATCTAAGACTGCCGGAGCACGGAGGGTGCTCCGGCTCGCTTGAGTGATTTTTTGTTGGTTCGTGCAAATTCCCCTTGACCTTCGGGGGAAAGGGTGATATACTTTTCGTCGAAAGGTCAAAGATAGTCAAAGTGATTTGATCTTTCGGATCACTTCCTTGTTTTTCTTTTTGTAAGAAGGAGGTCTGCGTTTTGAACAATCAGCAGTTTACCGAAAAAAGCCGCGAAGCGCTGCAGATGGCGCAGCAGCTGACGGTGCAGTATCACAATCAGGAGGTATCGCAGGAGCATTTGGCCTATGCGCTGCTCAGCGATCCGCACGGCCTGATTCCCCAGCTTCTGACCAAGATGGGCAAGGCCCCGCAGGAGATTGCCTCCCGGCTGGAAACCATGATCGCCCGCATGCCCAAGGTGATGGGCAGCGGCCGCGAGATGGACAAGATCTACATCAACAGCGATGTGGAACGCGCCCTTGTGGCGGCGCGCGACCGGGCGGCACAGATGAAGGACGAGTACCTGAGCGTGGAACACCTGTTCCTTGGTCTGCTGGAAAAACCCAGCCGCAGCATGGCGGAACTTTGGAAGGGCTACGCCATTGAGGAAAAGACCTTCCTGCCCGCTTTGCAGAGCGTGCGCGGCAACACCCGCGTAACCGGCGAAACCCCGGAGGAAACCTACGACGCGCTGGCCAAGTACGGCACTGATCTCACCGCCGCCGCCCGTGCGCAGAAGCTGGACCC
>JAQXJZ010000130.1 GCA_029009515.1 bacterium
GTATTCTGGATATCCTGACGCATTTCCTCGCTCCATGCTTCCGCACCGAAGATACCGGCCTTCAGCGGAATCTGATCCGGGGTCAGGCCCATTTCCTTCATGGTTTCGCCGATGTAGGCCGCATAGGAAGGCGTGCAGCACAGAATGGTTGCCTGCAGATCCTGAATAAACATGATCTGGCGCTCAGTGTTGCCGGAAGAGGTGGGAATGGTAAGGCAGCCAACCTTGTGAGAGCCGCCATTCAGACCGGGGCCGCCGGTGAACAGGCCGTAGCCGTAGGAAACCTGACAAACATCCTCATCGGTACCGCCGGCAGCCATGATGGCGCGGGCACAGCAGTCTTCCCACAGATCAATGTCATGCTGGGTATAGAAAGCAACAACGCGTTTGCCGGTGGTGCCGGAAGTGGACTGGATGCGGACGCACTCCTTCAGGGGCTTGCCCATCAGGCCATAGGGATAAGCCACGCGCAGGTCGTCCTTGGTGAGGAAGGGCAGCTTGTGCAGATCGTCACGGGACTTGATATCGTCAGGTGTAACGCCCTTTTCCTCCATCTTCTTGCGATAGTAGGGAACGTTATCCCACACATGCTTGACCTGCTTGACAAGACGCTCATCCTGCCATGCTTTGATTTGTTCCTGGGATGCGCACTCAATTTCCGGTTGATAGTATCTTTCCATAGGTACAAGTCTCTCCTCACGTTTGAACGTGCGTCAGCATAACAAATGCGGAAAAAATCAATTGATGAAATGCGCACTTGAAGCTGCTTACGTAACGATCTTTTTTGATAGAATACAATATAGCACAGAATAAAAACAATGAAAACAAATGAATTGTTTTTTTCTCGTTCAAAAATTCACAATGTTTACAATACAAACAAATGCGGAAATTGCTTTCCTGCCACATTGGGGATATAATGAACGGTACCTTGGGAAAGGAAAGAAAGACGATGATCGACCTCACATTGATTGGTACAGGCGCACTTCAGCCTCTGCCTGATCGTGCACTTGCCAGCGCCGCCATCACCACAAGCGGACGCGTTCTTTTGTTTGACTGCGGTGAAGGCACCCAGTCAGCTGCCAAACGTGCTGGCGTAAGCCTTGTCAAAATTGACGTCATTGCACTCACCCATTATCACGGCGATCATACCTATGGTCTGCCCGGTCTTTTGCAGAGCATGGGGATGGGCGGGCGCGCTGAACCCGTCATTATCATCGGGCCGCAAGGTTTGGAAGAGGCGATGATCCCTTTTCAGATGCTTTGTCCCTATCTTCCGTTTGAACTGAAGCTTATGGAGGTTGAAAACAAGCCTGTTTCCATGCAGCAGCTCCATCCAGCATGGCCGGCCAATGCTGTGCTGCAGTCTTTTCCGACGGCCCATCGCGTATCCAGTCAGGGATACAGGTTTGATCTTACCAGAAGCGGAAAATTCCGTCCCGAGAAAGCAAAAGCGCTTGGTGTTCCTGTAGCGGAATGGAAAAACCTTCAGCACGGCGAAAGCGTTTGTGTAAACGACATCCTCATCCATCCGAACCAGGTTATGGATGATGCCAGGCGGGGCATTTCCATCGTTTACACAGGCGATACCGCCTATTGCGGCGATATAGTACAGTCTGCATCGGATGCAGACGTTATCATCTGCGAAGCAACATACGGTGAAAACGACCAGCAGACGCTGGCGGAGGAACATGGTCACATGACCTTTGCGCAGGCGGCTCAGCTGGCCAGGGATTCGCAGGCGCATTCGCTGTGGCTTACACACTATTCCCCTATGATTGACGAACCTGAAAACCATCTGGAAAATGCAAAAGACATCTTCCAAAACGTTGTCTGCGGATCTGACGGGCTGAAAGAAACGCTCTGCTATGCAGATTGATCTATTGACTTCTTTGGGAGGATATGTTATCCTCATGCCGTTCATCGGAGGGCAAGCCTCACTGGAAGATACTGCCGGATAAGGTGACAGATTGAGATATCTGTTTCCTTATCCGTTTTTTTGTGGAGGAAATACGCATGCAGGCAACAGGCAACTTTACTGAAGGAAGAATCCTGCCCAAGCTTCTTCGCTTTGCCGTTCCCATTCTGGGCGCACTTATTTTGCAGGCCATGTATGGAGCGGTCGATCTGATGGTGGTTGGTCGGTTTGGTACGGCGGCAGATGTATCTGCTGTCTCCACCGGAACGCAGATTATGCATACCATTACCTGTGTTATCACTGGCCTGGCCATGGGCACAACCATTCTGATCGGACTTAGCATCGGCGCAGGCAAAAAGGAGCAGGCTGGCGATGTGATCGGCAGTTCCATTCTTTTCTTTGGCGCGCTGGCCCTTCTGATCAGCATCGTTGTTCCTATCGTCGCCACTCCCCTTTGCCGGCTGATGCATGCGCCTGCGGAAGCTTTTGAGCAAACCAAAGCCTATCTAATCATTTGTGCCCTCGGCACCGTTTTTATCGTGGCTTATAACCTTCTGGGCAGTCTCTTCCGCGGAATGGGCGATTCCAAAACACCGCTGATCACCGTAGCCATCGCCTGTGCCGCCAACATTTTGGGCGATCTTCTCTTTGTGGCGGGCTTCCAGATGGGTGCAGCAGGCGCTGCGCTGGCGACCGCACTTGCGCAGGGAATCAGCGTTGTGCTCTGCCTGACAATGATTCGCAGACGCGGGTTTCCTGTTTCCTTTGGCAAACGCAATCTGCGCATCCACAAGCAGTTGACGCTGCGGATGATTCGCCTTGGCGCACCAATCGCGCTACAGGATCTGCTGGTGAGCATTTCCTTCCTTGTTATTCTTTCCATCGTCAACAGTCTCGGCCTCATTGTTTCTGCAGGTGTGGGCGTTGCCGAAAAACTTTGTGCTTTTATCATGCTGGTGCCGTCTGCCTTCTCCCAGTCGCTTTCTTCCTTCGTTGCGCAGAACATCGGCGCCGGAAAGGAAAAGCGCGCCAGAACCGCTCTGTTCTGCGGCATGTTCACCTCTTTTGCCTTCGGATGTGTGATTGCCTATGCAGCCTTTTTCCATGGCGATCTGCTGGCCTCCATCTTTATCCATGATGCGCCCATCATCGCAGCCGGATGGGACTACCTGAAAGCCTATGCCATTGATACGCTGCTGGTGAGCTTCCTGTTCTGCTTCATCGGCTATTTCAGCGGCTGCGGCAGTACAACCTTTGTCATGATCCAAGGTATTGTGGGCGCATTTCTGGTCCGCATCCCCGTTTCTTTCCTGATGAGCCGCATCACGCCTGTAAGCGTGTTCTACATCGGCCTTGCAACGCCCTCTTCTACCGTTGTGCAGATTCTGCTCTGCGTCCTGTGGATGATCCATCGGAACCGAAAAATCGCCTCGAACAGCTATGAATAACAAGAACCCGTGGAAAGCAAGGCAGCTCTCCGCGGGTTCATTCTTGTCATAAGGGAATGGATTTCACCAATTCGCAAATTCCTTCGCGTGGATCCTTCAGCGGGAAATACTCTAAACCAACTGCGCCATGATATCCGGCCGCTTTCAGTGCATTCAGGACGGCCGGATAATGGATTTCACTTTCTCCAATCGCCTCATGACGACCAGGATGACCAGCAATGTGCACATGACCAATCCACTCCACATTGCGCGTCATGTTGAGAATCAGGTTGCCTTCCGTGATCTGCTGATGATACACATCAAAAAGCACTTTTACGTGCTTGCTTCCAACCTCCCGAACAATCTCGAAGGCTTCATCCGAACGGGACAGATAGTATCCCTGATGGTCGACCAGCGTATTGAGGGGCTCGATGACAAGCGTAACATCCGCTTTTTCAAGTAGATGCACACAGGCTTTCAGGCCGTCCACAATGGACTGATGCTGCTCTTCTCTGCTCAGATGTGCAAGCTCCTGCCCAACCTGTGAGATGATGGTACGGCAGTTCAGCTTCTTTGCAGCTTCCAGCGTCTCTACAAGGCCCTGAACATAGGCCTCGCGCTGTTCAGGATCGGTGAGAGGAACAAAATGGGTGCACAGCGCAGCCATTTTCATGCCAAGCCTGTCCTGCGTTTGACGGATGCTGTCAAGATCCAGTCCTTCCCACCAGCTCCAGATCTCATAGGTATCCAGTCCAGTCTTCCTGATTTTCTCCATTGCTTCTGTCAGAGGCTGATTCATGAAAAGCGCGCTGGCACAAACGGAATAATGCATCTGTCTCCCTCCTTATCAGTCGCGTACAGGAGATTCAAGCAGTTCAATGGTACATTCTTCCGCATTCATGCGGCAGTGCACGCCAAGTGGCAGCGTCATCTTGGGAGAACAGTGACCTGCCTGCAAGCCGGTAAAAATGGGCTTGCCGCAAGGCTCCACCACATCACGCACGATTTCTTCCAGCGGGAAGCCAAAATCAGGAAACTCAATGGGACAATCCACAAACGTTCCCAGCACAATGCCTGCGCAATCATCAAATTTTCCGGCAAGCCGCAGATGCGTCAGCATGTGGTCAAGACGGTAGGTCTTTTCACCGATATCCTCAAGAAAGAGAATCTTACCCTTTGTGTCCAGTTCATATGGCGTACCAATCAGGCCGTCAATCAGCGAAAGATTGCCGCCCACGAGCATGCCTTCCGCCACACCGGGAATAACCGTTTTGGCTTCGATATCGGCAGGATTGCGGATGAGCATCCCCGTTTCGGGTTCCATCATCATCTGCAGCATGGACTGGAAGCTGTAGTCATCCATATCGTCTACCCAGCAGGAAGCAGGCATGGGACCATGGAAGGTAACCAGCCCGCACTTCTCCAGATAGGCAATATGCATGGCGGTGATATCGCTGTAACCCAGAAAGATTTTGGGATTTGCCTTCACAGCCTCATAATCAAGCTGATCCAGCATGCGCATGGTGCCATATCCGCCTTTGACACAAAAGATGGCGTCTACTTCGTCATCCCTGAACAGCGCATTTACGTCGCGCGCGCGCACTTCATCCGTGCCGGACAGATAGCCATATACCTGACCGCAGCTTTCCCCCAGCTTTACATTAAAACCCAACTGTTCAGCAATGGCGACCGATTTTTCCAGACTTCCCTTGGTGCGGATGGAGCCGGAAGCACCCACGAAGCCAATGGTATCGCCCTTCTTCAATCTTTTTCCGTACAGCATATGTACCTCCAAATCACAAAACGGCCATTGCACAAGTACAACAGCCATTTCGTTTTCGCATCATTCGTTTACGATTTTGCGATATTCGTCCAATTCTTTCTTGTTGCCCCACACCATATGTCCGGGTTCAATCTCGACCCATTCAGGCTTGTCAACGCTGTAGTCATGCTGGGACGGATCGTACACTTCCAGCTTCTTGTTCTTTTCACGGGCCGGATCCGGCAGCGGAATGGCGGACAGAAGCGCACGGGTATAGGGATGCAGCGGATGAGCAAACAACTTTTCGGTTTCTGCAAGCTCCACCAGCACGCCCTTGTGAATGACGGCAATGCGGTCACAGATGAAGCGCATCACAGACAGGTCGTGAGAAATGAACAGGTACGTCAGTCCGCGTTCCTTCTGCAATTCGCTCAGCAGGTTAAGCACCTGCGCACGAATGGACACGTCCAGCGCAGAAATGGGCTCATCAGCAATGATGAACTCAGGCTGCATGATCAGCGCACGGGCAACGCCGATACGCTGACGCTGACCGCCGGAGAACTCATGCGGAAAGCGGCTGGCGAATTCCGGCAGAAGGCCCACTTCCATCAGTGCCTTCTCTACTTTGGCCTTACGTTCTGCCTCAGGCAGACGCTCACCGCTGTAGAGGCCTTCGGACACAATGTAGTCCACCTTCGCACGTTCATTCAGCGAAGCCATGGGATCCTGGAAGATCATCTGAATCTGGCGGGTCACCTTACGGTCAAGTTCCTTGCTGATCTTACCGCTGATACGCTCGCCTTTGAAAATCACTTCGCCGGCCGCGGTGGGATTGATGCGGATGATGGCACGGCCAATGGTGGTTTTGCCAGAACCGGACTCGCCCACCAGACCAAACGTTTCGCCCTTGTAGATATCAAAGCTGACATTGTCAACGGCCTTGAACCGATTGTTGCGCTTGCCGAAGCAAACGTCAAGATTATTGACCGAAAGAAGAACTTCGCGCTCATCACTCATAGCCCTTCACTCCTTCCGATGCCAGCTTCAAAACCGCCTCAGGCGGATCAATCTTGGGTGCGCGGGGATCCAGCAGCCAGGTACGCGCCTTATGCGTTTCGCTCACCTGGAAATACGGAGGCCGCTTCTCAAAGTCAATCTTGAGCGCCCTGGGATTTCTGGGTGCAAAGGCATCTCCCTTTACCTCGTTAAACAAGTTGGGAGGCGTACCATGGATGGAATACAGCGGCTCGCCCTTCACGCCCAGCTGAGGCAGCGAGGACAGCAGCGCCCACGTGTAGGGATGCTTGGGCTGATAGAACACTTCTTCGCACAGACCAATTTCCACAATATCGCCCGCATACATCACCGCAATGCGATCGGCCACATTGGCCACCACGCCAAGGTCATGCGTGATATACACAGTGGTCAGCTCGTACTTTTTCTTCAGGTTGCGGATCAGATTCAGGATCTGCGCCTGAATGGTCACGTCCAGAGCAGTGGTAGGCTCGTCACAAATGAGAATTTTGGGACGGCAGGCAACCGCAATGGCGATCACAACGCGCTGGCGCATGCCGCCAGAAAACTCGTGCGGATACTGCTTGGAGCGGCGTTCGGGCTCAGCAATGCCAACGTCGGTGAGGATGGAGAGCATTTCCTTTCTCGCTTCCTCACCATGCATATTCTGATGCAGCTCGATGGCTTCGATGATCTGAGAGCCGATGGTCTTGAGCGGATTGAGACTGGTCATGGGATCCTGCAGCACCATGGCAATTTCCTTGCCGCGCATCTTCAGCCACTGCTTTTCGGTGTTGAACTGAACCAGATCTTCACCTTTGTATAGAATCTGTCCGCCGTCCACCCAGCCGTTCGCATCCAGAAGGCCCATAAAGGTCTTCACAAACACGGATTTGCCGGAACCGGACTCGCCCACGATGGCCAGACTCTCGCCCTTATACAGATCCAGCGACACGCCGCGGATGGCGTGCAGCTTGCGGCCTCGAAGGTTGAACTTCACATCCAGATCACGCACCGAGAGGATGGTTTCTCTTTCCATATCCGTTCAACCTCCTTTACACGTGATTCTTGGGATCAGCAGCATCCGCAAATGCGTTGCCGAT
This sequence comes from bacterium, assembly GCA_029009515.1. Taxonomy (GTDB): domain Bacteria; phylum Bacillota; class Clostridia; order Christensenellales; family Aristaeellaceae; genus Limiplasma. Next base: position 7,222 of record JAQXJZ010000130.1, read on the forward strand.
GATATAGAACGAGATGGTCACAATAGACAGTACGATTGCCGGGAAGATCAGCTGATAACGCAGCGCAGCAGAAGTAATCAGCTTGCGGCCTTCGTTGATCAGGTTGCCAAGGGACGGAAGATCAACAGGCAGACCCAGACCGATGTAGGTGATGAACACTTCGTTGCCGATGGCGCCGGGAATGGACAGAGCCATGCGCAGCGTGATGACAGACACCAGATACGGCAGCAGGTTCTTTAGAATGATGCGGCCGGTGCCAGTACCAAGGCAGCGGGACGCAAGGTTATAATCTCGGTCGCGAATGATGACGATCTGGTTACGGATGAAGCGCGCCATACCCAGCCAGCCAGTCAGACACATGGCAAATACCAGCGTCTTAAAACCAGGCTTGAGGATGTAGGAAATCAGAATGAGGATGATGGTGTTGGGAATATTGTCGATGACGTTGTACACTTCCGTCAGCAGACGGTCCAGTTTGCGCACATAACCCCACAGCACACCAACCAGGATACCAACAACCGCTTCCACAAACGCAACAATGAAGCCAATCAGCAGACTGGTGCGGGTACCGCTCCATACGCGGGACCACAGGTCCTGACCAATGTTGTTGGTGCCAAACCAGAACGCATGCTCAGAAGGCAGAATACGCAGAGGCGCATCGTCAACGGTAACAGCAATGCCATCCTCGCCAAGCTCAAGATGAGACGCTTCCACATACAGCGCAGTGCCATCATTGGTGTAATCAACAGGCTGCATATACAGCTTCAGCGGGAAATTGGAACGGCTCTCATAAGGAACGGCAGTAGGATCATCAGGCAGCTTCAGTTTGGTCTGGAAGTTGTTCTTGACATAGCCGGTTACCTTTTTGAACTCAACCTTGCACCATTCTTCACCGTACTCGATAACGGTAAACTTGTCGCGCGCCTTGAGGCTCTTGAGTACGTTATCAACGGTATACCAGCCGTCATTCCCCTTCACAGCCTCAGCATTAAGCTGCGTGCCCGCAGGAGCCGTCACAAGTTGAGTGGTGAAGCTGGGTGCAATGTTGGAAAGCTGCTTGCCGGTCTGAGGATGGTTGTTGATCAGATTGGCGGGATACTGGCCCGGCAGCAGGGGCTGCAGGAACGTAAACAGCAGTAACGCGCCAAGGACAATCAGCAGGAAAACAGCAACTCTGTTCTTGAAAAACACCTGCAGGGTGCTGCGCCAATAGGAATAGTTGGAATAACCCGTCTTTTCAGCGGCGGTTTCATCATAATCAGCCAGTACAAACAGCTCGTCTTCGTTCACAGGAGCGGTATCCAGCTCCTTCTGCAGCTGCTCGGAAAGCGCTTTTTCAAGTTTCTGGCTCTTGGTATCTTTGATACTAAGCATCAGCGAGCGCCCTCCTTCTTCACAAAGCTGATTCTGGGGTCGATCATGCCCATCAGCAGGTCGCCCAGCAGCAGGCCGACGATACCGATGCAGCTGTAGATCATCACTATCGCCTGCACCATCGGGTTATCCTGTCGTCCGATTACGTCCACCAGCAGACCGCCCATGCCCGGAATGGAATAGAGCGATTCGATGTAGATAGAACCGCTGATGGTATACAGCAGAGACGTGGGAATGTACTGAATCATGGGAACAAACGCATTGCGGAAGACATGGCTCATCATAATCTTCTTGCTGCTCACGCCCTTGGCGCGGGCAAGGCGCACGTAGTCCTTGTTCAGTTCGTCCACCATGTAGCGCCTGAGCCACATGGCATAGGACGCCGTGCTGCCAAGAGACATGGAAAACACAGGCAGAATCCACGTAACCGGTTTTGCCTCGTCAAACAGCATGGAAATATTCAGCGCACTGGTACCATACATCTGAATAAAAATATAGTAGACAGCAGCAGGCACAGCATTGATAAACACAATGTAAACCGTACCAAATTTATCCCAGAATTTACCCTTGCTGCGAGCCATAGCCGTACCAAGGGGAATACCCATCATCAGAGAAAGTGCCATAGACATAACGCCCAGCTTGATGGAAACAGGCGCCTTCTTGGCAATCAGATCAGTAATAGGCGCACCAACGCTGTAGCGCGCAGAGGTGCCCAAATCGCCATGGAACAGATTCTTCAAAAAGTTCCACAGCTGCACGGGAATAGGATCATTCAGACCCAGCTGATTCAGTTTTGCCTGAATGGTGGCCGCATCGGCCTTTTCAAAGTTATCAAAATAACCTTCAATAGGCATCTGGCGCAAAAGCACAAATACCACGGTGATAATGATGAGAAGCGTGATGAGAGAAGACGCAAGACGCTTCAAAGAATACTTGAGCATGTCGTCACAACCTTTTGAGCACTATGCTGAAAACAAGGCGATAGCCCGGGCGACGCGACAGCGTCGCCCGGGCGGATGTAAACCATTTGTCGTGTTGTCCGTTTGTCTCTTATTCAGCAGCCTCAGCCAGCGCAGCGCGAGCCTCGAGCCAGGCGTCATAAGCATCGAAATATTCGTCGGTGCTCATGGGAGAATCCAGCAGAGTCTGGCCCTTATAACGGTCATTGGAGATACCGAAGGGAGCAAACTGGGATTCAAACGGATTGAGGCGGGAAGCGGTGTAACCGCCATTGCCGTAACCGAAGGGGATGATCATGGCCTTCTCGATGAGGAAGGCTTCGGCGGTAGCAAAGGCCTCGTAACGAGCAGTCAGGTCGTCAGTGATGGCGCGGGCAGCGTCCACCAGACCGTAGTAGATGCTGTTGCCGTTCTCGTCGTTGTACTCGGTCGCCTTCTCGGGCCAGTTGTAGGTGCCATCATAGAAGGGATCGGTGTAGGTGGAAGGATCGGCGTAGTCAGGACCCCAGTTGCACTTGAGCAGCGCATACTTACCGGAGCGGCGCACTTCCTTCAGGAAGCCGGAAGAGGGGCCAGCCTCGACGATGATGTCGATGTAGTCGGTGCCCAGCAGGCCTTCAAGCTGCTGCTCAACAACCACGCACTCCTCGGCCCAGCCGGTAGTGCCGGGGTTGTAGCTCATCAGGATCTTGACAGGCAGGGTAGCGCCGGCAGCGGTCAGCTCAGCAACGGCAGCTTCCTTGTAAGCCAGAGCAGCTTCCTCGTTGAAGGTGTCAACACCCAGATCGGTGATGGGAGCCAGAGCGCCCATTTCGGTGTAGTCCACACCGCTGATGGAGACGAACTCCGGAGGAGTAACGGTGTTGAACATGATGGCCTCGGGGTTGTCAGGATCGGTGATCAGCATAGCCTTCACACGGTCCAGGCCAGCGTAGATAGACTTGCGGAAGTTCTCGTTGTTCACAGCGATCTTCCAGTTTTCGGGTTCATAAGCAGCGTCGAACTGAGGATCGAAGTTGAACGCGTAGAAGTAGGTGTAGAAACCGCTCTGACGCACAGGGTGGATCAGATCAGCAGTTTCGGGGTTGGACAGCCACTCGGCAGCGATGGTGGAATCAATGCTGGCAGAGTCGATCTCGCCGCGCTTGTACAGCTCAGGAGAGATGGTGCTGGCTTCCTTGTTGTAGGTCTGCTCGATGGTGGTAATGAACACGTTCTCGGCATCCCAGTTGGCAGCGTTCTTGGTGTACACGCGCTTCTGCTGGGGCTCGAAGGTGGACAGAACGTAGGCACCGCAGTAGAGGATGTTCTCATTGCTGGTAGCAACGCCGAAGTCCGCGCCCTTCTCAGCCAGGAAGTCGCCGTTGACGGGCATGAAGCACACGTAGGTCAGCATGGACAGGAAGTAGGGAACGGGCTCGACAAGAGTGTACTGCAGGGTATAATCGTCCAGCGCCTTCACGCCGACGGTCTCCCAATCCATGACAGGATAGGGCTCCTGACCCTCTTCGGGAGTGCTGGTGCCCAGATAGTAGGCCTCAGCACCTTCGATGACAGAATAGAAGATGTTGGCGGTGGAAGAGGCGTTGGCAGCATCCAGAATGTACTTGGCAGCGGACACAAAGTCATTTGCGGTCACGTTGGCGTACACAGTGCCGTCAGCCTTCACCCAGGTAGCGTCCTGACGGAGCTTGAAGGTGTAGGTCAGATTGGCGGCGTCATACTCCCAGCTTTCAGCCAGAGAGGGCTGCACCTGGCCATACTTGTCATATTCGACGAGGGTGTCGATGACGTTGGCAGCCAGGGCGAATTCGTTGGTGGTGGCGGTGGTCAGATAGTTGAGCGTGGTGATTTCGCCGGAATACAGCGTGCGGTAAGCAGCTTCTTCAGCGCCGGCGGGGACGATGCACATACCCATCAGCAGGGCGATGCAGAGCAAGATACTCAGGATCTTCTTCATGCTGGTTCCTCCTTGCAACATTAGGGATTGGAATAACGTACAGATACAATATCATGTATTGAAGTTAAATGCAATTGTCATGCAGGAAAAGTACAACTTTCATCCAAATTGCATATATTCAGTCCTCTATATCGTCCAAATTTATCATGGAAATGCAAGCAAAAATGAACAAAATTCAGAATCAAGCATTCAAACAGGTGTTTGTTCCCATCATACAACAGAAAAGAACCGCCGGCTTTTTCACCGGCGATTCTGAGAAGGGACGAAAACGCATCAGGCAAAAAGCTTGGCAGCTGCTTCCAGATCAGCTTCCATGGTCGTGTCGCTGCGGTCCTGATCAGCAAGCTGAGGCAGTCCGTGTTCCTTTGCAAAGGCAGAGAAATACTCGATATCAACCTCACCCGTGCCAAGGCCCACATTACTCAGGTCAGGATCCATGTTTTCGTGCGTGCCGCGCACATCCTTCAGATGAACAGAACGGATCTTGTCGATATTACGGGCAGCAATCACCTTGGGATCTTCTTTGCCGAACTGGCACCAGCCAACATCAAACTGCATGCCAACCAGGCCGTTGCAGGCGTCAATCACCCATTCGTAAGCTGTCTTTCCCCCACGCTTTTCAGCAATGTCCGGCCAACCGTTGTGCAACAGCAGCTCACAGCCGATTTCCTGCAGAGCCTTGGCAGCAGCACAGTACTCGTCAACCTTTTTCTGATAGCCAGCGTCGTCCAGACCCGAAGGAGCCCACAGCACAATCTTCTCCATGCCGCATTCCTTCGCAAACGCCACCAACTTGGGCAGATTCTGCATCAGATCTCCGGTGTTGACATGTGCACAGGCGCACTTCAGGCCCAGTTCGTCAGCATAAGGCTTCAGCTCCAGCAGTTCTTCCGGCAGGAAGAACGCAGGATGCACTGCGCCAATCAGAGACACGCAGGGCTCTACCTCGGTATAGCCAATCTTCGCCAGATAGGCAAACAGCTCTTTGCGGGAAAGCTTGATGTTGTTCATCGGGCCAAACAGATTCAGACCAAGCATCGTCTTTCCCCCTCTCAGTCCACCAGCGACAGTTCAGCGCTTGCGCGGGAAGAGCCGCCAAAGATGGTGTCATAATAGCCGGAAGGCAGCGGACGGATATCAACAGGCGTATCCATCTTGATGGTGCAGCCAGTCTTGGAAGACTCTTCCATACCAAAGAGAATCTCCATGGCATGCAGACCATATTCACCGCTCAGGCGGCACTTGCGGCCCTGACGAATGGCCCAGGCCATTTCCGCAACGCCAACGCCGCGGTTGCCATAGCCCTTTTCAAAGCCGGTGGGATTGGGCAGCGTGGGCACACCGCAGTAACCGTGGGTAAAGGGCAGCGTGCATTCTTCGTTTTCCGTACGGATGAGCTTAACCGGGCCGTCAAAGCGGTTGGGATCGCCAAGCTCCAGGATGCCCTCCGTACCGTAGATAGCCAGTACCGGACGTTCCGGCAGAATGGTGGAACCATTGATGTGCAGGGAACCCAGCACGCCATTGGCAAAGCGCATCGTACCCATCATCACAGCGGGACCGGGAATGACATAGCTGTCCACAGGATCCTCATCCTGATAGAGGAATTCCTTGCGATGCACCATACCCGGCGCCGTAAAGGCTTGCACTTCTGTCACGCCGCCCAGCAGACAAAGCATGGCGGACACATAATACGGCCCCATATCATACGGCAGCGCACCGCCGGGCTGACGCATAAAGCGAAAGTTTTCCGCCATCAGCTCCTGGTCCTTGTTCAGCACGATCAGACAGGAGGTAACCTGGCCGATCAGGCCGGCATCAATCGCCTTGCGGGCGGTCTGAATACCAGCACCCAGCACCGTATCCGGCGCAACGCCCAGCTGCAAACCGCGCTCATTGGCCAGTTTCACAAGCTCACGAGCTTCATCCAGCGTAGCAGCAAGACTCTTTTCAGTGTATACATGCTTCCCGGCCAGCAGCATCTTTTTGATCACTTCATAATGCTGTGCAGGGCCAGTCAGACAAACCACCAGCTCGATGCTCTCGTCAGCAGCAATCTCATCAATGGTCATCACCTTGTCTACACCGTACAGTTCGGCCTTCTCCTGCGCCGCTTCAGGGCGAATATCGCACACGGCGACCAAATCGATGATGCTGAACAGATGCTTCAGGTTGCGGATGTAAATATTGCTGATCACGCCGCAGCCGACAATGGCTGTGCGCACTTTGGGAGGTCTCATTCAAACACCCTTCTTTCATCAGCAAAAGCAGGTTGACAGGCAGCGCCCGTCAGCCTGCTTTCAGCAGCGTATTGAAATTACACTTCCATGGGATCGCCGTGATAATCGATGAACCAGTCGGCATCAGGAGAAACCTGGCGCTTGCCGGTGGTCAGTTCATAGATGCACTCAGCAGACTCGGAAGCCTCGATCTGCGCAAAGCGGCGGCCCATTTCGGTATTCATGCGGCCAGGATGCATGGCGTAGATGCGGTAATCGCTCACGGTCTTGCGGAAGATGCCCATCATCTTGTTCTCAGCAGCCTTGCTGACAGAATAGGCGGGGAACACCGTGCCGATATTCTGCAGAGAGCCGCCTTCAGAGGTGATGTCGATGAACCAGCCGTCCTTGACAATGCTCTTGTGGAAGGCGTAGATCACATGCGCGTTGCCCATGACGTTGACGTCCAGCGCCAGCATCAGATCCGCAGGATCAACCTCCGTGATGGCCAGCGTATGGTCGCTCTTGCACAGAATGCCCGCCACGTTGATCAGCACATCCAGCTCGCCGCACACCTTCGCAGCTTCGATCACCTGCTCACGGTTGGTCACATCCATGGGCAGAATCGTCAGTTCGGGATACTTTTCTTTCAGCGCCTTCAGTTCGCTGTAATCAGCCGCTTCCAGCACGCCGGCATAGACCTCATGTCCGCCTTCAGCATATACACGGCTCAGTTCATAACCAAGGCCACGGTTTGCACCGGTAATCAGCACTTTCATCTGCTTACTCCTCCGCGGGCTTCGGAATGCGTTCCTTCATTTCAAGCGTGAAGCCCAGCTTGCTCATGGTGTCAAAGTATGCATAGCGCTCGAAGCCCTTCTCCTCCTTGAAGATGAGCGGGAAACCATGCTTGCCCATGAAATCAATATGCTCTTCAAAGCCGTTGATATAGAAGGCAAAGAAGCACACGCTGGTGCCATACTTCTTGAAGTGATCATGCCAGGGGCTCGCAGCGTCGCCGATGGGCTGAATGATCTCAAAGTAGATGGGCTCGAGATACACAAGGCGTACATCCATCTGAATGCCCTTGGCAGGCTCGCCCTTGTACAGCTGATAACGCTCGGAAGAGAAGGGAATGGCCGGGGGCTCGTGGTGATCGTAGGGCTCCACAACCTCAAAAAGCTCAGTCAGTTTCTTGGCAGTTTCCTCGGCATTGTCCGTCACAATGCCAACCTTCACGATACGGTTGGTACAAACTTTTTCCATGTTATCCTCCAGAAATAGCAGCAGAAATGGAACAGAGGCGACAGGGTTCACTCCCCTGCCGCCTCCGAATCAAGTTGCCTTACATGTACTTGGCATGGGGAGAACGAGGATCGATCTGCATCAGCTCAACGCGGACGCCGTTGGGATCGGTCACCCAAGCCTGCATATTGTAGTCGCAGCCCTGGTTGGGTTCGATGTCCAGAGTGTAGCCGGCAGCCTTCAGCTTTTCGCAGCTGGCATAGATGTCATCCACTTCGTAGCAGAAGTGATTGAAGCCGATCAGGGACTCGTTCCAGGGATTCTCGATGGTGCCGTCGTAGAACAGCTCAATGAACTGGCCCTTGCAGATGTTCAGGTAGACGATCCAGGGAGAGCCGTCCTTGGGATTGTTGATTTCGAAAACCTTGGTGAAGCCGAGGCCTTCGGTATAGAATTTCAGGGATTCTTCCATGTTCTTAACGGTTACGGCGCCATGAGCGATACCAGTAATCATAGGATGTGTCCTCCTTATAATCTTTTATAATAGAAGAGATTACTTCTTGTCGTTCTCCAGCAGCTCGAGGATGAGCTTGAGGTTGTGGTTGGCGTCATGATAGGCATAACGGCCGCCGGGATACTCGCCCTTCTGGAGCAGGGGCATGCCCAGCTCTTCCAGCTTCACGTTCATGGCCTTCATGCCATCGATGACGAAAGCGATGTGGTGGAAGCCTTCGCCCTTCTCATCCAGGTCACGACGCCAGGTAGAAGGATTGTGATCGGGCTCGATCAGCTCGATGTCAACATTGGGGCCAACATGGAAGAAGGCCTGCTTGCAGCGAGCTTCGGTGGGTTCACCCATGTAACGGGTCTGAGCTTCTTCCAGCGTACCGGTCTGGAAAATCGGGGGCTTCTCAACGCCGAAGAAATCCGCGTAATCCTGAGCAGCCTTTTCTACATCGTGAACAAGAATGCCAACCTGAGTCAGAACGTTGGTACCGAGGATGGGCTTATCCATGTGTCATTCATCCTTTCTACGGGTGTATCAATTGAAGTTACTGATCAGAGAACCTGCCGAGGCCCTTGAACAGACCCATGATGATAATCAGAGAGATAACCAGCAGCACCCAGGCCATAGCGGACGCATAGCCCATCTTGTTGAACTGGAATGCATTCTGATACAGATACAGGGAGTAGAACAGCGTGGAGTTGTTAGGACCGCCGGTGGTCATAACCTGCGGCTCAGCGAACCACTGCATGACGCCGATGACGTTGTTGACAACGTTGTACAGCAGAACCGGGGAAATCATGGGGATAGTGATGTGAATGGTGCGCTGCCAGAAGTTGGCGCCGTCCAGTTCAGCAGACTCATACAGAGATTCCGGCACGTCCTGCAGACCAGCTAGGTAGATGATGATGGCGTTGCCGCAGCCCCAGACCATCATCAGGATGAGTGCGGGCTTTGACCACTGCGGACTTGCCAGCCACTTGGGACCCTTGATGCCGATGTAGCCAAGCAGGGTGTTGATCAGACCGATGTCAGCCTGCAGAATCCACATCCACAGGATGCAGTTGATGATCAGCGGCATCAGCGTGGGGATGAAGAACACGACGCGGAAGAAGGACAGACCCTTCAGCTTCTTGTTGTTCATCAGGATGGAAGCGGCCAGAGCCACCAGCGTGGTAACCGTCACACCAACAATAACGGTGTACAGGGTGTTGTACAGCGCAGTATAGAAGTTGGGGTCAGAGAACAGCGTCTTGAAGTTCTTGAGGCCCGTAAACCTTGCGCCCCTCACAACGTGCCAGGAGCAGAAGGAATAATACAGCGACATGCAGATGGGATAGATGGTAAAAATCAGGAAGCCGATGATCCAGGGAGAAGTAAACGCAACACCAGCCAGGGCTTCGCGGGTTTTGGACTTCATGTTAAGCTTTTTCATGTTTCCAACCTCCTTAACCCTTGATACCAGACATGGAGATACCCTGGATGAAGTACTTCTGCATCAGGAAGAAAATAACCAGAACAGGAGTGACCATAACAACGCCGGCAGCCATCAGCTCTGCCCACTTGGGGTCAAGGGTGGAGCGGATGAGCTGAACGCCGATGGACAGCGTGTACTCTTTGTTATTGGTCAGATAAAGCAGGGGGCCGATGTAGTCGTTCCAGCAGCGCATGAACGAGAAGATCGCAACCGTGGTCATCGCCGGACGGGCCAGCGGGATGCACACCTGCCAGAAAATGCGGAATTCACCTGCGCCGTCAATGCGCGCAGCCTGAGACAGTTCCTCGGGCAGACCAGAGAAGAACTGCTTGAGCAGGAAGATGTAGAACGGGTTGCCGAAGAAGGCAGTCACCGTCAGCGGCAGCGGAGTGCCAACCCAGCCCAGCTTCTGAAACATCAGGAACTGAGGGATCATGGTGACCTGGAAGGGAAGAATCATGGTGATAAGAACAAGGACGAACACCTTGTCACGGCCCGGCCACTTCAGGCGGGAGAAGCCGTAAGCAACCAGAGAGCAGGAGATGAGAGAGCCGATCACGTTCCAGATCACGATCTTGACCGTGTTCCACAGATACTGGAAGAACGGGATCATGGTGAACATCTTCTGATAGTTTTCAAACTGAATGGTTCTGGGGATCCAGCGAACAGGAACCTCGAACAGTTCATAAGGATACTTAAAGGAAGAACTTACCAGCCAAAAGAAGGGCACGATGAAGCACAGCGCCATCGTAATCAGGATCACATAGAGAATCGTCAGCTCTACGCCCTGAAAAAAACGCGACTTGGTCATTTGCTTCTTGCGCTTTTTCATAACGATCTCAGCCATGAAGGGACACCACACTTTCGTTTTTTCTGACGCGTGCCGTCATTGAAGGTTTCCCGCCGGGCTTTCGCCCGGCGGGAAAAGTGAGTTAGCTGTTCAGATTACCAGACGGGGTTGTCCAGCAGATCCTGCAGCTTGACCTGCAGCGCCTCGAGGAGGGGCTTGGGATCCTTGTTGTTGTAGATAACGTCGTCACGCAGAGCCTTCATTTCGGTGTTCAGCTCGGTGGACACGGTGCAAAGGCCGGGGTGGCCGGACAGGGGGCTGTTAGCCAGCTCGCGCTCCATCAGGTAGATGGGGTCGCCCTTGATGGTCCAGGACACTTCGTCGAACACGGGGTCGATGGTGGGGATGGAACGCCACACATCGTAGTTGGCACCGTTGATGTCAGCGCGGATGCAGAAGTTCATGAACAGAGCAGCCAGGTCAGGACGCTTCGCGCCATAGGGAATGGCGAAAACGTTGGAGCCCAGAGGAGTGGAGTTGGCACGGCCGCCTTCGGGAACGGGGATGGGGCACACGGTGTACTCAACATGAGGAGCGTACACGCGCAGAGCGTTGGTGGCCCAGTTACCGATCATGGTCATGGCAACCTTTTCGGTGAAGAAGGGGTGATCAGGAGAGAAGAGGCCGCCGGCAGCCTGGGTGAAGCCCTTGATGTTCTCGGCGCCATACTTCTGAGCGTACTTGTTCATCCAGTTGAAGCAGTCAACAACGGGCTGAGCAGCCAGGTCCAGCTTGTTGGTCTCGGCGTCGTAGATCTTGCCACCGAACATGAAGGGCCAGTACAGAGCGTCGTCGCCGCTGTCGAGCCACGGGATGTAACCATAGCTGGTCACTTCGCCGGCCTCGTTGGTCACGGTCAGCTTCTCAGCCAGAGCATCCAGCTCTTCGATGGTCTTGGGATAGTCCACAGCGGGATCCAGACCAGCAGCCTCGAACAGCTTGTTGTTCATGTAGATGAAGATAACGTTGGAGTCCTGGGGCAGCAGGTAGGTGCCATCGTTGAAGGTCATCAGGTTGGAATAGCCAGGCATGAACTCATCGATAGCGTAATCGATCTTGTCGAAGTAGGGGGTCATGTCTTCCAGCATGCCCTGAGCGCCGAAGCCATAAGCCAGGTAGTAGTTGTCGGCGATGACCAGATCGGGAGCGGTGCCGCCAGCGATAGCAGCCATCAGCTTGCCGTTGTTCATACCAGCGGATTCGGGCACGAACTGCAGGTCAACCTTAACGTTGGGATAAGCCTTCATGAACTGGTCAACGCGCCACTCGTCCAGGAGCAGGGAGTCGCCAGAGAAGCAGGACCAGTAGGTGAATTCACCGGTCACGGAAGTGTCGATGGGCTCTTTGATGTGGTTGTAGTCGTAGGGGCTGTTCTCGGCCATAGCGCCAGCGCAGCTCAGTACGAACATCAGGGACAGAACCAAAGCGATAAGCTTCTTCATTGTGTTACTCCTCCTCGTACTTTACGTTGAAATAGACACCAAATTCCTTCTGAGTATCCACGATGGTGTAGTTGCCGCCGGGGTACTCACCATAGAAACGTTCCGTGCCCTCCTTTCCTTCAAGATACTTCATAACCTTTTCACGATCATCGACCATAAAGCCAATGTTGTGGACAGCCTGACCATGGGTATCCAGGAAATCCTTCCAGGTGCTGGGATATCCATCGGTTTCCAGCAGCTCGAGAACGACCTGACCCATGTTGAAGTTGCACATGCGCACAACCGTGGGAGTGGGCTCACCCTTGAAGCGGGTGTGGGATTCTTCATAAGGAGAAGAAACACCGATCGGGGGCATTTCCACGCCCAGCATTTCCGCGTAGTTCTTGGCAACGCGTTCCAGATCCTTCACCACGATGGTGATCTGACAGAGTTTCTTGGGTTCGATGATGCCCATAAAACACACCGCCTGTTTCTTATTTTTGCTGTCCGCTTCACGGACAGGCAAATACCTGTTCTTATTTGCCCGCATTGAGAGCCCTTGTGCTCTCGCGGGCGCGGATTTCATGCTGCACCAGTTCGCGCCTGGGCTTGCATTCCGGGTTTTGAATCCGCTCCAGAAGCAGTTCAACCGCCTTGCTTCCCATCTTGTACTTGGGAATGTACACGGTAGAAAGCATGGGATCGTAAAGCTTGGCAGCATCAATATCGTCGAAGGAGAAAACCGAAATATCCTCCGGCACGCTGAAGCCGCATTCCCTCAGTCCTCTGATAGCGCCCATGCCGATCAGGTCTGATGTGCAGAAGATAGCAGTAGGCATATCCGGAAGCGCTGTAAACTTTCTTACGATGTTCTGCGCTACCCCGGCCGCAAGATCGTCTCTTTCTGCCGTAGCTTCTACAAAAAACTCAGGTCGTATTGCAAGTCCGGCTTCCTGCATGGCAAGCTGGTACCCCTTCAAACGTTGGGCAACGGTATGCCTGTTTCCATATACACACAGAAAAGCAATCTTTGTATGCCCAAGGTTGATAAGATACCGCGTTGCGTCAAGTGCTGCCGCCACATTATCCATGGTGACAGAAGAAATCGGGCTGTCGCCATAGTCTTCGGTACAGAAAACCATAGGATATCGGGAAGCAAACTCGCGGTAATACTCCGGCAAATGACACGGAGTTGTGAGAATGGCGCCATCCGCCACATGTGACTCCAGCATCTCAAGATACTGCCGTTCACGTTCCGGATCGGAATTGGTATCGGACAGCATAATGTGATAACCAGCCTGATGTGCCGCAGCATCAATTCCTCGCACCACATGGGAATAGAACGGGTTGATGATACTGGGCTGAAGCACCAGAATACGGTTGGTCTTAAGCTGCCTCAGATTCCTGCCAATGCTGTTGGGGCTGTAGTTAAGCTCTGCAATGGCTTTCCGCACAGCCTCTTCAGCCTTGGGAAGCACATTCCCCTTCTGGTTGATTACACGGGAGACAGTGGCTACTGAAACGCCAGCAAGCTTTGCCACATCTGAGATGGTAGGCATCCCATCACCTCCAAATGTAATCGATTACAACGGCCGTATACAAGAACTGCAAACTCCATACCCTTTTTATGAGTGTAATCGTTTACAGCTCTTTGCAAAATCCCGTTGTCAGTACTATAATCATTTTTGTCCCTTTTGTCAATAGGAAAATTTACTTTATGGCAAAAAAAATGACAAAGAATCCCCCTGTATCTTGTTGTTGACAACCATTTCTTCCTGAAATATAATGAATAAACAACGCCGAATCCCGTATTTTCTCATCCGCAATCCACACAATTTTGATCAGGAGGTTTCTCCATATGCGCATTGCAGTCATTGGCGCCAACAGCGGTCTTGGCCTTTGTTTGACGCATATTTTTGCTTGCAGCGGACATCAGGTTCTGGCGGGTTATCTCGGACAAACTGTTCCCGAATCACTTCAGGCTCTGACTAACGAATGCAGCGGGCTTGTTTTCCCCGTTCCTGCGGACGTGACAAATGAAGCTCAGATTGCCGCCGCTTCTGCCTTTGCTGCCGAAACGTTTGGCAAGCTGGATGCTCTGGTTCACGTCGCCGGCGTCATTATGCCCTCCGACCGCATCACGACCATCGAAAATGCCAATCTCGATGATCTGCGCCGCACCTTCGACGTCAATACCATTGGCCCTATTGCCTCCATCAAGCACTTCTCCCCCATCATGTCCGAGGACGCGCCCTTCCTGGTCATTACCTCGGAGGGGCTGGAGCTTGCCAACTGCGGAAGCTGGATTCCCGGTTATGCGCTGAGCAAAGCCGCAGCTGCCAAAGCAGTGGGCATTGCGCGTCTTACCGCAAAGAACGTGCGTTACTATTCCGTCCATCCCGGCCGCATGAACACCGAAATGGGCCGCACCACCGCCCAGATTGAACCGGACGAAACCGCCCAGTCGCTCTATGCCCTGATTACGGAGAACAAACTGGGCGACAGCTGGCATATCGATTATAAAGGCAACTCTCTTCTTTAAAATATGACAAAATAAGGAGGATATACTGTTATGAAACTTGGCGGAACTGTTGTTGGTAATTGGAATACTCCTGCTGAATGGGAAGAGCTGCTCATCAAGTCCCGTTTCAAGGCCGTTACCGCTCCCTTCAACTGCTACACTTCCCGTGAAGATATTGATGCGTACTGCGAAATCTGCCGCAAGCACGATGTGACCATTGCTGAAATCGGCGTGTGGAAGAACCCCATGGATCCCAATCCTGAAGTGGCTGCCGCTGCGCTGGCTTATGCCAAGGGTCAGCTGAAACTGGCCGATGAGCTGGGCATTCCCTGCTGCGTGAATATCGTTGGTACTTCCAGCGCCGTTGCGTGGGACGCTGCTGATCCCAGCAACTATACCGAGGAAACCTATCAGCGCATTATCGATGGCGTGCGCGATATCATCGACAGCGTCAATCCCACCAATACCTACTACTGCATCGAGCCCATGCCCTGGATGATTCCCGATGATCCCGACGTGTACCTGCTGCTGATCAAGGATGTGGACCGTGAGCATTTTGCCGCCCACATGGACTTTGTCAACATGATCTGCAGCCCAAGAAGGTATCTGGGTTCCAACACTTTCATCGAGGACTGCTTTGCCAAGCTAGCTCCCTACATCAAGAGCACCCACATCAAGGACAGCCATATGGATCTGGAAGCCTTCACCACCCTGCTCACCGAGTGCTCTCCCGGCGAAGGCGAGCTGGATTACGAAGCCATCCTGCGCATTGTGGACAAGTATCTGCCCAAGAACGCGCCCGTGCTGCTTGAGCACATGAACACCGCCGAAGAGTATGCGGCCGCCTACGATTACGTATCTGCTGCCGCCCAGCGCGTGAACATCGAAGTGTAATTTCGTCCTTTCAAAACGCTGCAGACTTTTTCTGCAGCGTTTTTGATTGTATTGTGTCCAATTCATTGCTATAATAAAGCCAGCTGCGCACCACATTTTGAAGCACGAGGCGATTCGGATGAAATGGCTGCAATCCCTGAAGAATATCTTTAAAGAAAACACCACCTTCAAACCTTTTCTGCTCACCATCCTGATTACCGGCCTTTCCTATGGTCTGTACAAAGGCATGCTGGACAACTTTCTTGCTGAAGTCATCCAGATGAACGAGATGGATCGTGGCATCACAGAATTTTTCCGCGAGCTGCCCGGCGTGGCGCTCGTGTTTATTCTGGCCGTGTTTTACATGGCCACTGCCGAAACCATGTACAAAGCCGGCGCAATCATTATGCTGGCTGGTCTTGGCATGCACGCTGTGCTGCCCCCTGTGAAGGTGTTGGCTACGATTGCCATCTGCACCTATTCGCTCGGTGAACACATCCAGATCGGCATGAAAAATACGCTTTCGCTGCAGTATGCCAAGCCCGGGCGCGGCGGCGCAGCGCTGGGTATGCAGAGTTCTTTCAGCCAGATTGGCACACTCGCGGGCTATCTGGTAATCGTGCTGGCATTCTCGCTGCTTACCCAAAATCAGCCCTACAGGCTCTTCTTTGCGTTAGCAGCCATTCTGGCCGGTGTGAGCGCCGTGCTCTCCATGCGGATTTCCGGCGAAAGCAAGACCGACGAATCAAAGCGCCGATTCTATCTGAACAAGAAGTATTTCAAGTACTATATGCTTGAAGTTTTCTACGGAGCCCGCAAGCAGGTGTTTATCACCTTTGGTCCGTATGTGCTCATTCTGTTCTACGGCGCCAATGCAGCCACCATCAGCCTGCTGTTCGCCATTTCTGCTGTGGTGTGTTTCTTCTTTGCACCCAAGGTTGGTCGGCTGATTGACCGCATTGGCTACAAAACGGTTATGGTTGCAGATACGCTGATTCTGGTCATCGTTTGCTTCTTCTATGGTTTTGCGCACCACATTTTCCCGGAACGGATTGCCTTTATCGTTTGCTGCATCAACTATGTGCTGGACGCAGTAATCTCCCTGGCTTCCATGGCATCCAACGTGTATGTGCAGGAACTGGCAGACAATCAGGATGAGGTGAAGGCCACCATTTCCACCGGTGTGTCTATCAACCACATCATCACCGTTTTCATCGCCCTGTTTGGCGGATGGATCTGGCAGACGCTGGGCATTGAAACCCTGTTTATGATTTCCGCTGCGCTGGGTCTGCTTAACAGCGCCTACGCTGCGTCCATCAAGACAAAGAAAAAAGCATAAAGCAAGGGAGCTGTCGCAGAACGCAAAAATTCTGCGGCAGCTTTTTTGATGCTGGACAAGCTGACTACACCTCAAGCATGTGGAAAACTTTTGGATTTTTTGAAAACCGGGCATAACAAACCAGGCCCTGCTTCCAACGCAGCGCTT
>JAQXJZ010000131.1 GCA_029009515.1 bacterium
TCTCCGCCACGGACATCCGCCAGAACATTCTGGGCAACTGGCACTACATCCTTGGCGCGGCGCGTCCCTTCTTTGCCAAGAAGGTGCTCATCGCCGGTACCGAAAGCTGCGGCAAGACCACCCTCACGAAGTGCCTGGCCAAGCTGTACAACACCTCCTGGTCGGAAGAGGTGGGCCGCTATTACGCCCGCGACTATCTGGGCAACGACGAAACCATCTACACCGACGAGGATTTCAGCCGCATTGCACATCTGCAGTTTGAGCAGGATTATCACGCCCTGCGCACGGCCAACAAGGTCTGCTTCTTCGATACCGACGCCACCTACACCGATTACTTCAGCGAGCTCTACATGGGCCACCGCAACGAGCTGGTGCAGAAGTACATCGACGCCGACCGCTACGACCTGCTCATCTATCTCACGCCCGACGTGAAATGGGTGGCCGACGGCCAGCGCCTCAACGGCGACGATCAGAAGCGCAAGCTGCTCAACGACCGCCTGCTCAACATGTACATCTACCACGGCTTCGGCGACAAGATCGTGGTTGTCGGCGGCGATTACTCCCAGCGCCTGAGCCGTGCCATTGAGCTGGTAGACGGACTGCTGGAGGGCGTGAAGCCGTAAGCAGGGGCTGAGCCCCTGCACCCGCATACCGCGCACCCCAAAGGGTGCGCGGGTCTTTTTTGTTTGGGGCTGCGGATAAGACCGCCGGAGCACATGCGGGTGCTCCGGCTCGCTTGTGTTGCAGGGACGGGATGGATGTGCAAGGACAGAGCATACCGTTTGGAGTTTGGCAATACATCCCGCATGCGTGCTTTCTCATGGAACTGCAAGTCTGATGAATGCAAAAACACGCCTGTTGCAGAAGTTTGCAGCAGACGTGTTTTTGTCAGGTTAGAAAAGCAAGTTCTGTGCTTCGTTTTTTTCTGGAGTTCTTCTTCAAAACGAGGATAAGAGCTGATCAGTAGCTCGTTATCAATAGGCATAAAGTTTTTTGTTACGAAGGAGAGTTGAATTCAGCCAACGCTTCGTCGTACAGCCCACGGAGAAACTCGATTTGCTCCTTTAGCGTCTCAGGCTCGTTTACATAATATCCATCTGCGCATCTTTCAAACAGAACACTTTCCACCTTTTTTTGCACTTTGGGGGAGATTGGAACGGCGTATACGAGATGCGTCGTAAGATCGTAGAGGGTAAAGTAGCCACAATCGGTGCCTTGGGCATAGCAACTGACGATGTTGCCATCGCGACCAATGTAGCTGGGTTGAGTTAGATCAACTTCAATTTGCAAGCCACCAAAGTAGTCGCTGATGGCGGAATTGGCGAGAAGAGAATATTCAAATTCCAACAGTTTTGAAGCGGTTTGCTCACAACGGCTTTTTTCGTCTGCAAAGATATCTTCCACTAATTTGTTAAAAGCAAATCTTGCGCCAAAACATATGCCAGATGGATACATAAAGAAATTGGAGGGAGTGCTTGATGTAAGTTTGTAGGCGAATTGCATGAAATCAACCTGCGCATCTGCCAAGCTTAGGGAAGAGGTAAAAAGAATCGTTAGGAAAAGAACAAGTGACAATGCCTTTTTCATAGGAACATCCTCCTTATGATTTTTTTGGAAGTATATCAATTATACTCAGAAATTGAGTAAAAGTCAATACTCATAATATGAGTATGCTAACGTAGCCGTGAGGTGATGACGGATGGATTACAGGCAGCGGCTGCGCGATCTCAGGGAGGATCACGACCTGACGCAGGCTGAAGTTGGCAAAGTCATCCAGAAGTCACAGCAGGGTTACAGTCATATTGAAAATGGAAAAGCGGAACTGAAGATTGAGGATCTCGTTACGCTGTGCAGGTTCTACGGTGTGACAGCGGATTATCTGATTGGTTTATCGGATCAGACAGGCGCAGGACAAGCCGATTATCCGACATAATGCTGGACAAAACGGCACAAAATTCTCCCTTGACACCGGCCAGTCACCTCACTATAATATCTATCAGAGCGTTCCTGAAGTGTGCGCCAGGGCCTTGTTTTTACCCACATTTTCTCAAACGGAGCTCGCGTTCGTTGGTTGGATGTCATGCCCCCGCTGCTTGCAGTGCCAGGGGAAGGCAGAGAGCCATGGTAGAGCAACCGGCCTGCTTAACATAGCGGGTGAAAAAACGGGTACAGCGGCACTTTGGGACTCCATTGAGCTTTCGTCTTAGGACGTGGCTCTTTTTTGTTGCATTCGTTTCGTTTGCAAGCTGCGTTCGGGCATGGTATAATAAAGGATGGATGCTTATCACACCCGAAAGAAGGACATTACGATGATTTTTACCATTGCAATGGACGGCCCGGTCGGCGCGGGCAAGAGCAGCGTTGCCTGTGAAGTGGCCAGGAGGCTGAACATTCTGCATCTGGATACGGGCGCGATGTACCGCGCCTTTGCATGGAAGGCCCTGCAGCTGGGCATCTCGCCCGAGGATGAGCAGGCGCTGTGCGAGCTGACCAAAACCGCCATGCCCGAAGTGCGCTACGAAGGCGGCGCGCAGCATACCTACATGGACGGAAAGGACGTGAGCGGGCTGATCCGCACGCCGGAAATCAGCATGGCCACCAGCACCGTATCGCGCTATGCGGGCGTGCGCCGCGCCATGGTGGCGCGCCAGCAGGAGCTGGCCAAGCAGCAGAGCGTGCTGATGGACGGCCGCGATATCGGCACCGTGGTGCTCAAGGACGCGACCATCAAGATCTACCTGACCGCTTCTGCCGAAGTGCGCGCCCAGCGCCGCTTTGCCGAGCTGCAGGAAAAGGGCGATCCCTCCACCTACGAGCAGGTGCTTGCCGACGTCATCGCCCGCGATCATCAGGACATGAACCGCGAGGTGGATCCCCTGCGCCCGGCAGATGACGCGCAGATTCTGGACAGCTCCGAGATGACGCAGGAGCAGGTGGTGGCGGATATCGTGCGCCGCGTGAACCTGAAGCTGGGCAAAATGCCCAAGCCCGAAGAGGCGTTCACGCCGCTGTACAAGTTTGCCCGCGCCCTGTTCGGCTTCCTGTTCCACACCTTCCTGCCGGTAACCTATCACCATCTGGAGCGCGTGCAGCTGGATGCACCCTGCATTCTCCTGGGCAACCACAGCAGCATGTTCGATCCCATGATGATCGGCTACCCGGTGTTCCGCTATCACATCCGCTTCCTGGGCAAGAAGGAGCTGATGAAGGTTCCCTTCGTCAAATGGGCGTGCGAAAAGTTGCTCATGATCCCCGTTGACCGTCACAACATGGATATGGCCGCCATGCGCGCCTGCCTCAAGACCCTGAAGGAAGGCCACATGCTGGGCATCTTCCCCGAAGGCACCCGCCACAAGGAGGGCGTGATGCAGGACATGGAAACCGGCGTTTCCATGATCGCCCTGCGCAGCGGCGTGAAGCTGCTGCCGGCCTACATCTCGCGCCGTCCCGGCCTGTTCCGCCGTGTACATGTGTACTTCCACGATCCGGTGTCCATCAAGGATATCGCCGCCAGGGGCATCAACAAGGAAGCCTGCGACGCGGTGATGGAGCGCATTGCCGGCGTGTACCGCGAGATGGTTGCGGAACACGAAAAAAGTGTGGGCTGATTCCATTTCGCTCATGGCAAAAATGGCAAGATTTTTTTGCAATTTTACAGGCGAAAAAGAAGGGAAAACCGGTTTGCACGGCGAATAGTTGAAGTTGATATGCTTGGAGGAATTGACGATGCCAATTTCGGTTGCGCGTCATGCCGGATTTTGCATGGGCGTGCGTCGTGCAGTGGATGGCGCTGTGAAAGCGGCGGAGGAAGGCAAAAAAATTGTTTCCTTTGGCGAGCTGGCGCATAATCCTGAGGTGATCGAGCGCTTGTCCTCCATCGGCATTTCGGTGATCCACACCGTTGAGGAGGCCGCGGGCCGGGTGGTGCTCATCCGCAGCCACGGCGTTTCTCCGGAGGTCACGCAGGCGCTGAAGCGTACGGCGGACGAGGTGATCGACCTCACCTGTCCCTTTGTGGCCCGCCTGCATGATTTTGTGGGCCGCTACAGCCAGGATGGCTCGCCCGTCATTCTTGTGGGACAGAGCGATCATCCGGAGGTGGTGGGCACCATCGGGTTTGCGCAGGGTCCTGTGTACACCGTGCACGACCGCAGGGAGGCGGAAAAGCTTCCGCATCTGGAGCGGGCGCTGGCGGTATCGCAAACCACCTTTCCCAACGAGCGCTGGGAAGAAATCCTGCCCGTTCTGCGTTCCCGCGTTCAGGATCTGACCGTGCAGTGCACTATATGCACCGCCACGGCGCTGCGCCAGGCCGAAGCCAGAGAGCTGGCCGGGCAGGTGGACGCCATGCTGGTGGTTGGCGGCATGAACAGCGCCAACACCCGCAAGCTGTACGAGACCTGCAAAAGCATTTGCAGCCGTACCCTCATGGTAGAGCGCGCGGCGGATATCCCGCCGGGCTTTGCAAATATCCATTCGGAATCCATTGGAATCACCGCCGGCGCCAGCACGCCGGATTGGTCACTTAAGGAGGTAGTCACACGTATGACTGACAAGGAAGTATTGGACCAGGTCACCACCGAGGAGGCGGAAAGCAGCTTTATGGCTGACGTGGAAGCGACGCTGGTCAAGATCAGACCCGGCCAGACCGTGAAGGGCACCGTCGTGCAGATCACTGAGGACGAAGTGTGCGTCAACATCGGTTACAAGAGCGACGGACTGATCAAGCGCGAAGACCTGGTGGACGAAGGCGTTCAGATGGGCGACGAGATCGAAGTGGAGGTCGTCAAGGTTAACGACGGCGAAGGCAACGTTGTCCTGTCGCAGCGCAACATCTTGAACCGCAAGGCTTTCGCTGAGCTTGTCGAGAAGTACAACAACAACGAGTACGTTGAAGGCGTGGGCAAGGAAGTCGTCAAGGGCGGCCTCATCTGCACCGTCAACGGCATCCGTGCGTTTGTGCCTGCTTCCCAGATTTCCAACCGCTACGTCGAGAAGATCGGTGAGTTCGTGGGCCAGACCCTGAAGCTCAAGATCATCGAGATGGACGAGCAGAAGCGCCGCATCGTGGCCAGCCGCCGCGCTGTGGTCCGCGAAGAAGCTGTTGCCAAGAAGGCTGAAGCCTGGGCCAAGCTGGCCGAGGGCGAAGTGGTGCACGGTGTTGTCCGTCGCCTGACCGATTTCGGCGCTTTCGTCGATCTGGGCGGCGTGGACGGCCTGATCCACGTGACCGACCTGAGCTGGGCTCATGTCAAGCATCCCTCTGAGATCGTCGCTCCCGATCAGGAAGTGGACGTCAAGATCCTCAGCCTGGACACCGAGCGCGAGCGCATCCAGCTGGGCCTGAAGCAGCTCATGCCCAAGCCCTGGGATCTCGCCCCCGAGAAGTACCCCGCCGGCGCTGTTGTGATCGGTAAGGTTGTCCGCATCACCACCTTCGGCGCCTTCGTGGAGCTGGAGCCCGGCATCGATGGTCTGGTTCACATCAGCCAGTGCGCCGCCACCCGCATCCAGAAGGTTGAAGACGCTGTGAACGTTGGCGACATCGTGGACGTCAAGGTTCTCAACATCGATCCCGAAGCCAAGCGCATCAGCCTGTCCATCCGCGCTCTGCTGGAGCCCGAAGTTGCTCCCGTGGAAGAAGTGGTGGAGGAAGCTCCTGTGTACGATGACGGCGAGGAAGCCGTTGCCGTGGACATCGAAGCCTACGCTGCTGCCCTGGAGAACGAGGAAGCCTGATTTTCATTCGTTCATTCAACCCCGTGCAAGAAATTGCACGGGGTTTTGTTTTTGTGGAAAAGTCAAGTTTGGATCGTGGGACGGACTTGGTTTTTCTGTACTTTGGTCGATGAGCCACACGCCGGTTTGCATGCGTGAAATTTCTTGCAAAACAAAAAACGCTATGCTATAATACCTTCAACTGATGACCAATCAGCTTATTGAATTTGTCGTTTGATGAAACAGAAAGAGGTTTCTTTGTGCGTTATGCATTGTTGTTAAAACCGCATGCAAATGTTCGTTATCGTCAATCTTTGCAAAAGCTGGCAATGATTGAATTGAAGTGCATGCTTTCGGCATGGGGAATGGAAAATGTTGAACCGCAGTGGCAAATGCTGTGCGGCGAGCCATTTCTGGTATTCGATACGGATGATATGACAACCGAAGCGTGGCGTGAAATTTCACGCCATTCGGCCATCTGCCTTGCAGCAGAACTGATGGAAAACGGTCAGCTGAGGCCTATTGAACGCAATGTGCAGAGCCTTCTGCCGGATGATCTGCCCCATGTGCTCAAGTACAAGGGCAAGACCAACGCAGATTTCACGTACATGATGCTGCACTGTGCCAAGGCGGCCTCTGCCTTTGCCCATGAGGAAGGCCCGCTGCGTGTGCTGGATCCCATGTGCGGCAAGGCCACCACGCTGTTTTGCGCCATGTGCGAGGGCAATGACGCCGTGGGCGTGGAGACGGACATGAAATCGCTGCAGGAGGCGAGCACGTATTATACGCGCTTCCTCAAGCTGCATATGCTCAAGCACAGGACGAAGGAATCGTCCCACACGCTCAGCAAGGGCGGCAATGCGCATCTGATTACCTACGAAGCAGCGGCGGATGCACAGGCCATGAAGGAAGGGCGCTCCATCCATCTGGATCTGTTCAACGGCGACGCCGCGCGCCTTGCCGAAATGGTCAAGCCCGGCAGCTGCCATCTCATCGTCAGCGACCTGCCCTACGGCGTGCAGCATGCCCCCAGGGAAAACGGCGGCATGTCGGCGCTTGGCAGGCTGGTGGCGCGCGTAGCGCCCGGCTGCGTCAAGGCGCTCAAAAAGGGCGGCGCGCTGGCATTCTCGTTTAACCTCAACACACTCAGGCGCAAAGAGGTGGAGAAGATCCTGTCCGACGCAGGACTGGAAGTGCTCGCCCAGCCGCCTTACGATGATTTTTCCCACTGGGTGGAGCAGGCTGTGGACCGCGATGTGGTCGTTGCCCGCAAGCCCTGATGACAAAGCATTTTCAGACTCGTTCGATTGTTTGAAGGAGGGTTTACTTTGCAGACCGCAGAACTGCAAGCCATGACTGTGATCCAGCTGCGCAAGCTGGCCAAGGAGCACGGCGTGAAGCTCAGCGCCGGCATTGACAAGGCCGGCATCGTGGAGCGCATCGCCGCCGCCATCGGCACGGAAGAATCCGCCCCCGCTGCGCCCGTGCAGCCCGCCGTGGAAGCGCCCGCTGAAGAGGCGGCCAAGCCCACGGAGGAAACCCTGCAGGAAGCCAGCCTTTCGGCGGACGTCACCTCTATTGCGCCCGGCGGATACCGCCCGTGGAACAACGGCGCGCAGGATCAGGGCAATCGTCCCGCCTACCGTCAGGCATGGCAGGCGCGCACCGCCATGAACCGCGAGCCCGTGCAGAAGCCCGCGTGGCAGCGCCCCACCAGCCCCGCCAATCGCTTTGGCCCGCAGCCCCGCATGCAACAGACTGAGCCTGTGCAGGAGCCCGTGCGCCCGCAGGCCGCGCCGCAGGAGGAGCCCCGTCCCGTGCAGCAGCCGGAGGCGCCCCGTCCTCAGCAGCCCAGCGCGCCCACGCTGGACGGCTACCGTCTGGGCTACCGTGCCGCGCCGCAGCGCCAGCCCTACCAGAACCGCAATGACTACGGCCAGCGCGATCAGTATCAGCAGGGCGGATACCAGAACCGCGGCTATCAGCAGAACAACTACGGCGGCTATCAGCCCCGCAATAATTATCAGCAGCGCGACAGCTACCAGCCCCGCGATCAGTATCAGCAGGGCGGCTATCCGCAGCGCGATGGCTACCAGCAGCGCGACAATTATCAGCCCCGTGATCAGTACCAGCAGGGCGGATATCAGCCCCGCGGCTACCAGCCCCGCAGCTATCCGCCGCAGCAGTCCGCCGAGCATTTCTACAACGACAACCTCTACCGCCTCGGCCGCGACCAGCAGTTTGCCGAGCAGATGGAGGCCGGTCAGCTGCCGGATCTGATGCAGACCGCGCCCACCGAGCCCGCAGGCGGCATTCTGGAAGTGCTGCCCGATGGCTACGGCTTCCTGCGAAGCAAGACCCTGCTGCCCGGCAAGAAGGACATTTACGTGTCCATGGCGCAGATCCGCCGCTATGGCCTGCGCACAGGCGACCGCGTGGAAGGCAAGTCCCGCGTGCAGACCGAGAACGACAAGTTCGCGGCGCTGCTGGTGGTGGAAAAGGTGAACGGCGAGGAAGCTGTGGAGAACGCCGACCGCCTGTCCTTTGATCAGCTGGTGCCGGTGTACCCCAACAAGCGCATCGTGCTGGAAAATGCCGATGAACAGTGCATGCCCATCCGTCTGATGGACCTGATCACGCCCATGGGCTTTGGTCAGCGCGCCATGATCGTGTCGCCTCCCGGCAGCGAGCGCCTGGTGATTCTGCGCGAGCTCAGCCGTGCCATCAAGCGCAACGACCCCGAGGCCGAGGTGCTGATGCTGCTCATCGACGTCGCGCCTGAGGAAGTGACGGAGATCAGCGAATCCGTGGAAGCGGAAGTGTTCGCCTCCACCTTTGCCGATGCGCCGGAAACCCAGACCCGGGTGAGCGAGACCATGCTGGAGCGCGCACAGCGCCTGGTGGAAATGGGCCGCAACGTGGTCATCCTGCTGGACAGCCTCACCAAGCTGACCCGCGCCTACCAGTCCGCGCTCAATCAGGGCGGCCGTCCGCTCACCAACACCGTCACGCCCGCCGCGCTCGTGCGCCCCAAGCGCTTCTTTGGCGCAGCCCGAAACACCCGCGACGCAGGCAGCCTGACCATGATTGCCACCATCGCGGTGGATACCGGTTCCCGCGTGGACGATATCATCTTTGAAGAGTTCAAGGGCACGGCCAATATGGAGCTGGTGCTCTGCCCGCAGCAGATGGGCGATCCCATGACCCCCATGATCGACCTGCAGCTCAGCGGCACCAAGAAGGACGACATGCTGCTCAGCGAAGAGCAGAAGGAAGGCCTGCGCTCCATCCGCAAGGTGCTGGGCTCCACCACCAACGGCGAGGCCGTGGTGCAGCTGATGGACATGATGCAGAAGACGCGCTGCAACGCCGACCTGCTCGAAAGGCTGAAGGAGTGGATCACGCTCTGGGAAAAGAGCGGCTACCTGCAGAAATAATTTGCACAACAAAACAGCGCGCTGATTGATGAAAAGTCAATCAGCGCGCTGCTTTTGTGATGGATGGAGAATGATCATTCCTCCACCGTTTCTTCAAAATCCTCTTCAATTTCCGGCATGTTCTGGCACACGTAGAGGTACGCGTCCTCGCCGTTGTCCTCGTAGTAGCGCTTGCGCACGCCCAGCTCGATGAAGCCCAGCTTCTTGTACAGCCCCTGCGCTACCAGGTTGCTCTTGCGCACCTCCAGCGTCATGTACTGCACGCCCATGTTGGCGGCGTACTGCATCAGCGCCTGCGTGACCATTGTGCCGATGCCGCGGCCGCGCGCAGCTTCATCCACCGCGATGTTGGTGATGTGGCCCTCGTCAAACACCAGCCATGCGCCGGCGTAGCCCAGCACCTTGCCGTCCTCTTCGGCCACGATGTAGCGTGCGCACTTGTTGGTGGTCATCTCGTCCACGAAGCTCTGGTACGTCCACGGGGTGTGGAAGGTTTTCAGCTCGATTTCGTGCACCTGCGGCACATCCTCAAGCGTCATGCGTCGGCAGATGATGCTCATGCGTTGCCTCCCAGCTTGCGGGCGCGCTCGCGTTCCGCCTGAGGCGCGCGCAGATAGACGGGCATCAGGGTGAGGTAATCCACCGCGTCGGCGCTGCGTTCATTGGCCAGCAGCGCAACGCTGGCCGGGCGCAGATAGCTCATATGCGCAGTCGGGAACACCGCGCGATCGCCCAGAATGTCCACGATGGCCTTGCGGTAGGTCTTCACGCCGTCGCCCACGAAGCACAGCTTTTTGCCATCGGCCACGGCCAGCGCCTTTTCGATGAAGGCAGGCAGCTTTTCAGCCATGTTGTCAAGCACGCGCACCGGCGGCATGCCGGGCAGGAAGGCCGCGCCGTACACCTGACCCGCGCGCGCATCCTGAATGGGGCACAGCAGCGCATCCGCCATGCACACGCCGCTGGCCAGCGCCTCCAGCGCATCCACGCCGATGCAGGGCTTTTCAGCGCCGTGCGCCATGCCCTTCACCGCGCTCACGCCAATGCGCACGCCGGTAAAGGAACCCGGGCCGGTCACGCAGGCGTACAGGTCAATCTCGCTCACGTCCAGACCCGCGCGGCCCAGCGCCTCTTCCACCATGGGCATGAGGTTGACCGAGTGGGTGAGACGGTTGACCGCCGCGCCTTCGTAGGCGATCTCTCCATCGCGCATAACAGCCACGCCGGCCACCG
This sequence comes from bacterium, assembly GCA_029009515.1. Lineage (GTDB taxonomy): Bacteria > Bacillota > Clostridia > Christensenellales > Aristaeellaceae > Limiplasma. The sequence continues at coordinate 10,389 of JAQXJZ010000131.1, forward strand.
GGCCGGAGGTATCAATGGCAAGAATGTTCATGGTTGGTCAGTTCCTTTCGTCGATGGCGCTTCGCAGCGTCTCCTCATCCAGCGTGCGGAAGCCGCCCACAGGGGTGAGGGTGATGAGGCGGGTGTCGTCGCCGGTGGGGCAAAGCTCCACCTCCAGATAGGTTTCCGGCACGGCTTCCTCCGCGCGGCTGGGCCATTCGATCACGGCCACGCCGCCGTTTTGCAGGTATTCGTCCATGCTCAGCTCGTACAGCTCCTCCGGGTCGCTCAGCCGGTACCAGTCAAAATGGTACAGCGGCAGCCTGCCGGAATCATGCACCTGAAGAATGGTGAAGGTGGGGCTGGTGACGTAGCCGCTCACGCCAAGGCCGCGCGCCAGACCGCGGGTGAATTCGCTTTTGCCGGCGCCCATATCGCCCAGCATGACCAGCACGTCATCGGGCTGAAGCTGAGCGGCCAGCGCCGCGCCGATGCGCTGCGTGCAGGCAGCGCTGTTGGATTCAAACGTCAAGGTTTACTTCGCCTCCGTGCGGGCCTTTTTGCGGCCGTGCAGAATGGGGGAGAGGGGCTTGTAGATGAGGCCGGTGATCACGCTGATGACCACCCACTTGAGGATATTGAACGGCGCGGTGATGAGCAGCACAAACTTCCACGCGCTGTCCACGGCAGGCACGATGGCCTGACCCATGCCCACGATGGCCTCGATGGGCATGCCGTAAGCGGTGCCGTAGAAGGGAATCATGATGTACATGTTGGTGAGCACCGCCACGATGGTGGCCGCGATGGTGCCGATCACCATGCCCACGATGGCGCCCCTGCGGCTCTTCATGCGGCGGTAGATGAGCGCGGCGGGCAGCATCATGGCAAAGCCCATGATGAAGTCAGCCAGCTCGCCCACGCCCTGAGACGTGGTGTGCAGAAGGCCCAGCAGCGCCTTCACCAGCAGAATCAGCGTGCCCGGCACAGGGCCCATGGCAAACGCGCCCAGCAGCACCGGCAGGCTGCTCAGATCCAGCTTGTAAAACAGCACCACCGGAATTTCAATCATGAAAAGCACGGCGGCGATGGCGGCAAGGATGGCGACGGTGGAGAGCTCGCGGGTGGTGAGCAGGGATTTGCGGGTACGGTTGGTCATGTGGAAATCCTCCTTCATCAAGTAAAATTGCCCCTGATGGCTTATCGTGCATCAGGGGCAATCACGTACTTGAAAAAGATAGCGCGACTGCTCTTCTCACATCCGGACTTTGGCCTTTGACTCAAAAAGACCGATCACCGTCGGTTCCGGAATTTCGCCGGATCGGGGAATGATGAAAGCCATCATTCCTTCGCGGACTATACCGCCGGTAGGGATTTGCACCCTGCCCCGAAGAAGCCATCTATGTGGGTTTCCGACTGAATCATAGCATGTGTATGCCATGGTGTCAAGCATTATTCGTCATCCGTGTACGCGGCTTTTTCCAGCGCGTCCTGATAGGCGGGCGAGTGGCGGTACATGTTTTCGTACAGGCGGATGTAGGCTTGAAAACGCTGGCCGGATTCGTAATCCTCCGCGCGGCTCAGGCAGTCCGCATCCGACTTGGGATTGTCGCACAGGCGGCGCACAGCCTCGGCCAGCGCGTCGGTATCGCCCACGGGCACCACTTCGCCCACGTCCACGGTCACGATCTCCGGCATGGCGGTGGCGTCGTAGCAGATCACCTGAGTGCCGCAGGCCAGCGCTTCCACCAGCGTCATGCCCATGGTCTCCTCGCGGCTGGTGCTCACGTACACGTCGGCAGCGGTGTACAGCGCGCACAGGTCGTTGACGTTGCCGGTGCGGCGCACGCCCATGACGGTGTTCTTGGGCAGCGCGGCGATCTGGTATTCATCCAGACCCACAGCGGCCACGCAGTATTCAGGGCCAAGCTTTTCCGCCAGCTCGATCAGATCGTCCAGCCCCTTGCGCTCGTCCCACACGGCGGCTACGCTGAGCACCAGGCGTCGCTCGCCAATGCCGTCCAGCCCGTAGGAGCGGGCCACATCCTCCATGTAGCGGCCGTCGGCACAGGGCGTGAAGACGCTCAGATCCACGCCGTTGGGCAGCGCATAGACGGGATAGTTCTTCAGGAAGGAGCGCAGCACCTCGTCGCGCAGCCATTCGCTGGGCGTGGTGAGCACCATGTGCGGCACGCCGCAGAACATTTCGCGCTTCTGCTGCCAGTTGCGCGCGCTCTGATCGCGCCAGAGACTGGCAGGATAGCTGCGCTTGAGCACGCACTTCCCGCAGCCTGCCGTCCAGCGGTCGCAGCCCACGGTCTCCTGCTGCGCGCGGCGGCGCTTGCTCTCAAGCGGAGGCGCGTTTTTGGCCATGGTGTAGTAGGCGCAGTGGCCGGTGTAGGCCCAGCAGTCGTGCAGCGTCCACACAACGGGAATGTCCTGCTCCTTGAGGTACTTGAACAGCGTGGGCAAATGCAGATAATAGCCGTGCAGATTGTGCAGGTGGATGAGATCCGGCTTGAAGCGCCTGAGCTGCCTGACCAGCCTGCGGGTAGCGCCCCGGCTGAAAAAGCCCGCGCGGTCGGTGAGCCTTGCCAGCGCGATGTGCAGGTAGGTGTTGGCCATCACGCTCAGACGGCTGGAGCACAGCTTGCCAAGCGCGCCTGCGGCCAGACGGCAGAAAAGATTGCTCCGGCGTGCAAACCATGCCTGCATGCGGCGGATGAGCGCATGATCGCGGCTGCCGACGCGGTAGCTGGCAATGTCAGAGGGCGCATGATCGCGCGAGTGACACAGCAGCGTCTTGTGGCCGGCGGCGTTGGCCAGACGGCACAGCTGCACCGCAATGCGCCCTGTGCTGAACGAAGAGACCACGTTGATCTGAGCAATGCGCATAGCGCGCCTCCTTTGCACGTCATTCCTATAGGTATCATACAACGAACATCGTCCTTTTGTAAAGGAAGCATACCAAAATGGCGCTGCATGCGGAACAGACATGCAGCGCCCGAAAGGAGGAAGGATTACTTTCTCATCCGCGCCTGAAGCACCTTTGTGCGCCGGGGCGGATCACAATTCCAGCAGCGCTCGCCGCGGTACCACGCGCGCTCGTCGCTGGAGAGGAGAG
>JAQXJZ010000132.1 GCA_029009515.1 bacterium
TTTGTTGAGTGCACGGGGAACTGGCCATCCCATCACCGCCTTCCAGCAGTATCAAGCTGTTAGTACAATCAAGCAAGGCGCGCAGCCAACTCGTCAAGCTTCCCCTTGAGGGGAAGCTGTCCCGAAGGGACTGATGAGGTGTACAAGGGCTGCCTGCCCGCGAAGCGGTCAGGCAGTTTCGCCTTCGGCGAAATGGCACGGTTCGAATCAAAGATTCGAAGCGCGCCACCGTTCCCCGCAGCGGCGTTACCCCCCTCGCTTCTCTTCCAGTCGAGCCGACGAGGAACAGGAGATGCCTCCGGCGGCCAGAGGATCCAGGGGAAACATCGAGGTTTCCCCTAGACCCTCTGGACTCCCTGACCCTTTCTCCGACCAGGGGGAACCCCTGGACCCCTGCGAGTTGTGTGTATCTTTCTTTCGGGTTGCGTTTGTTTGTTGTGCGCTTTCTAAGACGCAAAACCCCCATCAACACCAGCCTGCGGCTGACAGTTGATGGGGGTTTTGCTGCTTGAATTGATCTTATCTGCCGGTGAAGGCGCGGGTGCGGGGGTTTTCGGAGTTGAAGACCTGTTCGGGCGGGCCTTCCTCCACGATGACGCCGTTTTCCATGAAGATCACGCGGTCGGCTACCTCGCGGGCGAATTTCATCTCGTGCGTGACGATGACCATGGTCATGTTGTCCTCGGCCAGATCGCGCATGACGGCCAGCACTTCCTGCGTCAGCTCCGGGTCGAGCGCGGAGGTGGGCTCGTCAAAGCAGAGGATATCCGGGTCCATGCACAGCGCACGGGCGATGGCCACGCGCTGCTGCTGGCCGCCGGAAAGCTGGAAGGGGTACTGATCCGCCTTGTCGGACAGACCGACCTTGGCCAGCAGCCCTTTGGCCTTTTCGATGGCTTTTTCTTTGGGCATTTTGCGCACGCGGATGGGCGCGTCGATGACGTTCTGCAGCACGCTCATATGCGGGAACAGGTTGAACGACTGAAACACCATGCCCATGCGCAGGATGATCTGGCGCAGCGCGGCTTCGCCGGAATAGACCAGCTGATCGCCCTGCATGCCGCACACCACCTGGTCATCCAGGCGGATTTCGCCCTGGTCGATGGTTTCCAGCTGGTTAAGGCACCTCAGAAAGGTGCTCTTGCCCGATCCGCTGGGGCCGATGATGGCCACAACTTCGCCCGGGTTGATGGTCAGCGATATGCCGCGCAGTACCTGCAGATCGCCAAAACCCTTGTAAACATTGGTTGCCTTGAGCATTGGGGGAGCCTCCTTTCCCTTAGCGGTAGTAGTCCATCTTGCGCTCGGCCAGCTTGCACAGCTGCTCGGCCACGCCGTTCAAAATCAGGTACATGATGATGGCCACAAGATAGGGCTCGATGGACGAGGACGAGGATACCTGCTTTTTGGCCACGGTCATCAGGTCCACCACAGCCACGGTGGAGGCCAGCGCCGTATCCTTGATCAGCGTGATCACCTCGTTGCACACCGGCAGCAGCACGCGCTTGATCACCTGCGGCAGGATGATGCGGAAGAAGGTCTGCCCCTTGGTGTAGCCCAGCACCTTGGCCGCTTCATACTGGCCCTGGGGGATGGACTGGATGCCGGAACGGAAGATTTCGGCAAAGTAGGCGGCGTAGTTGATGACAAAGGAGAAGATGACCGCCCAGAAGCGATCCACGCGGAACGGCAGAATCATGGGCAGCAGGAAATAGATGAACATGATCTGCAGCATGAGCGGCGTGGAGCGCATGATGTAGATGTAGAAGCTGATGGGCGCGCGCACGATGCGGCGCTTGCTCATGCGTCCCAGCGCCACCAGCATGCCCAGCGGCACGGACAGAAGCAGCGTAAGGAAGAAGATGCTCAGCGTCGTGCCGGCGCCGTCAATCATGAGGCCGACCAGCTTCCACAGCTTCTCGGGATTGTTGAAAAATTTAATGGTCATGATCTTTCTCCTTTGGTAAGGGATGACACAAAAGCGAGCCGGAGGCCATTGTGACCTCCGGCGGTCTTATACACAGTCAGGCATTCGATTAAGGAACGACCGTGATGTCTTCGGTGAACCAGTTCTTGCAGATCTCGGCCAGGGTGCCGTCGGCCTTGAGCTCCATCAGGATCTCCTGCACCTTGTCGCGCAGGGCCACGTCTTCCTTGCGGAAGCCGATGCCGTAGTTGTCGTCAGACAGCGCAACGGCGGCCTTCAGATCGGTAGCGCCCATGCCGGTCACCTTGTATTCGCCCACGACCAGGTCCACCAGCACGGCGTCGCAGCCGCCCTGCTGCAGATCCATCAGCGCGGTCAGGTACTCGTCGTAGCCGATGACGCTGTCCATGGTGGCAGCCAGATCGGCGTAGTCGCCGTTCAGCAGTTCTTCGGCGTAGGAGCCGTTCTGCACGGCCACGGTCTTGCCGGCCAGGGCTTCGAGGGTGTCGATGCCGCTGTCAGCCTTGACGTAGAACACCATCTGGTTGTTCAGGTAGGGCCAGGTCATGGCCATGGATTCTTCGCGCTCGGGGGTGATGGACATGCCGTTCCAGATGCAGTCGATGTTGCCGGAGTTCAGCTCCATCTCCTTGGCGTCCCACGCGATGGGCTGCGCCACAAATGCCACGCCCAGCCTGGCAGCTACGGCCTTGGCAACGTCGATATCGAAGCCGACGATGTCGTTGTTTTCGTCACGGAAACCCATGGGCGGGAAGCTGTCGTCCAGACCGAGGATAAAGGTACCCTTGTCAAGGATGGCCTGCACGGAGTTATCTTCAGCGTGAGCGAAACCGCACACAAGCATCATCAGGATCAGGGCAACAGTGAACAGTTTCTTCATCGGTTTTTCCTCCTATTTTGTTTTTAGTGCTTTATCGCGCTAACACGTTAGCATAGTAGCATGGTTTCAGGAGATTGTCAACAGGTTTTTGAAACTTTGTATAAAAAGAATTTCCGTCATCCGCGCTTTTGGCGGATGGCGGAAAGAAATGTGTGTTTTTTCAGAGCTTTCTGGCGGAGTAGCTCACGCGCAGCTTGCCGTGCACGGGCAGGGCGGGCTGGCGCTTGCGGCGGGCGATGGCCAGCGCGCTGCGCGGCGTGCAGCCGTCGGGGTCCCAGTCGGCATAGCGGCGCAGGGGCAGATGGCCGCTTTGCTTGATCCACACAAACGGGCGCAGCTGCTGTGCGCTCTGGCGTACGATGTAGGCGTACGCGCCGTCCTGCTGGCGGTCGCGCAGCGTGAGATGGTGCGGCGCAGCGCCGTATTCCAGCAGCACGTGCCACAGGCTGCGCGCGGAATGCTGCTTCACAATGGGGCGGATGCGCTCGCGCAGGGTGCGCAGCGCGTCCTCGTCCAGCGGCCGTCCGGTCAGGGCAATGTGCCCTTGCTGGGAATGCTCGTTGAATTTCTCTACCAGATCCATCGCGCGGTCGCCTGCGCGCCACAGCACGCGGTCCACCGCCGGAATGGCCCACCAGCTGGTCATGAGGTCGTTGAGGCCGTCCGCGCCTTTTTCCTCGGCCATGCACTGCAAAAGGGCGGTCGTGTACATCAGCACCGCGGGCATATCGGTCATGCCCTCCTCAAAGAAGGCCAGCTCGTCCCGCAGCTGCACGGCCTCTTCCTCCATGCTCCAGCCGTAGGTGGTCTGGCGGATGGCCTCGTCGGATTTATATTCCTCGCACATGCCCAGGTGCAGAAGCGCGCCCATGCGCGGCACGGTATCATCGCTGTTGAGGATGTGGTGCAGCGGATAGGCCGCCGGGTCGTACACGAAGCGCCCGGTGGCCACCGTGGGCGATGCAAAGCCGTAGCCCACCATGTTCTGCGGCAGCACGCCCCAGTCGGTCATCAGCCGGTGGGTGAGCACCTGCATCACGGCGCTGCCCTGGCTGTGCCCGGCCATCCACAGGCGGAAGGGCGAACGCAGGCTGCGCATGCTGGCAAATACCTCGCCCAGCGTCAGCTTCTCCACACCCAGCGCCTGCGCCGCCGTGGGAAACACGATGCTTTCGGCGTTTAATTCAAAGCTTTCGCACAGCTGATAAAACCCGCGGTGGAAGCCTTCCTCCGTGGTGAAGCGGAAGTTGGAAATCCAGTCGTAAAACCGCTTGCCTGTGCCCATAAAGCCGATGGCCAGCAGCCACGTGCCGTTTTCGCCGGGGTGCATCATGCACACGGCCTTCACGGTATCGCTCTTTTCGCGCTGGCGCAGGGCGGACAGCACCTGCGAAACCGGGTTGGGATCGAGCAGGGATACCTTGGCGCGCATGATGCGGAACTTGTTGACAAACGCGCGCAGGCCTTCGCCGCTTTCCCAGTGGGTGAGGCCGCTTTGCAGGCTGTCGTCAATGAGAATGGAAAAATCCGTCCAGCCCGCGTCCTTCCACGGGTCCAGATCCAGCGTGTAGGTCATGTCGGCCAGCTCCAGCGAAAGGCGCGCTGCCTCCATGGAGAAAGGCGGACGCAGGCGGCAGAACGGATCCTGGCAGAAGGGGGAGAGAAGCGCGGAAAAATCGGCCAGATCGCAGCCGGTCACCGGGCCGCGGGACGGCGCGGGCTCCTTTTTCTGAAAGTGATTCCAGCTTCGTTTGGACATATGGGAAGCCTCCCTGAACAAGGAATGATGGATACTTATTATAACAGGTTTTGCCCAAAGCAAAAACCCCCTGAGAATTTACGAAATTCCTTTGTATTTCCTGCCCCTCCTATGATATAATGTTTTTTGTCGTGCGCAATTGAATTCGCCAGGACGTTTTGCGCCAATCCGACAACATTTTCAAGCGCATTGAAAATACAAGGAGGACTTTTACTTTGAAGAAGAACCAACGAGGCTTTATGGGCTACGTGGTGCTGATCGCGGCTTTTATCGCGATTGCGCTCGCGCTCAACGGCGGCTTTGGCGATAAGGTCAACCGCCGCATCGAGTATCCCCAGCTGCTCACCGCCATCCGCGAGGATAATGTGAAGGCCGTGGCCATCCGCGGAAGCACGCTGGTGGGTCTGTACCGCAACGGCTCCGTGGCCGAAACGGACTTCCCCGAGCGCGGATACGACTTTGAAACCACCATCGGCGCGGATTTTATCGACACCGTGCGCCAGATGGCCGCCAACCAGCAGGGCAAGGCGCTGGATGAAGTGAGCGTGAGCGATCTGCCCTTCACCGTGGAATACCGCCCGCCCATTGTCACCCCGTGGTACGTGGAGTTCCTGCCCTTCATCCTCATGCTGGTTATCACTTTCGCGCTGTGGTACTTTGTCATGGCCCGTCAGGGCGGCGGCAACAGCAAGGTGATGAACTTTGGCAGGAGCCGCGCCCGCGTGCAGGAGCCCGGCAAAAATAAGGTGACCTTTGCCGACGTGGCCGGCTGCAAGGAAGAGAAGGAAGAGCTTCAGGAGATGGTCGATTTCCTGAAGAACCCCAAGGCCTACACCGAAATGGGCGCGCGCATTCCCAAGGGCGTGCTGCTGGTGGGCCCTCCCGGCACTGGTAAGACTTTGCTTGCCAAGGCCGTGGCCGGCGAGGCCAATGCGCCCTTCTTCTCCATCTCCGGTTCCGACTTTGTGGAAATGTTCGTGGGCGTTGGCGCCAGCCGCGTGCGCGATCTGTTCGACCAGGCCAAGAAATCCGCTCCTTCCATCGTCTTTATCGACGAGATCGACGCGGTGGGCCGCCATCGCGGCGCAGGTCTGGGCGGCGGTCATGACGAGCGCGAGCAGACCCTCAACCAGCTGCTGGTGGAGATGGACGGTTTCTCGATGAACGAAGGCGTCATCGTGATGGCCGCCACCAACCGCCGCGATATCCTCGACCCGGCGCTGCTGCGTCCCGGCCGTTTTGACCGTCAGGTCACCGTCAACTACCCCGATCTCGAAGGCCGCGTGGAAATCCTCAAGGTTCACAGCCGCGGCAAGAAGCTGGACAGCGACGTGGATCTGGAGAACATCGCCAAGCGCATGCCCTTCTCCAGCGGCGCTGATCTGGAAAACGTGATGAACGAGGGCGCTCTGCTGGCCGTGCGCCGCAAGAAGAAGGTTGTCAGCCAGCAGGAGCTGGTGGACGCCGTCAGCCGCGTGCAGATGGGCCCCGAAAAGCGCAGCCACAAGGTGACCGAGAAGGACCGCAAGCTGACCGCCTATCACGAGGCCGGCCATGCCGTCATCGGCCATCTGCTGCCCGACTGCGACGACGTGCACCTGGTCACCATCGTGCCGCGCGGCCAGGCCGGCGGCTACACCCTCAGCCTGCCCAGTGAAGAAAACGACGGCTACCGCCGCAATCAGCTCATCTCCCTCATCACCATGATGCTGGGCGGCCATGCTGCTGAGCGCACCGCGCTGGAGGATATCTCCACCGGCGCAAGCAGCGATATCAAGCGCGCCACCGAGATCGCCCGCTCCATGGTCACCAAGTGGGGCATGAGCGATACCATCGGCACCATGTACCTGGGCAACGACCAGGAAGTGTTCGTGGGCATGGAGTTTGGCCAGAGCCGTGAGTACAGCGAGCAGTCCGCCGCCACCATCGACGCGGAAGTGAAGCGCATCATCGACATGTGCTACGAGCGCGCCTGCCAGTTGCTGACCGAAAACCGCGACAAGCTGGTGGCCGTGGCCGAAAACCTGCTGGACCGCGATACGCTGAACCGCAAGGAATTTGAAATGGTCATGAACGGCGAGGAACTGCCGCCCAAGACCGAAGCCGAGCAGGTGAGCCCCTCTGCCGATGCGCAGGACGAGCCCACCCCCGCCCCCGAAACCGACGGCGCTGACATGCCCGCCGTGAACGTGGGCGAAGCGGAGGACGATGACACGCCCTTCATCGAGCCCGGAGAAAACAAATGACGAACCGGCTGTTGACAGCCGCTGGAAGGGCAGCCCGCGCCAACGCACCGGGTTGCCCTTTCCGCGCCAGAACGGTGGATCTGCACGTGCACAGCACTTGCTCCGACGGCGTGAAAACGCCTGAGGAGCTGGCCCGGATGGCGCAGAAGACCGGCGTGGAGATCCTCGCCCTGTGCGATCACGACAGTACCGGCGGCGTCAGCCGCCTGCAAAGCGCGCTGGACGGAAGCGGCATTGCGCTCATTCCCGGCGTGGAAATTTCGACCGGGCAGAGCGGCAGCACGCACATCCTGTGCTATGGCGAAAACGTGCTGGGGCCGGACATGCAGCAGTTTCTGAGCCGCATGGCGCAGGAGCGCACCGCACGCGCGGAGGAGATGATCCGCCTTCTGGCAAGGGAAGGCGCGGTGATCCCGGAGGAAAAGCGCAAAGAGCTGCTTGCTTCCCCCAGCGTCGGCCGCCCGCACATCGCCCGGGCGCTGATTGAACTGGGCTGCGTGAACACCGTCAAACAGGCCTTCGACCGCTACCTCTCGCAGGGCCGTCCGGCCTATGTACCCCGAAAACTCCTGTCCACTGCCGATGCGGTGGACGCCCTCAGCCGCATGCATGTGCTCACCGTCCTTGCGCACCCGGTGCGCATGGGGCTGGAGCACGAAGCGCTGCATGCGCTGATCCGGTCGCTGAAGGAGCTTGGCCTGCGCGGCCTGGAGGCGTGGCATCCGTCCGCCTCGTCCAAAGCCGCCGCGCAGCTGGATCAGCTGGCCCGCCAGTGCGGGCTGATCGTAACCGGCGGCAGCGACTACCACGGCGACCCCGGCAGCACCGTGCACATGGGCCGCCTGCCTTCCGGATGGGAGCGCAAAAGCGAGGATATGGACGCGCTTTTGACCGCCCTCACCCCAATGACCAATACCAAAGGAGCCACCAGCCATGTATAACCAGGGATACCGCCCGCCCCAGCAGGGAGCGCCCTATCAGCCGCAGCAGAATAACTGGTACGCGCCGCCGCCCCAGCCCCAGCAGCCCAGAAAGCGCACGTCCGGCAAAAAGAAGCCTCCGCAGAGGAAACGCAGGAAGAGCAGCTTCAAGGCGCAGCTGATCAAGATCCTCGTGGTGCTGGTGCTGTTTGCAGGCGCAGCCGCCGGCGTGTATGTGTGGAAGACGAAGAGCGACGTGCGTCCTTACATGAGCGTGTTTCTGGACAACGTGAGCGTGGACGGCATCGACCTGAGCGGCAAGACCTGGGCCGAAGGCAGCCAGCTGGTGTGGAACCAGATCAACCAGAAGCAGAACGGATGGTATGTGCGCCTTCGTAATGCACGCGGCGATTACAAGGACATCACCGCTCAGACGCTGGGCATCTCCTTCGATCCCACCGCCGCGCTGGAAGCCGCGTGGGCTGTGGGCCACGACGCCAGCAAGAACATCTTTGAGATGAAGCAGGACATCGAAGCAGCCAAGGCCACGGAGAACGCCTTCTCCAGCGCCGAGCAGAGCGCCGATACCACGCCCATCGATACCATTCTGAGCACGCTGGAGCGCGCCGCGTTCCGCGCGCCCACCGACGCCTATCTCGTTTCCTTCAATCCGGACGACGAGGAAAACCCCTTCACCTATCAGTATGAAACCTACGGCCAGCAGCTCAATACCGCCGCCGTGCGCGAGCGAATCCTGCAGATGGTGCAGAACCTGGAAAGCGGCGAGATCCTGCTGGAGACGGAAACGCTCTATCCCACGGTCACCGTGGCGGAACTGTCCAAGAATGTGCAGCTGCTCAATCGCGCCGTGACCCCCATTTCCTCCTCCTCCAGCGAGGACCGCACCCAGAACATCCGCATCGCGTTTTCCAAAATCAACGGCATAGTGCTTCAGGACGGCGACAAGTTCTCCTTCAACAAGGTGGTGGGCCGCCGCAGCCTGGACAATGGCTTCCTGCCTGCGGTGGAATATGTGTACGGCGCAGAGAGCATGGGCATCGGCGGCGGCGTTTGTCAGGCATCCACCACGGTGTATCTGGCCGCCATCCAGAGCGGCATGACCATCACCAGCCGCGAGCCCCACTCCATGGCCGTCAGCTATACGGAGCTTGGCATGGACGCCACCGTGAGCGATACCCGCGGCCGCGAGATTGACTTTGCCTTCTGCAACAAGTCCGGCGCGCCCATCTACATCGCGGCGCATGTCATCAAGAGCCCCACCAACCGCCGCAACCTCCTGTGCGAGGTGCGCATCTACGGCAAGTCGCTGGAGGGCGTGAGCTACAAGCTGGAAGCCCAGACCGTGCAGGTGATCGAAAAGCCTGTGGAGCCCACCATGAAGGAGGACAAGGACCACACCTTCGTGAAGTATGTGGACGAAACCCATACCATCAAGGGCCGTGAGGGCTATGTGGTGGACGCCTATCTGGTCACCTATCAGAACGGCGCGGTCGTCGCCCGTGACAAGGTGAGCACCGATACCTATCCCGCCAAGGCAGACACGGTCTATTACGGAACGGAAGTGAGGATTCAATGAAGACAACGCTTGGATCCATCCGCAGAGCAGACGAAGAGTACAGCATGATCCAGCCCGGCGACAAGGTGGCCGTTGGTGTGAGCGGCGGCAAGGACAGCCTGCTGCTTCTGCATGCCATGGCGCTGTACCGCATGGTGCGTCATCAGGACTTTGACCTGTGCGCCGTCATGCTGACCACCGGCAAGGAAAAACCCGACACTTCGAAGATTGAGGCGCTGGCCGAGGAGCTGCACATTCCCCTGATGGTGCGGCACACCGAGCTGTACGAGATCCTCTTTGAAATCCGCAAGGATCCCAACCCCTGCGCGCTGTGCGCCAAGATGCGCCGCGCCATGCTCTGCGACGCCTGCAAGGAGATGGGCGCCAACAAGCTGGCGCTGGGCCATCACCGCGATGATGCGCTGGAAACCCTGCTGATGTCTTTGCTCTACGAGGGCCGCATCCACACCTTCCACCCGTGCAGCTACATGAGCCGCAGCCAGCTCACCGTCATCCGCCCGATGGTGTTTTTGCCGGAGAAGCATGTCATTCACATGCAGAAGAAGCTGGATCTGCCCGTGATGCCGAAGTCCTGCCCCGCCGATGGCAACACCAAGCGCCAGGAGATGAAGGAACTGCTGGACGAGCTGTGCCGCCGCTATCCCACGGCGCGCGAGATGATGCTGAGGGGCCTGCGCAACCATCACCAGTACGGCCTGTGGTCGCCTGCTGACGCCACCAAAGACGTGCGCGGATCCAGCCGCAGCAAAGGAGACAAACCCGATGCCTGAACCCAGAGAACAAATGGTGCAAAGGCTCGCCCAAACGGTCGCCCGGGAGGGCGGCCGTGTTTATTATGTGGGCGGCTTTGTGCGCGACCGCCTGCTCGGGCGCGAGAACAAGGACATTGACGTTGAAGTGCATGGCGTAACGCCTGCGCAGCTGGAGGCCATTCTGGATACCCTCGGCCACCGCATGCAGATTGGCGAGAGCTTTGGCGTGTATGCGCTGAAGGGCTACGATGTGGACATCGCCATGCCCCGGTGCGAAAACGCCACCGGCCGCGGCCACAAGGATTTTGCCATCAGCGTAGATCCCTTCATCGGCACGAAGAAGGCAGCCACCCGGCGCGATTTTACCATCAACGCCATGATGGAGGACGTGCTGACTGGCGAGATCGTGGATCACTTCGGCGGCCGGGAGGATCTGCAAAACGGCCTGATCCGCCATGTGAACGACGTGTCCTTTGTGGAGGATCCGCTGCGCGTGCTGCGCGGTGCGCAGTTTGCCGCGCGCTTCCGCTTTGCCACCGCGCCGGAGACCATCGAGCTGTGCCGCACGATGGATCTGTCCGCCCTGTCCCGCGAGCGCATCGAGGGAGAAATGAAAAAAGCCCTCCTCAAAGCGGAAGAACCTTCGATCTTCTGGAATGAGATGCGCCGGATGAATCAGCTTTCGTACTGGTTCCCGGAGCTGGAAGCGCTCATCGGCCTTGAACAGAGCCCCAAATTCCACCCCGAGGGCGACGTGTGGACGCACACCCTGTGCGTGCTGGACAAGGCGGCGCAGCTGCGCCACCGCGCGGTGCAGCCCTTCCCGTTCATGATGTCCGCGCTGTGCCACGACATCGGCAAGACCGTCACGTCTGCGGAGATCGACGGCGTGATCCATGCTTACAAGCACGAGGTGGAGGGCCTGCCGCTGGTGGAGCAGCTGCTCACCCGCCTGACCGGCGAAAAGAAGCTGATTGCCTATGTGCTCAACATGGTGGAAAACCACATGCGCCCCAACACCATGGCGCGCCATCAGAGCAGCCTGAAGGCCACCAACCATCTTTTTGATGATTCGCTGGAGCCGCTCGACCTGATTCTGCTGGCCATGGCGGATGCGCAGGGCACCGGCACCTATGTGCCTGATCATTCCTCCGAGGCGTTTTTGCTGGAGAGGCTGGACAAGTATCGCGAGCTGATGCAGAAACCTGCCGTCATGGGGCGCGATCTGATCGAGGCCGGCCTGAAGCCGGACAGCACTTTCAC
>JAQXJZ010000133.1 GCA_029009515.1 bacterium
AAGGGGCTCTGCCCCTTGCGCGGGAAGGGGGGAGGCGGGGATTCCAAAGGGGTGTCTCGGGGGGACCGGTGCGGGGTCCCCCCCGACATCCCTTTGGCCTTAGCGGAGCGGGCCACGCCTACGCTCAAGCAGCAAGGGAATCCAAATCAATAAGCCATATCGACCTTCATGCCCTTCTTGAGCATGGCATTGAGCTTATCAAACTGGTTTTCATCCATCCCGCTGATGTTCATCACACCCGCGCCGCCATTGGCGCTGCGCATGGGCGTGGGCAGGCTGCGGGCGGGCTTCATGCGCTTGTACACGTCAATGAAGTCCCACTCGCCATTCAGGATGTGACTACGAACCTCCACATCGGTGTTGTAGATGGCCAGCACATCCACATTGGCAATGGCGCGGATGGTGTGCGCCTGGGTGATCAGCTCCTTGGCGCGCAGCTGCAGCTCCAGGCTGGGTTCCTCAGGCTGAGGGGGCTGCTGCTCCGCAGGAGCGGGGATCTGCTGGCGGGCTTCCTCCAGCATGCTGTTCATCATCTGCTGATTCTGATTGGTTTCCATTTGGGGTTACCTCCTTTTGTTTTTGGGTTGATTCCGGCCGGGAATCAAATTTGGGTGCCGGCACTGCCGGCTATCAAAAAAGCAGCTCAGGCTTCAGATGCCTTCACTGCTTCTTCAATCTTGTCTCGGTTTTCCAGCTCCGCCTGCATGCGGCGGATGGTTTCCTCCATCTCATCGCGCTCGCGCAGCAGCTTTTCCACCAGCTCCTGCTGGCTCTGCGCGTCACGCTGCTGGCGGGTCATGAGCCAGTCCGCTTTCTGGCACATGTCCCTGAGTTCCTGCTTTTCCTGATCGGCTTTGACCAGCTGCATGGGCAGCTGCTCGTTTTCGCGCAGCACGGGCAGGATGCGCTCCTTGCCGTCCACGTTGAGCAGCTCAATCAGCGCGCTCAAGGGGAAATACTGCCCGGCCTGTGCGCTGAGCTGATACGCCTGCAGGAACAAATCGTTCTGCGCCTGCTGGCGGAGCGGATTGCGCCGCTGCACCTGAACCTGCACGGTATAGGGCGGCGGGGGCAGGGTGCGCTCGTCGCCCGTGCAGCCAAAGAGCCTTTCGGGGCTGGCGCTGATCTCTCGCCCGGTGATGAACACCACACGCCGACGGTCGTAGAACTGGCTGATGAGCCACATCACCTGCGAGGCCATCTCGCGGTAGCCCTGATTGAACACATGCGTGCGCAGACGGGTGATCTTGCCGCCGGCCTCCTGCAGCGCGCTGATGGCGCTGGCCGCCGTCACGCCGCCCACGGTTTCGCCGCGGGCAAACTGGTTCTGGCCGCTGTCCTGCTTGATGTCGGCCTGCAATTGCATCAGCTGCTGGGTGGCCACGCCAGTGAAGGGCTGGGTCTGCATCCAGTGCAGCGCGCTCGCGTCGATGCGGTCGCCTTCCACCACGTCGGTTTCCCAGTCCAGCAGGGCTTCCTTGTCGAGGCCTGCGTTGCGGTCAACGAGCAGCCTGCCCTTGCTGGCCATGCGCAGGTTCATGTCGATGTAGCTGGCATAGCGGTTGACGTAGCGCATCATGGGCGCAAGCTCCTGCACCATGCCGTCGCCCACGGGCAGGCCTTCGATGGGCGTGTACACATCCAGAATGAAGGGATACTTGCCGTGGGCATACACATCGCGGTCATCGCTGAGCAGCACGCCGCCGGCCAGATAGGCCACGTTGATGGTGTAGCGGCGCAGGCGCGCGTCGTACAGGCGGTACCAGTATTCGATGAGCATGGCGCGCGGCTCGTCCGCCGGGCGGCTTTCGTCCTGCGCATCGGACAGGCCGAGGCCGCTGTATTCGCCCTCATCGCTGCCGATTTCACGGTACTGCTCGGGGTAGTGCTGCTTAAACCAGCTCATGGGATGCCAGCTCACCTTGAACACCGCGCGCCCGTCCTGCAAATCCTCCGCCGCCGGGTCCCACAGGAAGGCCTCGATGGGCCAGCGGATGAGCGCCACATTGCCCCTCCCCCCGTCCATGTCGCCGTCCCACGCCACCTGCGTCACCGATGTGCCGGTGGTAAAGCAGTCCTCCACGCGGCGGCGGTGCAGGCTTTCGTACTGGTTGGCCGCCATCACGAAGCGCACCACGTCGGTCAGATCCTCGGCCACGGCTGCCAGCGCCTTGTTTTCGGGAATCATGAGGGCCTCGGGCATGTTGTCCATCTGATCGGCCACGCAGTTGTTGAAGGTGGATTTGAGCGTGTGCAATTGCAGGGTGCGCTTGTCCTTGCGGCGCGACGCCGTCAGCGCGTCCTGCCGGGGATCCTGCATGAGCAGAATCTTTCGCGCCTCCTTGGCGCGCTCGTGAATCTCGCGGCAGCCATCGCGCCAGATGCGCAGGCGGCTGTACGCCTCGTCCCGGAGGGTCTTGTGTTCCTCGGTCATGGTTGTCTCCTTTCCTTTTGTCAGCGTCCGTAGACGCGGAATGGGTTGTACTGGGTCTTTTCAGCCCGTTTTTCCTTTGGGCGCATGGGATGCGCCATGAGGAAGTAGCGGGTTTCATCGTAAATGTGATCCTCGCTGTCGGTGTCGATATCCTCCACGGCGCGCTGCGAGTACGGCAGCGCGGGCAGGGTGCGGATGAAATCGCGGCAGGTGGCGAACACCTGCAGCATGGGTTTCCCGTTTTCATCGAAGCGCAGCCTTTCGTGCAGCTCCATCTTGCCCGAAAGACGGTTGTGCTCGCCGGGGCGGAAGAACACGCCCGCCTTGCCGCCGGATGGCTCCATCAGCTGGGCCACGCTGTCGCCCCTTGAGCGGTCGAAGATGGCCGGGTCGGCGATGCGGATGATGTGCAGGTTGTTTTCGCGCTCCACGGTTTCGCGCTCGATGATGCCCTCAGCGATCTGCCTGGGCGTGAGCTTGAGGCCCACATTGGGCCTGCCCGGCTCGCAGCCGTACCATTCGCGGTAGCGGTACGCGCGGCCATCCGGCCCCACCGCCCACCAGCCCACGCTGAACGGCTTGGCAAAGCCGTGGTCAAACGACAGGTACCTCGGCCAGTGCAGCGGGATCTCAAACGGCTCCACCACGTGCGTCCACAGCTGGTCGCGGTAATGCTCCGGGCGGTCGCACCATTCGGTGAACACCTGTCCCTCAAAGGCGTTCCAGTCGCCGTGCAGCAGGGCGTTGCGCAGGGCTGCGGGCTTGCTTTGCAGCTGGAAGAGGTAATCCTCGCCGATGTAGGGATTCTCCGTGACAAGGCTGGGAATGTACTGCAGCCGGTAGGTTTTGCTGCGGCCGTTTCGCAGGGTGATGGTTTCCGCAAACACCTGCATGTAGGGCGCGGCGTCCACAAAGCGTTTTTTCACCCAGCCATGGCCGATATCGCCGGGGTTGGAGGACGAGCGCACGCACGGATGCACGCCCAAGCTTTTCTTGGCGCGCAGGCGCGTTTTGAGGAAATCGTAGATCTCCATCTCAAAGCTGGTGAGCTCATCGAAGTACAGCCACTGGATCTCCGCGCCCTTGTAGGCGAACATATCGTCGCGGTGCGCGCAGTGGCGGAAGTGGATGACTGATCCGTTGGGCAAGGCGATCTCATGCCGCGCCGCATTGTAGCGGCCGAGGCCCTCCGGGTAGCTGTCGCGCGCCTCGCGGATGATGGTATCCTCCAGCTCGCCGTAGGTGCGGCGAAAGACATAGGCGTGGGTGCGGGGGAAGCGGAGGCAGCGGAAGAGTGCGTCCATCACGATGGCCTTGCTCTTGCCGCCGCCTGCCGCGCCGCCGAAGAGCACCTCATCCGCGCTGGAGGCGTGGAACAGCTGCTGCTTGGCGGTGGGTGTGTAGGCAATCTGAAACTCCTTCATTCCGCCGCCTCCGGCATGCCGATCTCAGGCATGTTGACCACGCGCACCACAATCTCGTGCGCGTCCTCCTTGAGCACCGCATCGCCGAAGCGGTCGAGCATTTCCTTGGCCGCTCGCTGCGCCAGCGATTCATCCTCGCCGTCCACCTGACGTTCCAGCCTTCGCACCGCCTTGGCGCAGGCGGTGATAGCCGTGCGCAGGATGGCCTCGCGGTAGGCGGAGCGCACGGCGTCGTCGTGCATCCAGCGGCGCACGGTGCTTTCGGCGCGGCCCAGCTGCGCGGCCACGTCCTTTGCGGTTTTTCCTTCGGCCATCAGCGCGGCAGCCTCCAGCATTTCCGGCTTGATGTTTTTCTCTTTCATCCTCTCCCCTCCCATACAAAAAGGGAACGGCCCGCTTTCGGCGGGTCATTCCCTCGGTTGTGGTTTGGTATCCACTTTTCAACGGTACCACTATACCACGGAAAATAGTGAATTAACATGTCCTAGTTTTCCACATGTTTGTTCACTGTTTTGTGATACAACATTTCTGCAAACGAAAGCGTCAACCCTCCTGCTCATGCTCTCCGAGAAAGAGGAAAGCCCGCCGCATCCTTCTGCAGCAGGCTTTCCTCTTTTTCTACGCTACTACTATAGCACAGAAAATAGTGAATTACCATGTCCTAATTTTCCACATGTTTGTTCACTGTTTTGCAGGAGTTCCTGCGCAGGCTTCGCCGCGCGTGAGGTTGGTTCTCTTGTCGGTTGAGCTGACGAGGAACAGGAGATGCCTCCGGCGGCCAGAGGATCCAGGGGAAACATCGAGGTTTCCCCTAGACCCTCTGGACTCCCTGACCCTTTCTCCGACCAGGGGATACCCCTGGACCCCTGTGAGTTGTGTGTATCTTTCTTTCGGGTTG
>JAQXJZ010000134.1 GCA_029009515.1 bacterium
ACCTCGATGTTTCCCCTGGATCCTCTGGCCGCCGGAGGCATCTCCTGTTCCTCGTCAGCTCGACTGGAAGAGGAGCGAGGGGGTAACGCCGCTGCGGCGGCTACATCTCATCAGTCCCTCCGGGACAGCTTCCCCTCAAGGGGAAGCTCGAGGACTTGGCTGCACGCCACACTTGCGTGTTCTAACAGGCTAATACTGCTGAGTAAAAATGAGGTGGCCAGTTCCGCGCCAGCTCAACAAACAACAGAAAAAAAGCATGCGCCGCAAAACCAGCGCATGCTTTCTCTCTTACTCCGCATCCCAAATCATAATCGCCCACTTCGCCGCAGGCCTCAATCCCGCGCGCAGATATACCTTCTGCGCATGGTTCTCCGTGCCCGTAAACAGCGATGTAAACGCCGCGCCTTCCTCCACAAACGCCTGCATCAGGCGGTTGAACAGCACGGTGGCAATGCCCCTGCCGCCCCACTCAGGATCGGTGCAGATGCCGGTAAACCATCCGCGCCCGCTCTTCTGCTTATCCACCGGGCCGGTAAAGCCAATAATCTTCCCGTCCTTCACCGCCGTCAGAATGGGTCTGGGGCCTTCCGGACGGCGGCCGTCCGGCCAGTGCTCGGGGTCGTCGTTGGGCTCGCCGGTGTGCCAGGCGGCAATTTCCTTCTTCAGCACATTGCGCCAGTACTCGCTGCCCACGCGGTCGCACATGCCGTCAAATTCCTCGCCCATGCCCACCTGCCACACGCCGGTGGTGATCCCCTCCGCCTCCAGCGCCTTCACGTGCTCGTCCAGCTCGGGGTTCCACTGGTAGGTGCTCAGGTCGATGTACATGGCCACCTCGTGATGATAATCGCGCAGACCGCGCCCCATCAGGAAGGCATAGCCCGCGCCGTCCTCATGCACGCCGGGCGCGTTGTTGTGATCGTGGCCGTTGGCGCCGGGGATGAACCACTCCAGATGCAGCGGATTGCTGCCGGACACGCTCAGGCGCTTTTTGCCAATCTCGGTGGTCAGCTGCTTCATGCGCTCCACCAGCGCCGTGCCCGCGCCCTGATTGCGATACGGCGCATCCACCAGCACCAGCGTGAGAAACAGGGGCGTGTTTTCGTGCGTCTGCCCGGGCAGGAAGCTGGTGAGCGCCGACGCTTGCGCAAATCCGGCAGGCACGCCGTCTGCCTCCGCCACAAAGGCGTAGCGTCCGTCGCCGAAAAAGCGGCTAAGCATGTCATCCGCACTCAGCGGCTTGTAGAGGATCTCGCCCGCGTCAAAGCAGCGCTGCATCACGCCCGCAGCCCATGCCGCGTCGGTCTTTTCAAAGGGTCGGATGGAAATGGCCATACTTCTGTTCCTCCTCAATACAGCAGGAAGGTCTGCACCTTCTGCGTAAATGCCTCGATGGGTTTTTTGAAATGCTCGGTCAGCTCCATGGCGCTCATCGCGCCCGTGCGGTACAGATCCGTACCCAGCAGCTTATCCACAAAGAACGAGCCGTTGACCTCCTGATACTGCACCTGATCGCCGCACAGCTTCTGCATCGTCTCCAGCAGCATCAGTCCGCCAAGGAAGCTGTTGCAGATGGTGCGGTCGGTCACATGCATCTGCACGCCGTGGCACAGCTGCCCCTGATGCTTGCTGAACGTGGGCGTGAACGCCGTGCGCCGGAAGTGCAAGCCCGGCAGCTTCAGCGCGTTCATGCGCTTTTCCAGCTCTGCCGCCGGGAGGAACGGCGCGCCGATCACCTGAAACGGCATGGTCGTTCCGCGGCCTTCGGAGATATTGGTGCCTTCAAACACGCAGGTGCCGGTGTAGCACAGCGCGCCTTCGAGGTTGGTGAGGTTGGGCGATGGCGCCACCCACGGCAGATCCGTCTCGTCCAGAAGCATTTCGCGCTTCCAGCCCTTGAGCCCAACCACCGTCAGCTCCACGTCCAGCCCCAGATAATCCTTCACATACCGCGCATACTCGCCGATGGTCAGGCCGTACTGCGTGGGCAGCTGATAATCGCCCACAAAGGAGCGGTACTTGAGATCCAGAATGGTGCCTGTGCGCTTCACGCCGCCCAGCGGGTTCACGCGATCCAGCACGATGATGGGTTTGCCAGCCCTTGCGCAGGCCTCCATGGCGTAGGACAGGCTGTACAGGTAGGTGTAGAACCTCGCGCCCATGTCCTGCATGTCAAACACCAGCACGTCAAAGGCGGCGAGCATTTCGTCGTTGAAGCGGCTGTTTTTGCCGTACGCGCTGTACACGGTCACGCCGGTGTCGGCGTCCACGCTGCCTTCCACCTTTTCGCCCGCCTGCACATCGCCGCGGATGCCGTGCTCCACGGCAAACAGCGCCGTCAGCTGGTAGCGGCTGTGGATGATATCGATGGTGGAGCGCAAAGCATGGTCGATGCCGGTGGGATTGGTCATCAGGCCCACGCGGCGGCCCTTGAGCAGCGCATCCACCTCATGCAGGCTGTCGATGCCGCTGAGCACATGGTTTTTCATGGTCATTACTCACTTTCTGCGCCTGTTGGCAATCTCGGTATTGCGCTGAATCTGGCGCTTGATCTGCTCGCTCATGGTGCTGGCGAGGCATGCAAACAGCACGTCCACCATGCTCATCGTGCTGATGCGCGAGCTCATGGTGGTCACGCGGCGCAGGCCTTCGTCGCTGGCGGCGGGCAGGTTGACGTCGCTGATATCGGCGATGGGGTTCCTGCCCGGGCGCGTGATGGAAATCACCTTGGCGCCCATTTCGCGGCTGAGCTCGCACGCCTCGATCAGATCCTTGGTTTTGCCGCTGAAGGAGATCACCAGCGCCACGCTTTGATCCGTCAGTCCGCTGGTTTCCAGCAGCTGGCAGTGCACGTCCTGATTGAACCGGCTGTTGAGGCCGATGCGGCTGAGCTTGTTGTGCATATCCATGGCGGCCATGGCGCTGCCGCCCACGCCCAGAAGCAGGATGCGGTCGGCATGGCGGATGATCTCCACCGCCTTGTCCAGCGCCGCGGGGTCCACCAGATCCAGCGTGGCCTGCAGCGAAATGACCTCCTGCCGGATGATGGCCTGCGCAATCTGCCCGGATGTAGCGCCCGGCAGCACGTCCTCGTACACTTCGGAGTCCTCGCCGCGCTGCTCGTTGAGCGCCTTGCTCACCAGCAGCTGGCTGCACAAATCCTTATAGCCCTTATAACCGGCGGTTTTGCACAGCTGCACCACCATCGATTTGCTGGTGTCGCACGCCTGCGCCACCTCGCTGATGGTGAGGTTGGGCAGCATATCTGCATTTTTCAGAATAAAGTCGGCAATCCGTTTTTCCGTTGTGGAAAAATGCAGTTCTCTCAAGCGGGTCAACGTACTCACAGCGCTCCCTCGCTTTCCTTTTTCATATTCCGCTTTCCCTTATTACGAACATGTTAGCACACCCCTCCCCCCCTTGTCAACCAGGCAGGCCGGGGCAGTGCCCCTGCACCCCGGACTGCGCCTTCCTTTGGGAAGGCGCAGGGGCTTGAGTGGGAGTGTTTGGGGTTGCATCGAAGACCGCCGCTCCCCGGAAGGGGTCGCGGCTCGCTTGAGCGCAGGGGGGTATCCGGCTTTCGTATACTAACAGGCTTAAGGGGAAGCTCCCGCGTAGCGGGTGATGAGGTGGCCAGTTCCTCGTCAGCTCAACAAACTAAGAACTGCATGACACTCTAAATTTAGCGCAGCGTCTTCATTGCACATCTCGCCAGAAATGTGCTAAACTATTCTGTAATCCATTTTCCGGAGGCGCAACCTATGGCAACACAAATGAAAACTTCCTATCGTATGCTGCGCGGCTTCCTCAAGGCGGTCACGCCCAACATGCAGACCGTGTGGGAGGAACCTTTCGACGGCCAGCCTGCCGTGTTCTGTCCCAATCATGCGGGCGTTTGGGGGCCGGTGGATATGTGCGTGCATTTTGATCTGCGCCAGACCAGCCGCCCCTGGTTCAACGCTGCCGTGGCCGACCCCAAGCAGGTGCCGGCGTATGTGCGGCAGGACTACTGGTGGGAGCCCGGCTGCAAACTGGAGCCGCTCTACAACGCCACGCTGCCCTATCTGGCCGCCTGCATTCTGCCGCCCATTCTCAACACTGTGCCCGGCGTGCCGGTGCATCACGACATGCAGGTGATCAAAACCTTCCGCAAGAGCATCGAGTATCTCAAGGACGGCGACAACCTCATCATCTTCCCGCAGCAGCCGTCGGGCTACAAATCGCACTACATGGAGATCAACAAGGGTTTTCTGCAGATTGCGCCCATGGCATGGCGCACGCTCAAGCTGCCGCTCAAGTTCTACCCCGTGTACATCGATCACGCCAATCACATGATCTACGTGCGCAAGCCCGTGCAGTTCGATCCCGAACGCAAGCTTGCCGATCAGCAGGATGAGCTTCTGGATGCGCTGGCGCACGGACTGCTTCCGTAACAGCAAAAAAGCGACCTGTCATGGCAGGTCGCTTTTGATTTACGGGAAGGGAACGTACTTGTCGTTCTTGAACATTTCGGCAATCTTGAGGTAGCGGGGATGGTTCTGCCGCCAGCCCTCCGCCGTGGGGTGAACCAGCGCGGTGGTGTTGATGGTGGTGTTGGGCATGGCGTCGCGCAGGGCCTGCACGTCCGCCTCGCTCACGGGGTTGCCGGGCAGCCACAGGCGGTCGAGGTTCTTGAGCTCAAACAGCGGCGATACATCGCTGATGTTGCACTGGCCGATGTGCAGGTCGATCAGCTTGGGCAGCTTGCTGAGCACGCTGATGTCCTCCACGCCCTCGTTGAGGAACACTTCCAGATACATCAGTTCGTCCTGACTTTCCAGGGGGCTGAGGTCGGTGATCTGGTTGTCCACGCAGATGAGGATCTGCAATTTCGGCAGCTCGCGCAGGAATTCCAGGCTGGTCACCGCGTTGTGGCCAAAGTCCAGCGCCACCAGATCGCGGCAGTATTTGAGCGCGGACAGGTCGTTTTCGTCGTGGCGGTTTTCGGTGTACAGGGCGTGCTTGGTGCAGAACGCCGTGATATCCGTGCGGATCTGGTGGTGCGCCACCTTCACCTTCAGCAGGTACTTCACGTCCGGGTAGGCATTCACAAAGCGCTCCATCTCATCGCCGGTAAACAGGCTGCCCAGGCACTTGACGGACGTGACGTTGGGGAAATACTGGAGATAGGCCATCATCTCGTCCATGTCCTTGAACTCGTTCCAGCCAAAGTCCAGCTCGTCGGAGTCCCACAGGTAGTTCTTCTTGAACACGCGCAGGCGGTAGAGGAACCGGGTTTCCGGGTAGTCGGCGTGCAGCTGCTCCAGCTGCGAAAGGCTGATGGCCTGCTTGGTGATGTCCACCACGGCGGGCTTGCCGGCCTCGTCCAGCATAGCGGCCAGCTTCTTGTAGCTGTCCCATTTTTTGATCACAAAGGCCTCGTCCTCCGCCATGGCAAAGCAGGGCAGGACGAGTACAAGCGCCAGCATCAGCGCCATCCACATTCTGCGTTTCATTGCGTAACCTTCTTCCGTGCAAAGATAACTCAGCATAGCATTGCCGCCCTGCCTTTGTCAAGAAAACCGATGGGGGTTCCCATATTCTCTCACAACTTCCGATTCATAATCGAAATAATCAGATTTCCGTTCCTGAACACCTGCCCCAGCGCGCTTTCCTCCACCAGCACATTCAGCTCCGGAATGGGCAGCATGCTCTGCGCCAAGGGCAGAATGGTGAAAATCACAAAGCACAGCACCACGCCCAGCAGGAAGCCAAACGCGCCGCCCATGAGCCAGTCCAGATGCTTGAGCACCGGAAAGCGGAACACCGCGCGGATCAGGTTGATCAGCACCGTGGAAACCACAAAGCAGATCACAAAGCAAAGCAGGAAGCACAGCACGTTGATGCTCACCGACAGAATGGTCTGGTTCACATAATCGCCCACGTTGGTGGCCAGCTCGCCCAGCGGGGCAAACACCTTCTGGCTCAGGTTGTGGGTCAGCAGCGTATCCAGCGGCGAGGGCAGGTTGGCGCGCGATACGATGGAGGCGATGTTCTCCTGCGAAAGCGCGTTCACATTCATGCTGCTCAGGCCCAGGTCGCCCAGCAGGCTGCCGGAATCGGTGTAGGTGGAGATGAGGCGGGTGAGCTGGGTGTTGCCGCTGAGCACGTCGCTCAGGCGCGGGAACAGCCAGAACGATCCCACCACCGACAGAATGCTGCCGCCCAGATTGAGCACCGACTGGATGAACCCGCGGTACACGCCAAACAGCACGCACAGGCTGATGACGGCAATGACGATGATATCGATGACGTTCAAGCCCTTATCTCCTTTCGGTATTCAAAGAGGAACCCTGCGGCAGCGTGACCACGTACACCTTATCGCCGCAGCCGAGGATGGCGCGGCCATTGGTGAGGGTGCCGATGTAGCGGGTGGCGGGCTCCTCCATGGGCAGGTCAAACACGGTAAAGCGGTGATCGCCCAGACCGGCGCGGTAGAGCGCATGGGCGCTGACGGCGTAGATCTGGCGGCCGTAAACGCTGGCGCCGATACAGGTATCCGGCAGGGTGTAGCGCTTGTCCTGCTTGCCGCAGATCACGCGAAGCTCGCGGATGTCAAAGATGCTCTCCGCCTGCGAGGTGGGCGCAAACAGGATCATCGCGTCGCCGCGCTCGGGGGTTTCGCTGTCCAGATAGTGCCAGCCGTACACCAGCACGGAGGCGGATGCATCCTCGCTGCCGCGGTCGTTGAAGGTGCGCATGCGGCGGGTGTTGATGGCGCGCAGCAGGCTGTTTTCGTACACCATGGCGTAGGTGATGGGCTCGCCCAGAGAGGTGGCGCCGGTGTTCATCTTGCCAACCTCAAAGGTGTTGAGGATGGTGTTGGCCGCCGTGCCGTACACGTCCAGCGCCAGCGACCACATGTACTGGCCGTCCTTGCCGTAGAAGCCCACGTCCAGCAGGATCATGTTGCTGTACGCGTCGGCTTCCTCGTCCATGTGCGCGCCGGTGTGATCCTTCACCAGCAGACGGGGCGAATCATCCTCGCCAATCACGGCGGCGATGTACTGCTTGCCCGCGCGCGCAAACTGGATGTTTTCGCCCAGGTTGTCGTTGTAGGACGAGTTGCCGTTTTCATCCAGAATGTACACCGTGGGGCCCACCCACGCGGCAATCACCTTGTCGGTGCAGTGCAGCCCGGCGTCCGCGCCAATCTGGAACGACCAGCGCACCGCGCCGGTGGAACTCATGCAGTGGATGCTCATGCCGTCGTAGTACAGCACGTTTTCGCCAAAGGCGTAGATATCCTCGTTGTAGGGGCAGGGCAGCAGCGACGCGCTGGGGCCGGTGGACGAATGGCGGCCGAACAGCGCGCTTGCGC
This sequence comes from bacterium, assembly GCA_029009515.1. Lineage (GTDB taxonomy): Bacteria > Bacillota > Clostridia > Christensenellales > Aristaeellaceae > Limiplasma. Next base: position 7,361 of record JAQXJZ010000134.1, read on the forward strand.
CCCACACGATGATTACCGCCGCGGCAATGATGCCAATCAAAAGCGCATAAGCCCTGGCGCGGCTCATTTTGGGTTTCACTCTTTGCATGGATAACTCCATTCCGCGGAAGAAAAAAGGTTCCGCTTCCATCATAACGTTGGTTGGGCGCTGATTCCTGCATGGGCAAAAATCAACATGCTATCATTATATCCGTTGAAACGTAAGGATGCAAGCAGGACTTCGCCCTTCACCCATATCCTGACCTCTAACTTCAATCCTCCTGCTTCAGCAGGAGATTTCATCCGCGCCAGCGGATTTCACCTGCCGCAGGCAGATTTCACCCACCGCAGTGGATTTCACCTGCCGAAGGCAGCATTCACTCCGCCGAAGACGGAATTTTTCGCCTGTTCTTCACATTCTCCACACATTCATGCAGTATTCTCACATTGTCACCCGGGGAGCGCGGTTGTTCCCTGGCCGCGCCGGATGGCTTCAAGCCGGGTTGGAGGAGCCCGGCGCATCCTCCCCACTCCTCCATTTTTCCCTTGCCGACAGACGGATCTTGCGCTTGGTCCGTCTGTTTTTTGCGTTTGCAGGCGGTTGACTTGATTTGTCACCGGCCGGATGCTACAATGACAACAGAATGGTAAAGGAGGCACTTTTGTATGCCTTATCAGGATAATGCCTACGGCCTGTACGAAATCCACCGGATGCTGCTGGAAATGATGGTGGAGGTGGACCGCGTGTGCCGCGAGGAGGACATTCCCTACTCGCTGCTGGGCGGCACCATGCTGGGCGCGGCCAGGCACAAGGGCTTCATCCCGTGGGATGACGACCTGGACATCGTGTTCACCGCCGAGGCGCTGGAGCACTTTTTGCAGGTGTTCCCGCAGAAGAGCGAAAAGTATACCACCAGCCTGGAGGATACGTGGGTGGCGCGCGTGGTGCCGCGCGAGCCCATCAACGGCCAGCGCCCCTTTGTGGATCTGTTCCACTACGAGCCCATCAGCGAAACCGGCTGGAAGCAGAAGATGAAGATTCTCATGCTTCAGACGCTGCAGGGCATGCTGAAGGAAAAGACGGATCTGAGCCGCTTTGGCCTGAAGGACAAGGTGCTGCTGGGCGGCACGCATGTGCTGGGCAAACTGTTCAGCAAAAAATGCAAGCTGCGCATGTACCGCTGGGTATCCAGCCATGTGGCCAGGGGCGACGGAAGCCTGCTGCACATCAGCGACGATCAGTTCGGCTGCCTCAAGGTGCTCTACCGCGCCGAGTGCACGCAGGAGATGATCGACACGCCGTTTGAAACGGCCACGCTGCGCATGAGCGCCCTGTACGATGAAATGCTCACCCGCCAGTACGGCGATTACATGACCCCGCCGCCCGTTGAAAAGCGCGTGCCCATGCACGCCAACTGGCGCGAGTAAGCAAAGGAGGCTGCCTTCATGGTGAAGGTGATCACCTACGGCACATTTGATCTGCTGCACTATGGACATGTGCGGCTGCTGGAGCGCGCCAGAGCGCTGGGCGACTGGCTGATTGTGGGCGTGACGGCGGACGACTTTGACCGCAGCCGCGGCAAGATCAACGTGCAGCAGTCGCTGATGGAGCGCGTGGAGGCCGTGCGCCAGACCGGGCTGGCCGATGAAATCCTCATTGAGGAATATGAGGGTCAGAAGATTGACGATATCCGCAGGCTGAATGTGGATATCTTCACCGTCGGCTCGGACTGGGTGGGGCAGTTTGATTATCTCAACGCCTACTGCAGGGTGGTGTATCTGGAGCGCACGCAGGCGGTGAGCTCCACGCAGCTGAGAGCCGATCAGCAAAGGCTGAGGCTTTCGCTCATCGGCGATGCGGCCGAGTGGACGGCGCTTGGCAAAATGGCGCGCGAAAGCCGGTACGTAAACGGCTTGGAGGTGTGCGCGCTGTGCGTGCCGGGCATGGATGCGCCCGTGGATGGCCTGCCGGATGTGGCATGGTTCAGCGATCCGCACGCGGCCATGGAACAGGCCGACGCGGTGTACCTGATCACCGCGCAGCAGCACGGGCTGGCGCGTGATGCGCTGAACAGCGGCAAGCATGTGCTGTGCGAGCTGCCCTATGCCGCATCGGTGCGCGAGTGCCGCGAGCTGATCGAGCTGGCAAAGCAGAAGAATTGTCTGCTCATGCCCGCGCTCAAAACCGCGTATGCCACAGCCTTTGAGAGGATGATTCTGCTGTTGCAAAGCGGCGTCATCGGCCGGATTGTGAACATTGAATCCACCTGCACCAGCCTGCTCAAGCCCGGCGCGGAGCCGGTGAGCAGCCTGCACAGCTGGGGCCCCACGGCGCTTCTGCCGGTTTTGCGCCTGCTGGGCGATGGCTGGGTGCGCAAGAGCGCCCTCACCACCCGCCACGAAGGCAGCAGCGCGGATGCTTTCACCCGCGTGGATTTTGTGTATCCGCACGCTGCGGCCAGCATCAAGGTGGGCAACGGCGTGAAGAGCGAGGGCGAGCTGGTCATTTCCGGCACGAAGGGCTATCTGTACGTGCCTGCGCCGTGGTGGAAGACGGATTATTTTGAAGTGAGGCATGAGAACCCCGCCGACAACCGCCGGTATTTTTATCAGCTGGAAGGCGAGGGCGTACGCTGGGAGCTGGCGGCGTTTGTGAGCGCCGTGCAGCGCGGCGAGGCCGCACCCCGGATGGATGAGGCCATGTGCATGGCGGTGAGCCGTGTGATGGAGGAGTTTTGGGATGGGGTGGGGGTTGTGGAGATTTGAGAATTATTTGACGGCTTGACGGCCGAGACACGCGTTGCGGCCTTTGTTAGGCGCGTGCGTCGGGGCCCGCTCCGCTTGGGCCAGTGGATCGGGGGGGATTTCGATTGCCCCCCCTAGATCCTCTGGACTCCTGTCCCCCCCTTGAAACGACCAGGGGTAAACCCCTGG
>JAQXJZ010000135.1 GCA_029009515.1 bacterium
AAGAGGCAGCTTATAGTGCTGCGCTGTATGGAATGGCTGCAGCAGGCAGAATTTCTTCACTGGAGGACGGACAGCTGCTGATTCGCTATGAGAAAAACGAAAAAACAAGGTCGGCATAATACGTGCTGGCCTTGTTTTAGACTAAAGCAAAATGAAAAACCCATCCCCGCAAAAGCAAGGATGGGTAATAGCCCACTTGAAAGGAAGATTAGCGCTTGCTGAACTGCGGAGCGCGACGGGCGGCCTTCAGACCGTACTTCTTACGTTCCTTCATGCGAGGATCGCGGGTGAGGAAGCCAGCCTTCTTCAGGCTGTCGCGAAGATCGGGGTTGGCCTTGATCAGCGCGCGGCTGATGCCGTGACGGATAGCGCCAGCCTGACCGGCCAGACCGCCACCGTGCACATTGATGATGATGTCCATGTCAGAACCAGCCTTGGTGAGTTCCAGGGGCTGACGGGCAGTCATCTTCAGCGTTTCCAGACCAAAATAGTTGTCCAGTTCACGCTTGTTAACCAGAATCTTACCGTCGCCGGCGACCAGACGGACGCGGGCGATCGCCGTCTTGCGACGACCAACGGCATTGTACTCAACTTTCGCCATGATAATTCGCTCCTTCCGTCCTTACTTGATGACCAGCACTTCGGGCTGTTGAGCGGCATGCTCATGCTCGGTGCCAGTATAAACCTTCATCTTCTTCGCCATCTTGCGGCCGAGGGGGCCCTTGGGCAGCATGCCGATGATGGCCTTCTGAACAGCGAACTCGGGCTTTTCAGCCAGCAGACGGCGATAGGGGGTCTCCTTCAGGCCGCCAACGAAACCGCTGTGCTTATAATAGATCTTCTGATCAAGCTTCTTGCCGGTCAGGACAACCTTGTCGGCGTTGAGGATGATCACATAGTCACCGGTATCCACGTGGGGGGTATAGATGGGCTTGTTCTTGCCGCGCAGGATGCTGGCAACCTGGCTGGCCAGACGGCCCAGAACAACGCCTTCAGCATCCACAACGTACCATTTGCGCTGTACGTCGGAGGCCTTTGCCATGTACGTATTCAAGTTGGTATCCTCCTTCAAGGGGTTGTGAGTATCTTTGGGGCATTTGATGGTCAGCAAATGCACACCGGGTTACAATAGCATTCCGGGGCTGGCGGAGTCTATTGATGCCAAAGATTATTCTACTAAAGATTGCCCTTTGTGTCAATAGAAAAAGCGCATTTTCACACGAAAATTTTGCCTTTTCGGCATCCGTCAGTAACGGGTGATGGATTCGTCCGTCACAAAGGCGTGAATGAGCTTGCAGGCAGGCACTTTTTCAGCGCCGATGATGACCTGCTGCTGGATGGCGGCGATGGCGGCCTGCGCGCTGGCTTCGTCCTTGGCGTGCACGGTGGCGATGGCTTCGCCCGTTTCAACGGCGTCGCCGATGCGCTTGTTAAGCACAAAGCCCACGCTGGGGTCGATGACGTCCTCCTTGGTGCGGCGGCCTGCGCCCATGGCCTGCGCGGTGTTGCCAAGGCCCACGGTGTCCATGCGGTGCACGTAGCCGGACGAGGGGGAGGGCACGGGGAGAATCACCGGGGCCTGAGGCAGCTTGGCCACGTCGTCGCAGCAGGCGGGATTTCCGCCCTGTGCGCGGATCATCTGGCGCAGTTTTTCAAGGCCGCGTCCGCTTTCCAGCGCGTCCACGAGTTTCTCTCTGGCTTCTTCCAGCGTATCCGCCTTGCCGCCCAGCATCAGCATGCGCGCGCCCAGCTCCAGCGCCACGGTCAAAAGCGGGCCCTGTACGCGGCCGCAAAGCACGTCGATGGCTTCCTTCACTTCCAGCGCGTTGCCCACGTGGCTGCCCAGCGGTTCGCCCATATCGGTCACCAGCGCCACCATGCGGCGGCCTGCATCGCAGCCGATGCGCACCATGGTCTGCGCCAGTTCAATGCTGTCCTCCAGCGACTGCATCATGGCGCCCGCGCCGGTCTTTACGTCCAGCACAATGCCCTGTGCGCCGCTGGCCAGCTTTTTGCTGACGATGCTGGAGGAGATGAGGGGCAGGCTGTCCACGGTGGAGGTCACGTCGCGCAGGGCATAGAGGGTCTTATCGGCAGGAGCCAGGTTCTTGGTCTGGCCGATGATGGCGATGCCGATCTCCTGCACCTGCCGGATGAACGCATCCTCGGAAAGGCTGATGCTCAGCCCTTCGATGCTCTCCAGCTTGTCCAGCGTGCCGCCGGTGTGACCCAGGCCGCGTCCGCTCATCTTGGCCACCGGCACGCCGCAGGCGGCCACCAGCGGGGCCAGCACGAGGGAGGTGGTATCGCCCACGCCGCCGGTGGAGTGTTTATCCACCGGAATGCCGGGAATGGCGCTCAGATCGCACACATCGCCGGAGGCCGTCATGGCCAGCGTGAGATGCACCGTTTCCTGACGGCTCATGCCGTTGAGGCGGATGGCCATCAGCAGCGCCGCCAGCTGGTAATCCGGGATGGAGCCATCCGCCGCGCCAAAGGCGAAGAACTCGATTTCTTCTTTGGTCAGCTCCTGTCCCAGCTTCTTTTTCTCAATGATGGATACCATGTTCATAGTGCAAGCCTCCTTGGAAAAAAAGCGCAGGGCCGCGCAAAGCTGCAGCGGCCCCGTAGCATGTGAAAAACGTTACTGGATGATGAGACGGCCGCAGTTTTCGCACTCGATGTACTGCTTGTCGCCCTTGAACTTGCGCAGGGTGACCTGGGGCAGGCTCATGTTGCAGCCGCCGCACTGGTCGCCGTACAGGCGCGCAACGGGCGGCACGCAGTGCTTTTTGACCTGCGCGTATTTTTCGAGCAGGGCGGCATCCACCAGCTTGGCCTTCTCCTGCGCAGCGGCGCGCTTTTCTTCCAGCTGCTTCATCTGCTCGCCGTATTCGGCTTCGTAGGCCACCTTCTGCTGGTCGTACTCGGCCTTGACCTTGGCGTACTTCACGCGGATTTCCTTCTCGCTGCGCTCGCGGTCGGCGGCGTCCTTCTGGATGCGCTTCATCTCGCGCTCGTAGTCGGTCAGGGTGCCCAGCAGCTTCTGCGCGTCGCGGGTCAGCTCCTGCGCCTGCTGCAGGTTGGCGGGAGGATTCTTTTCCATGCGGCTCTGCAAAGCGGCCAGCTGCTCCTCAATGCGGGAGATGGCAACCTTGATCACGTCGATGCGGTCAACGGTCTCGGCCACTTCCTGCTCCATGCGCTTGACGGCGTTCTGCTGCTCCACCAAAAACTCGCGGTTCTTTTTCAGCGCGATGCGGTTGGGGCTGCGCTTGATCTCGCGTTCAAACGCGTCGGCGGCCATATCAGCCTGCTGATACTGCCAAAGCAATTCGGTCTGTTCCATGGGGTACCTCCTTGTGGTTCGTGGGGGAAGCCGCGTTACAGGTCGCAAAGCGCGCCCGCGTACGGGGCCAGGGAATGCAGATGCGCCTGCGCGTCCCACTGGGACTGGGCGGCCTCTGCCAGAAAACGCATGTACAGATTCACAACGCCGGGCAGCTCCGTGGGGAAGTGCCCCGCGTCGCAGATGGTCATGCCGCGCATGTGCGCGTCCATGATTTCGTGATGGGCAATCTCGCCCACCACATAGGCCTGCGCACCGGCCTGCTGCGCCGCCAGATACCCCTCGCCATAGGCGCCGCCGGCAACGGCCACGCGGGTGATGGGTGTATCAGAAGCGGGATAGCAGCGCGGCTCCACGCGCAGCGCAGCGCGGATGTGCGCGCTCAGTTCGGCTGCGGACATGGGGGAGGGCAGCGTGCCCAGACGGATGTAGGGATCGGGGCTGGTCACGTCGCTGAGGGAAAGCGCATGCGCCAGCGAATCGCCCACGCCGCCTTCGGCCTGATCCCAGTTGGTGTGCGCGGCGATCACATTCACGCCGTGCTGCGCCAGACGGCACAGGGTGCGCCCCTGGGGGCCAGTATAGTCTATGCGCTTCAGACCATGAAAAATGAACGGATGGTGGGTGATGATCAGCTCCGCGCCGCGTTCGATGGCTTCCTGCGCCAGCTGCTCAGTCACGTCCATGCCAAAGAGCACCTCGTGCACCTCAGCGGCAGGATCGCCCATCAGCAGGCCCACATTGTCGAAGCCTTCCGCGGTTTCAAAGGGGGCGATGGCATTCAGCCAGTCCAGAATCTGTTTGACCTTCACGGTTGTTCGTCCTTTCGCAGACGGGTGAGCGCCTGTTCGATGTAGCCAAGCTCGCGCTCAAACAGCCCAAGGCGCTGAGCGTCCTTTTCAAGCATGGTACGGCGCATGGCGGTCACGCCCTGCTCCAGCAGTTTTTTTCGCCTCTCCAGCATGCCCTGCCAGCCTGCGGGCAGATCCCTGAGAAGCACGGGCCCAAGCAGGATTTCCGCCTCGGTGTATTCCGGCGCTTCGCCTTTTTCGGCGCGGATCAGCACATAATCGCGGCCGGATTCGCTGGCCACGGTTTCCCTGCAGATATGGTAGCCGATGCGGCACAGGGTTTTTCTCACCAGCGGCAGATCCGTCTGTGCGCCCAGCACCACAGCCGCGCCATGCAGCCTGCGTGCGCCGCGCTCCAGAATGCCGCTCACGGTGTCGCCGCCCATGCCCAGAATGAACACGGTGTCGATGGCTTCGCCCTGCCAGCGGTCCATGGCGTCCAGGCCGTTGGCCACAATGCAGCAGGCGCGGTCGGCAAGCGCCATGCGGCTGATGAGCGCTTCCGCCTTGGAAAGCGCAGCCGCGCTGATATCGGCCACCAGCGCACGGCGGCTGTCATCCTGCAAAAGCAGAATGGCGCTCAGTTTGCCGTGATCCGCTCCGATATCGGCAAACACACGGCAGTCCGGGGCCAGCGCCAAAGCGGCGGAAAGCCGCCCGTCCAATATGGGCGCGCGGCGTTTCTGTACAGCGTCAGTCAAGGTAATCCTTCAGCTTCTTGGAGCGGCTGGGGTGGCGCAGCTTGCGCAGCGCCTTGGCTTCGATCTGGCGGATGCGCTCGCGGGTGACCTTGAACTCGCGGCCCACTTCCTCCAGCGTGCGCTGGTGGCCGTCATCCAGGCCAAAGCGCAGGCGAAGCACCTTTTCCTCACGGGGGGTGAGGGTATCCAGCACATCCAGAAGCTGCTCCTTCATCAAAGTGAAGCTGGCAGCCTCGGCAGGGGCGGGAGCATCGTCATCGGGGATGAAATCGCCCAGATGGCTGTCCTCTTCCTCGCCGATGGGGGTTTCAAGCGATACGGGCTCCTGAGCGATCTTGATGATCTCGCGCACCTTGCCCTCGCTGATGTTCATCACCTTGGCGATTTCATCGGGGCTGGGTTCGCGGCCGTATTCCTGAAGCAGCTGACGGGAAACGCGGATGAGCTTGTTGATGGTTTCCACCATGTGCACCGGGATGCGGATGGTGCGGGCCTGATCCGCGATGGCGCGGGTGATGGCCTGACGGATCCACCAGGTGGCGTAGGTGGAGAACTTGTAGCCCTTGCGGTAGTCAAACTTGTCCACCGCCTTGATCAGGCCCAGGTTGCCCTCCTGAATGAGATCCAGGAAGAGCATGCCGCGGCCCACATAGCGCTTGGCGATGGAAACCACCAGACGCAGGTTGGCTTCGGTCAGCTTCTTCTTGGCGGCTTCGTCGCCCTCTTCCATCCGCTGGGCAATTTCGATCTCCTCTTCGGCGGAGAGAAGCGGCACCTTGCCGATCTCCTTGAGGTACATGCGCACCGGGTCGTCGATGCTGATGCCTTCGGGCACGCTCAGGTCCAGCTGCTCGGCTTCCAGCAGCTCCTCCTGGGGAACGGGATCGAACTCCGATACCACGTCAACGCCCAGCTGTTCGAGCGTTTCGTAGATCTTGTTCATCTGCTCGGCGTCAATCTCCAGCTCCATGACATGGGTGGCGACTTCGTCGCGGGTGATGGTGCCCTTGGACTTGGCGTCCTCATATAGTTCGTTGAGCTTCAGCTTGATCGCTTTGAGTTCTTCCGGCGACGGTTTTTGACTCAACATCATTCACTCCTTACTAGTGCGCAAAAGGGGTTATTTCAAATCCAGCAGTTGTTTGGTGAGCAGGAAGGCGCGCTGGGTTTCGCTGGCGCGTTCCGCCTCGTTGAGGTTGGCAAGATTGTTCTGGATGGCGTCCAGCTCTTTTTCCAGCCGCTGTCTGCGCATTTTGTTCACGCAGTCGCGGGCCATTTTCATCAGGCCGTCGTCGTCCAGATCGGTGTTGATGCTCAGGATGTCGCCCACGGCGGCGCGGCCTGCGTCGTCTGTCTGGGTTTCCATGAGCGCTGCGGCGCTTTCGCCATTGGCCAGCGCCTCGCATAAGGAACGAAGCACGGGGTCTTCAAATTCCTCGGGGGATACAATGTCGCGCGGCAGGCGGCCGGTGGCCAGCACTGCCAGCAGCGTCCGCGCGTTCCAGTCCACCTGGGCGGCCTGCTTTGCCTTATGGGCAAATCCCTCGCGTCGCGGGGCTGTCACCTTGGGCTGCACAGGGGCGGATACGCCAATCTGCTGCAAAAGCACCTCGCGGCTGAAGCCGGTTTCCAGAGAAAGGCGCTTGACGTAGTTATCCAGCTCCACCGGTTCCTTCACATTGCGCAGGAACGCGGCGCAGGCCTTGGCGTACTCGGTGCGGCCTTCCTCGGTGCTCATGTCGTGCTGCTCTTTCTGACGAAGCATGCGGTAATAGGTGGCGGAGATGGGCTTTAAGTTCTGGAATGCCTCCAGCCCCTCCTGGCGGATGTACTCATCCGGGTCCAGCCCGCCGGGAATGTCCAGCACGCGCACGGGCACGTTTGCGCCCTCCAGCACTTCCAGTCCGCGCAGAATGGCCTTCTGGCCGGCCCGGTCGCCGTCGTAGGCGATATGTACCTCGGGCGCAAAGCGGCTGAGAAGCTTGGCCTGTTCGGGGGTCAGTGCGGTGCCGAGCGTTGCGGCTACGCCTTCCACGCCAAACTGGGAAAGCGCGACCACGTCCATGTATCCCTCCACCAAAATCACCCGCGTGAGCCCTCTTGCCTTGCGCAGCAGATTGGCTGCAAAAACGGAATACCGCTTGTTGAAGGCCGGGGTATCGGAGGTGTTGAGATACTTGGGCATCGCGTCGCCCATGGCGCGTCCGCCAAAGCCGAGGACGTTGCCGTAGGCGTCGATGATGGGGAAGATGGCGCGGTTGCGGAACATGTCGAAGGCCCGTCCCTCACGCCGGAGCATGAGGCCGGCCTGCACCAGTTCCTCCTCGGTGAAGCCTTCCTTCATGAGATCTCTGCCGAGCATCCCGGAGGGAAGCGCTGCGCCGATGCCGAAGCGGCGGATGACCGCATCGGAAAGACCGCGGTTCTGCAGATACTGCAGGATGTGAGCGCCTTCCGGCTTCCACAGCTGCTGGTGGAACAGCCTGGCTGCGGCCTTGTTGGCCAGATAGATGCGCTCCTTCAAAGTGCGGCGCTGCTCATAGGCGGGGTCGTGCTGCATTTCCGGCAGCGGCATGTGCATCTGATCCGCCAGAAACGCGACCGCCTCCTGATAACTGAGCCGCTCAATGTCCATGATAAACTGGATCACGCTGCCGCCCGCCTTGCAGCCAAAGCAGTGATACACCTGCTTCTGACCGTCCACGGAAAAGGAGGGGGCGGTTTCGTTGTGAAACGGGCACAGACCAACATATCTATGCCCGTTCTTCTTCAGCGTTACGTACGAGCCGATAACCTTGACGATGTCGGCCCTTGCCCTGAGTTCTTCCAGCCATTGTGCTGGGTACCTTCCGGCCATTTGTTCCTTCACCCATTCCTATTCATTCGCCGCCATCCGCGGGTTTCCTGCCTTTGAACCCACAATTTCCGACATTTCCCGCGTCACTTCTTGTCAAAAGCGTTGGGCACAAACAGCTCGGTGAACTGGTCGATGGCATAGCGGTCGGTCATGCAGCCCACAAAGTCGCACACGGCGCGGTCGGGGCCTTCGGTGTAGAGGATTTCCAGATATTCGGCAGGCAGCTGCTCGGGATGACGGAGATAATGATCGTACAGCGCGCTTACGATGTAGTCGCAGCGGGCCTCTTCCTTCTTGCGCCATTCATCGTGGTAGACGTAGGTGAACAGGAAGGCGCGCAGCTCGTCGCTGGCCTGGCTCACCTCGTCGCTCATCTCCACCACGGGCTTGTTGGTGGAAAAATCGACGATGTCGGAAATCATGGTGTTGATACGCTCGCCATGTGTCTGGCCCAGCACCCTCAGGCAGCGCTTGGGCAGCTCAAAGGGCTTCAGGATGCCGCCGCGGATGGCGTCGTCGATGTCGTGGTTGATGTAGGCGATGCGGTCGGCGCGGCGCACGCACCAGCCTTCGAGCGTTTTGGGCTCGTCCACGCCGGAGTGATTGCGGATGCCGTCCAGCGTTTCCATGCACAGATTGAGACCCTTGCCCTCGTTTTCCAGCCTTTCGGCCACGCGCAGGCTCTGGATGTTGTGCCTGAAGCCGCCGGGCATCAGCTTGTTCAGCGTCGTTTCGCCGATGTGGCCAAAGGGCGTGTGGCCCAGGTCGTGGCCCAGTGCGATGGCCTCGGTGAGGTCCTCGTTGAGCTGGAGCGATCTGGCAAGCGTGCGCGCTACCTGCGAAACCTCCAGCGTGTGCGTGAGCCTCGTGCGGTAGTGATCGCCCATGGGAGACAGGAAAACCTGCGTTTTGTACTTGAGCCGCCGGAAGCTTTTGCAGTGGATGATGCGGTCGCGGTCGCGCTGGTAGCAGGTGCGCAGATCGCACTCGTCAATGGGCTTTGCGCGGCCTGCGCTTTCGCACGAAAGGGCGGCAAAGGGGGACAGACGGGCCTGCTCTTCGGCCTCCTGACGCTGACGGATGGTCACAGGGGTTTCCCACCTTTCATTCGTAAAAAACGGGCATGTTGTTATATACTGTATCCAATTGGTCAACTCCTGCTTTTTTCTTGACCTTGAGCGCGGAAAAAGCTATGATAGAAGGGTATCATGGAGAGGGTATGCGCCCTTTCCGGTTTTGGAAGGTGGATTATGGCATATCAGGCCCTTTATCGCAAGTGGAGACCGCAGACCTTTGAGCAGGTGCTGGGGCAGACCGCCACGGTCAAAACCCTGCGCCGTCAGATTGAGGCGGGGCGCATTGCGCACGCGTATTTGTTCTGCGGCTGCCGCGGCACCGGCAAAACCACCATGGCCAAGCTCATGAGCCGCGCCATCAACTGCATGAACCCGAGTCAGGGCGATCCCTGCGGCGAGTGCGAGGCCTGCCGCGCCATCATGAACGAAACCACCATGGATGTCCTGGAGATGGACGCTGCCAGCAACAGCCGTGTGGAGGACGTGCGCGAGCTGCTTGAGCAGGTGCGCTATCCCGCGCAGATTGGCCGCTACAAGGTGTACATCATCGACGAAGTGCACATGCTGTCCAACTCGGCCTGCAACGCGCTCCTGAAAACGCTGGAGGAGCCGCCCGCTCACGTGGTGTTCATCCTGGCCACCACCGAGCCGCAGAAGCTGCCCGCCACCATTCTCTCCCGCGTGCAGCGCTACGACTTTGGCCGCATTCCCTCCAGCCTGATGGTGGAGCGCATGCGCGAGGCGCTGGCGGATATGAACATCGAGGCCGAGGACGAGGCGCTGCGCATGGTGGCGCGCGCGGCCGAAGGCGCCATGCGCGATGCGTTCAGCATTTTGGACATGTGCGTGGCGGGCGCGGAGGACGGCAGAATCACCGCCGCGCAGACCCGCGACATGCTGGGCTCCAGCGACCGCGAATTCCTGTTTGATTTCTTCCGCCTGCTGGCTGTGCGCGATGAGTGCGGCGTGATGCGCAAGATTGACGATCTCATGCGCTCCGGCCGCGAGCCGCAGGTGTTCCTGCGCGAGCTCAGCGCTCACAGCCGCTGCCTGCTGACGGTGAAGGCCGTCGCGCAGGATGCAGCCTCCATCCTCGACGTAACCGAGGAGGACGAGGCCCGCTACCGCGAACAGGCGGAGCAGTTTTCGCAGATGAGGCTTCTGCGGATGCTGGATCTGTTCATGAAGGCGGAAGGCGACCTGCGCTTTGCCTCCACCCCGCGCATCGGGCTGGAAAGCGCCGCGCTGCATGCCTGCGAGCAGAACACCAGCGAGGATGCATCCGCCCTCCTCGAGCGCATCGGCGAGCTGGAAGCCAAGCTCAAGGTCATGGAAAACGACCTGGCCAGCGGCAAGCTGGCCGTGGTGCAGCAGGTGGAGGCGGCTCCCAAGGCTGCCAAGACCGAAGCCAAGCCCGCCGCGCCTGCCAAGCCCGTCATTCCGGCGGCTCCCAAGGACGAGCAGGGCGTGTGGAACGCGCTTCTGGACAACCTGAAGAAGAACGATCCGCCGACATTCGCCATCCTCAAGAAGGAGCGGTTCATCGGCGCAAAGGGCAATGTGTATCAGTTGCTGATCCCATTCAATAAAAAGGAATTCAGCTATGCGCGCCTCAGCAAGCAGCAGCACAAGGAGCGAATCGGCGCGCTTTTGAGCGAGATCGCCGGAAAACCGACCCTGTTTGAGCCGATTCTCGAGCCCGACGTGGGCGACAAGGGCATGGACGCGGTGCGCGCAGACGCGCAGCAGAGCCTGATTGAGGCCTTTGGCCGCGAGACGGTGCAGATTGACGAAGGGAAGAAAGCATGAAAAAATCATTTGCAAATGCCCGCCGCAGGGAAGAGGGCGGCGTGCATTACAAGCACGACCTTGGCCAGCATTTCCTCTACGATGAGGAGCTGCTGCGCTCGCTGGTGGCCGCCACCGGTGTTGACAAGACAGACCGCGTGCTGGAGATTGGCCCCGGCGCGGGCACGCTGACCAAGTGCCTGTGCGAGGCTGCCGGTCAGGTGATTGCCGTGGAGGTCGATCACGATGTGATTCCCTTCCTGCGTATGCGCACCGAGGGCATGGACAACCTGACCATCGTGGAAGGCGACGTGCGCAAGATCGACCTGCGCAGCGTTTGCGAGCCGCTGGGTGAGGGGTTCTGCGTGATTGCCAACATTCCGTACAACATCACCACGCCCATCTTTGAAATGCTATGGGAAAGCGGCCTGCCCATCAAGCAGATTTCCGTCATGATTCAGAAGGAAGTGGCGGACAAGCTGATGGCCGCGCCGTCCACCGACGCCTACGGCATCCTGAGCGTGCACTGCCAGCTCAAGTGCGTGCCCACGCTGGTGGAGATTGTGCCGGCGGAGTGCTTCACGCCGCCGCCCAAGGTGGACAGCGCCTTTGTGCGCCTGGACATGCGCACCGAGCCCATCCTGCCCATCAAGGACGAAAAGCTGCTCATGCGCATGGTGAAGGCGGGCTTCGGCATGCGTCGTAAAACCCTCACCAATGCCCTGAAAGGCACGGTGGATACCGATGTGCTGCGCGCAGCGCTGGACGAGCTGGGCATTTCGCAGAGCATCCGCGGCGAGGCGCTTTCGCCCGAAGCATGGATTCGCCTGTCAAACGCGTGCGCTTCGGCGTAAGAAGAGCGGATACGCCTTGCAGCCGGCATACAGCGCAAAGCAGGCAAGGGCGGGCAGGGGATACACCCGAAACCCTGTCATCAGCGCCAGTGCGCTCATTCCCATGCCATACCAGAAATACCTGCGGGCGCGCGATGCGTCCAGCATCACGGCCAGCCACTCCTGTGCGCTGCGCCGTGTTTTTTGATGCTGCGCAAGGCGGCGCAGGTCCTCATCCGTTGCCGGATGGCACAGCCCGGCCAGGTCGATCATCTCCTCGCGCTTGATCAGTAAAACCGGCGGATCAACCCCGGCCGCATAGGCTGCAGCCTCCTTGCTGGCCTGTGCGGTGAGGCACAGCAGGCAGCGATCCAGCCGGTGCGCCTTCACCATGCGCACCGCCTCCACCACCTGCTGCGCCGTTACAGGCTGGCTGTGGTGCTGGGCAATCAGCCGCACCAGCACCTTTTCGCCCTTGTATTCGCCCTCCACGCCCCAGTCCATGGCGCGCAGCATCACCACCGGGTATTTGGGCGCAATCCACAGAGCGGCCTGAAATGCCGCGTGACGCGCGTTTTCGGTCAGCAGCTTTTCCAGCGCCAGCTCGCCGCCGATCATCCGCCGCATCTGCTTTTCGCGCTTGAGCGTGCTCTGCTTGCCGTACTGCCGCGCCAGCAGCCAGATCAGCCCGCCCAGCGCCATGCCTGCGCACAGCGCGGGCAGGCTCACGCCCCACAGCCACACAAACCAGCCAACGCCCAGCCCGCAGGTGACAAGCACGCGCAGGATGCGGTCGCTGAGCTGCGCCATCAGGGTTTTGGGATGGTATTTCTGCATGAAAAATCACCTCCGGGAAAGTATTCCCCTTTTGACGGTTTTCTTGTATAATGACGTATAAGGGGGATTGTCCCTTTCTGGAAGGAGGAACCATCGTGCCAAAGGAGCGCATCGGCATCATGGGCGGCAGCTTTAATCCCATCCATGAGCGCCATTTGGAAATGGCTGTAGGCGCGAGGCGAGAACAAAAGCTGGAGCGCATCATCTTTCTGCCCACGGGCAACCCGCCGCATAAGCGCAGCGGGCTGGAAGATGCGGAGGACCGCTTTGAAATGACCCGTCTGGCCGTGTTTGGCATGCCCGGCTTCACCGCATCGCGCATGGAGGTGGACCGCGAGGGCGTGATCTACACGGTGGATACGCTTGGCAAGCTGCAAAAACAGATGCCGGATACGGCGTTTGACTATATCATCGGCGAGGATACGCTGATGGATCTGCCCAACTGGCGCAAGCCCGACAAGGTGTTTGGCCTGTGCCGCTTTCTGGTGGTGTGCCGCACGTCCGAGGACATCAGCCAGCTTCCCATCGTGAAGGAGCTGGAAGCGCGCGGCGCGACCTTTGCCTTCCTCAGCCTGCCGCCCAGCCCCGGTTCGTCCACCGCAGTGCGCGAAAAGCTGGAGCGCGGCGAGGAGCCGGACGAGCTGCCGCCGCAGGTGATGGAGTACATCCGCCTGATGGGCCTCTACGGCCAGAAGGCCAGCCCGGCGGGCGCAAAGGCGTTTTATCCCAGGCTGCGCCGCGCGCTCAGCGACAAGCGCCTGGTGCACTCGCTGCTGGTGGCGCATACCGCGCGCGGACTGGCCCGCAAACACGGGCTGGACGAGGATCAGGCCGCGATGGCCGGTTTCCTGCACGACTGCGCCAAGTGCCTGCCTCTTGCGCAGATGCAGCAGATTGCGCGCGACAACCGCCTGCTTCTGGACAAGGAAACCCTGCAGAGCGGAAACCTGCTGCACGGCCCGGTGGGCGCCGTCATTGCAGAGAAGGAATACGGCGTGACGGACCCCAACATTCTCTCCTCCATCCGCTGCCACACCACCGGCAAGGTGGGCATGCTGCCCTTGGACATGATCGTGTATCTGTCTGATAAGATCGAGCCTTCCCGCCGAAGCTATCCGGTGCTGGAGGAGGTGCGCAGGCTGGCGCAGGTGAATCTGGGCGCGGCCATGCTGCACTCGCTGGAGTCGACGCTGGAATACGTGCGCAGCCAGAACACCACGCCCCATCCGCTCACCCAGCAGGTGGCGGACTGGCTGAAGCGAATTGTCAAAACCGAAAAATAAACATAAAGGAGCCTGAAACATGAGCGAAATGGTCACCAAAATTGCCAATATTCTCTACGAAAAGAAGGCCCAGAACATCGTTGCCCTCAACGTGAAGGATCTGACTGTCATCACCGACTGCATGCTCATCGCCACTGGCCGCAGCACCATTCAGGT
This sequence comes from bacterium, assembly GCA_029009515.1. GTDB lineage: Bacteria > Bacillota > Clostridia > Christensenellales > Aristaeellaceae > Limiplasma. Next base: position 13,732 of record JAQXJZ010000135.1, read on the forward strand.
GCGCACCCTGGCCGACGAGGTGGAGGAGCGCATGACCGAGGCCGGCATCGATCCCATCCGCAAGGAAGGCATGCAGGAAGGCCGCTGGGTGGTGCTGGACTACGGCGAGGTGCTGGTGCACCTGTTCCACCAGGAGGAGCGCGATTTCTACCGTCTGGACAAGCTGTGGGAGATGGGCGAAAACCGCATCATCCTGCCCTTTGAAAACACCGACGAGGATTGATTTTTCGTCATCTTTCGGATAGCCTTCAGCCGCTGTTCATCCGCTGTTCACTTGTGCCGGATATGCTTTTGAGCGTAATCGGTGCAAAGGAGGCGATGAACATGCAGACCGGACGCGTCCGGATCAAAAAGGCGGCGGCTGCCGTGCTTTTGGCGTGCATTCTTCTCGCCGTGCTTCTTCTGGCCGAGCTGCGTCGGGAAGCGCCTGATAATCCGGAAATCACCAGCCCGTTCGGCATGGTGCTCATCAACATCACCGATCAGAATGTGGCGGCATCGTACCATGTGGACGAGCTGGGCGTGTACGTGCTGGCGGTGGATGAAAACAGCCAGGCTTACTGCGCAGGCGTGCGCTCCGGCGACCGCATTGTCAGCATAAACGGCACTCCCATTCATTCCACCGGCGATCTGGAGGCTGTGCAGCGGCTTTTTCCGCCTGCATCCATGGTCAGGATGGACTTCCGTCCGCAGGCGCAGGATCAGCTGTTCACCGCCAGCCTTTTGTGGAGCGGTGACGCGGGCCGGTAAAGAAAGGCAGGAACCATGAAACTTCTCATTGTGGATGACGAGGAAAAAATCCGCAAGCTGATTGCCAAGTATGCCGTTTTTGAAGGCTACGAGGTGGAAGAGGCGGATAACGGCATGCAGGCGGTGGAAATGTTCCGCCAGAAACCCTGCGATCTGATCATTCTGGATATCATGATGCCCGAGCTGGACGGCTTTTCCGCCGCGCGGGAAATACGCAAAGCCAGTCAGGTGCCCATCATCTTCCTTTCCGCGCGCGGCGAGGAATACGACAAGATTCACGGCTTTGAACTGGGCGTGGACGACTACGTGGTCAAGCCCTTCTCGCCGCGCGAGCTGATGATGCGCGTGGGCGCTGTGCTCAAGCGCAGCCTTGGCGCAGCCGACCAGAACGCCGTGCATGACCGTGTGCAGTTGGGCGACATGGTGGTGGATTTCACCGCCCGTCAGGTCAGCATCGGCGGGGTGGAGCTGGAGCTTTCGCCCAAGGAATACGAGCTGCTGTTTTTCATGGTGCGCAACCGCGGCATCGCCCTTACCCGCGACCGGCTGATCAGCGAGGTGTGGGGCTACGATTTCTTCGGCGATGACCGCACGCTGGACACGCACATCAAATTACTAAGGAAGCAGCTGGGGGATTATGCCCGCTATATCACCACGCTGCGAGGGGTGGGATACCGTTTTGAAAAAGATGCTTGAACATCTGCAAACCAAACGTCCTCTTTTCCGGGGGCGTTTTTTGCGGCGCGACAAAAAAACAGGCATACGCAACGGCCTGTTCATCGCTTTTCTGCTGTTTACCGGCATGCTGCTGGCGCTCCTGTGGCTGTTTGAAATCGTCTTTCTGGATGAATTTTACAACTGGCAGACCCTTCACAGCCTGCGCGAATCATCTGACAGCCTCGTGCGCAACATCGACAACGTCAACCTGCAGGTGCTGGCCGACCGCATTGCCGAGCAGCGCCACGTCTGCGTGCTGATTACCGACGAGAACATGGACAAGGTGCTGGAGGCTGAGGGCTGGAATGGGTGCATCATCCATCACATGAGCACCAACGACCTCAAGCGTCACACCACAGCCTTTGAAGAGGACGATGAGATGGTGGTGTCGGAGTTCCCGCTGATGGGCTTCCGCAACCGCCGCTACGACGCGCGCAAGTTCAAGGGCCGCGTGCCGCCCAGCGATACCGGCGAGGGCCGCGCCATGATTACCGTGGAGCGCGTTGCCACCAGCGACGGACGCACGCTGTACGTGTTCCTCAACACGCTCATCACGCCCGTGGATGCCACCGTGCAGACCATCCGAAATGAACTGTATTTTATTTCCATTCTTCTGGTGGTGCTGTCGTTCCTCATGTCGCTGTTCATGTCGCGGCGCATTACCCGTCCGCTGGTAGAAACCACGGCCAATGCCGCTGCGCTCAGCCGGGCGCAGTATCAGCCGGTGAGCGATCCGCGCTATACCGAAATTGAAAAGCTCAACCAGCAGCTGGTGCAGGCGGCGCACGACCTGCGCAGGGTGGAGGAGATGCAGAACGAGCTGATTGCCAACATCAGCCACGACCTGCGCACGCCGCTGACGCTGATTGAGGGCTATGCCGAGGTCATGCGCGATCTGCCGGATGAAAACAACGCCGAGAACATGCAGGTCATCATTGACGAAACCAGGCGGCTCACCACGCTGGTCAACTCCGTCCTGGAGCTCAACACCGCGCGCAGCGGGCTGGATGCGCCCCGCCTTGGCACGGTGAACCTCACCGCCTGCATCCGCGATATTCTTTGCCGCTATGCCAAGCTGACCGAGCAGGAGGGCTACCAGATCCGCTTTGAACCGTCCGCAGACGTGTGCGTGGAGGCCGATGAGGTGAAGCTGCAGCAGGTGATTTACAACCTCATCAACAACGCCATCACCTACACCGGCGAGGACAAAACCGTCTGGGTGCGCCAGCTCAGGCGCGGCGAGAAGGTGCGCATCGAGATTGCCGACAGCGGCGAGGGCATCGCCCCGGAGGAGCTGCCGCACATCTGGGAGCGCTACTACCGCGGTCACAAGCCGCACAAGCGCGCTGCAGTGGGCAGCGGCCTGGGGCTGAGCATCGTAAAGAGCATTCTGGACGCGCACGATTTGCCCTTCGGCGCTGAAAGCACCGTGGGCGAGGGCACTACCTTCTGGTTTGAACTGCCCGTGACAGACGAAAATGCATAAAACAAGCGGCGCTCCGTAAACCGGAACGCCGCTTTGCATATGTGTTACCAGTGCCACACTGCCGCCATCACGACGCTCAGAAGCATCAGCACGGCCAGCGCAAGGCTGATGATGCGCACCCAGGTGTTCTTGCGGTCCCTGTGGCGCTTGTTTTGGCTGCTCATTATGCTCACCTCGGATGATTTGATGGGTGTTGAAAAGTATATCACAAACCCTTGTTTCGCACAATTGCTGTTTACCGATTGTTTACACAACCGGCGCATTTTGACGCGCGCCGTTGCTTGCAAGTTATGCATGAAAGGAGTATAATATCAAGGTATGTCGGAGGTGTGCAAAACTATGGAAGAAATCCGTCTGGGCGATAAAGTGCAGATGCGCAAAACGCATCCCTGCGGCAGCGATGAATGGAGCGTCATCCGAATTGGCGCGGATATCAAGATCAAATGTCTGGGCTGCGGACGCATTGTGATGATGGACAGGGCCGATTTTGTCAAGCGCCGCAAAAAGGTGCTGGAGCAGGGCCCTGTGCCGGAAATGGACACCTTGCGCGCCATGGCCGCACACGAATAAGGAGGAACACCCGCATGCAGATCGAGAACGAACAGCAGCCCGTTGTGGACGAGGAGCAGGCCGTGCAGCCCGATGCTGAGGAAGCAGCTGCTGAAACCGAAGAGGATCAGAAGAAAAAGAAGGCTGAACACATCAAGAAGGAAATCATCAGCTGGATTCTCACCCTGGGCGTTGCGGTGGTGGCCGCGCTGGTCATCCGCACGTTCCTGTTTGAGCCCATCCGCGTGGACGGCCAGAGCATGTGCGATACGCTGCAGGACGGCGAAATCATGCTGGTCACCAAGCCCGAATACCTGATTGGCGATCCCGAGTTTGGCGACGTCATCATCTGCAAGTACCCGGGCCGCGGCAATACCAAGTTTGTCAAGCGCGTGCTGGGCGTGCCGGGCGATGAGATCATGATCGTCTCCAACATCGTCATCCGCAACGGCGAGGTCATTTCCGAGCCTTACCTCACCCCTTCGCGCAACGACGACGGCTTCAGCATGATGCCCTACAAGCTGGGCGAGGACGAGTACTTTGTGGCAGGCGACAACCGCGACAACAGCCACGACAGCCGCAACTACTACAGCTACGTGAAGCCCTCCGGCATCACCCGCGATATGATCGTGGGCAAGGTGCGCTGCGTGTTCTTCCCGTTTGACAGCATTCGCGGTATTGAGTAATGCGGGATGCACACTCACCCAACAAAGACAAACGGCTGGCGCTCATGCGCTGGCCGTTTTCAATATACAAAAAAGCCGCCCGGACGAATCCGGACGGCGATTTTTTGGGTTGATGGTGAATTACTCGGCAACGGTGAAGGTGGGGGCGAAGCCGGCGTTCACAATCAGGTCGTACACTTCCTGAGTGTAGATGACCTTCTCCAGGTCCTTGACCCACTGGGTCTCGGCGTTTTCGGGCTTCACGACCACGACGTTCACGTAGCTCTCGGCGGCCAGGCTGCCGGGCTGCTCAGCGTACAGACCATCCACGTAGGGCACCAGCTCCACCAGGGTGGCGTTGTTGCCGTTGATGACGGCGTAGGCCACGTCCTCGCGGGCGCCGGGGATGAGCTCGGCGTTCAGGGCGATGATTTCGAAGTCAACCTTCTTGGATACCACGTCGTCAGCGGTGCACTGGCTTTCCAGGTTGGTGCCTTCGGGCAGGGTCAGCAGGCCGGCATCCTGCAGCAGCAGCAGGGCGCGGTTGCCGTTGACGGGGTCGTTGGGGATGGCGATGGCGTCGCCGTCGGCGATTTCGGCCAGGTCAGCCTTGGTGCCGGCGTAGATGGCCATGGGCTCGAAGTGGGTGTAAATGACGGGCACCAGCTTTTCAGCATCGCTCACTTCGGCGTTGTAGCCGGCCAGGTAGGGCAGATGCTGGAAGAAGTTGGCCTGAATGTCGCCGGCAGAGGTGGCGGGGTTTTCGACCACGTAGTCGCTCACGGGGATGATGTCCAGGGTGTAGCCCAGGGCTTCGTACTCGTCCTTCACAAGCTCCAGAACCTCAGCATGGGGGTTGTAGGTAGCCATGATGGAAATGGTCTCAGCGAAAGCGGAGGTGAGGGACAGAGCCAGAACCAGAGCCAGAACCAGAGCCAGGGTCTTCTTCATAGTGGGTATCTCCTTTCATTCGTTAACGTTTTTTATGGTCCAGGCGGCGCGTTGCGCGTCCGCCGAAGACGGTGATGATCTGCACCAGAACAACCAGCAGGATGCTTGCGGAGTACATAACGTCCATCTTGCGGATGTTGAGGCCCTTGACGATGGCCATCGAACCCAGTCCGCCGCCGCCGGCAGCGCTGGCCATGGCCGTGTAGCCCAGAATGGTGGTGATGGAGATGGCCGCGCCGCTGATGAGGGAGGGGACGGCCTCGGGCAGGAGCACCTTGTAGATGATCTGCCAGTTGGTGGAGCCCATGGACTGCGCGGCCTCGATGATGCCGTGGTCCACTTCATCCAGCGATGTTTCCACCATGCGGGCGATGTAGGGGAAGGCGCTGACGAACAGCGGGAAGATGATGGACTCCGTGCCGATGGCCTTGCCCATGATGGCGCGGGTGACGGGGAAGAGCAGCGCCAGCATGATAATGAAGGGGATGGAGCGCAGGAAGTTGATGATCACGCCCAGCACCGCGTTGAACGTGGGGGCGGGCATGATGCCGTCCTTGCGGGTCACCACCAGCAGCACGCCCAGGGGCAGACCCACCAGATAGGCCGCCAGGCTGCTCCAAAGGGTCATGTACAGCGTTTCCCGTGTGGCTTCCCAAAGCATGGGCAAAAGCTTTTCCCAGGCCATTACGCATGCACCTCCTCAACCGTCAGTCCCAGTTCCTTCAGGTACTGCATCACGCGCTTCACGTCCTGCGGATCATCGGGACGGGTAATCATCATCTGGCCGTACACCTTGTGGTTCAGCTGCTTCATGTCGGCGGAGAGGATGTTCACATCCAGCCCCAGCTCCTTCACCAGCTTGCTGATCACCGGCTGCTCGGCGGATTCGCCGTCGAACACGATGCGGATGGCCGGCTGCTGGGGAATTTCCTCCTGCTCGGGCAGGATGCCGAACAGCCTGCGTCCGGCGGCCGACTTGGTGTGCATGAACACCTCGTCCACCGTGCCCTGCTCGGCCAGGTTGCCGCCGTCCAGAATGGCCACCTTGTTGCAGATCTGGCGGATGACCGCCATCTCATGGGTGATGAGCACCACCGTGATGCCCAGTTCCTGGTTGATCTTCTGCAGAAGGGCCAGAATGCTCTGGGTGGTCATGGGGTCCAGCGCGCTGGTGGCCTCGTCGCAAAGGAGCGTTTCCGGGTCGCTGGCCAGGGCGCGGGCGATGGCCACGCGCTGCTTCTGACCGCCGCTGAGCTGGGCGGGGAAGGCGTTGGCCTTGTCCTCCAGACCCACAATCTTGAGCAGCTCCATCACGCGCTCGTTGGCCTGCTTCTTGGGCACGCCCGCGATCTCGAGCGGATAGCGCACGTTGCGCGCCACGCTCTTTTGCATCAGCAGGTTGAACTGCTGAAAGATCATGGCCATGCGGCGGCGGGTGGCGCGCAGCTGGGGCTTACTCATGGCCAGAATGTTTTCACCGTCGATCAGGATCTGGCCATCTGTGGGGGAATCGAGGCGGTTGAGGCAGCGGATGAGGGTGGATTTGCCCGCGCCGCTCATGCCGATGATTCCGTAGATATCGCCCTTTTCGATGGTGAGGTTGATGTTGGTCAGGGCGTGAACCTCACCGCCGGGTACCTGATACACCTTGGTCAGGCCGCGGATTTCAATCTGCGGCACATGGGGCTCAGACATGCTTAGCACACCTTTCCAGTCTTTTCATAAGAAAAAGCTCGCTTCGCGCAATCTGCGAAGCGAGCTTATGACTTACCACTTAAGCGACGCAACACAAATAGCACGAGCTGAAATCGCACGCGCACATCATGTTCATTCGCATGGCACATCGGTTCGTCACGCGCGACTCCTCCCTTCCTATTTGGTATCGCCGAATAAAAGAATGATGGCATGTTACCACACATTTCAGCATGTGTCAACCGATTTGTGCATAAAAGTTCCAGAAGTCACAATAAAAATACAAATGAAGTACAATCTGAATCAAAACAAAAAACGCTTCTCTCCGAAAAGAGAAGCGTTTGAAAAGATCATGATCAGCCGTGCAGATATGCTTCCTGCTCGGGGGTCAGGGTGTCAATGGTCACGCCCAGCGCTTTGAGCTTGCGCATGGCCACTTCCTGATCGATATCGCGGGGCACCTCGTACAGGTCGGGCTTCATGTTCTTGCCCTCCTGCGCCATGCGCAGCGTGCAGGCAGCCTGCAGGGCAAAGCTCATGTCCATGATTTCCACGGGGTGACCATCGCCGCAGGCCAGGTTGACCAGTCGGCCTTCGCCCAGCAGATACACGGTCTTGCCGTTTTCCAGCACAAAACCCTCGATGTTCTTGCGGATCTCCATGCTCTGCTTCGCCATGGCGCGCAGACCGGCAACATCCACTTCCACGTCAAAGTGACCGGCGTTGCACAGGATGGCGCCGTCCTTCATGCTGAGCATGTGCCTGGTGGTCACCACGCCGTCGCAGCCGGTGACGGTGATGAAGATATCGCCCAGCCTGGCAGCCTCGTCCATGGGCATGACGGAGAATCCGTCCATCACCGCCTCGATGGCCTTCACGCTGTCCACCTCGGTCACAATCACCTTCGCGCCCAGCGCCTTGGCGCGCATGGAAACGCCCTTGCCGCACCAGCCGTAGCCCGCCACCACCACGGTGGAGCCAGCCACGGTGAGGTTGGTGGTGCGCATGATGCCGTCCCACACGCTCTGGCCGGTGCCGTAGCGGTTGTCAAAGAGGTGCTTGCAGTCCGCGTCGTTGATGCTGAACATGGGGAAGTTGAGCTTGCCGGCCTTGGCACGGTTGCGGATGCGGATGACGCCGGTGGTGGTCTCCTCGCAGCCGCCGCGCAGGTTGGCGGCCCACTCGGGATGTTCCTCGTGCAGGATGCTGAGCATGTCGCCGCCGTCGTCAATCATCACGTCCGGCACGCAGCTGAGCACGCTGCACAGGTCGGCGTGATATTCCTCGGGGGTGCAGCCGTGGGTGGCAAACACGTGCACGCCGCACTGGCTGAGCGCCGCGGCCACATCGTCCTGCGTGGAGAGGGGATTGCTGCCGGTGCAGTACACTTCCGCGCCGCTTTCGGCCAGCATCTTGGCCAGATAGGCCGTCTTGGCCTCCAGATGCACGGATACCGCCGCCTTCAGCCCCTTGAGGGACTGATCGCGCTTCATATCGGCCACAATGCCGTTGAGCACGGGCATGTGCTTGGCGGCCCATTCGATTTTCTGCATGCCCTGCGGGGCCAGAGAGATGTCCTTGATACGGGATGCCATGATTTATTCACCTCAGAACAGTTGTGCAATGGGGTAGTAGATGAAGGGGATGAGGATGGCGGGCAGCAGGTTGGCCACCTTGATATCCTTGTCCAGAAGCATGTTCACGCCGATGGCCATGATGAGCAGTCCGCCCACGGCGCTCATTTCGTTCACCACCACGTCGGACAGAAGCGGCGCAATGGCATTGCCCAGCAGCGCAATCGCGCCCTGATACACAAGCACCGGCACGGCGGAGAGCATCACGCCAATGCCCAGCGAGGAGGAAAACACAATCGCCGTCACGCCGTCCAGCATGGCCTTGGCGATGAGGGTGGAATGATCGCCGCGGATGCCGCTGTCCAGCGCGCCCACCACGGCCATCGCGCCCACGCAGTACACCAGGCTGGCGGTCACGAATCCCTTGGCGAAGGTGTTGTTTTCGTCGTCGCCGCGGGTCAGCTTCCGCTGCGCCCACGCGCCCAGGCGGTTCATCTTGCCGTCGATGTCAATCAGCGAGCCCGCAACGCCGCCAATGGCCATGGACACGATGACCAGCAGGGTGTTGCCGGTGGTGATGGCGCCGGAAATGCCGATGAGGATGACGCTCAGGCCGATGCCCTGCATAACGGTCTGGGCGATGGATTCCTTCATGCCGCGGCGCAGAAGCAGCCCCAGCGCGGAGCCCAGCATGATGGCGACGCAGTTGATCAAAGTACCGATCATAGGGGAAAGCCTCCACAGAAAAAAGAATAAAGAAAGAAGCTGCCGCAGCACGACAGCTTCTTTTTTTCACAGATGCTTACTGAGCAGCAGTCGCGGATTCCACGGGATAAACGCTGACCTGCTTCTTGTCGCGGCCCAGACGCTCGAAGCGCACGATGCCATCCTTCAGAGCGAACAGGGTATCGTCGCTGCCGATGCCCACGTTCAGGCCGGGATGGATGTGAGTGCCGCGCTGACGGACCAGAATGTTGCCGGCCAGAGAGAACTGACCATCGGCACGCTTCGGGCCAAGGCGCTTGCTTTCGCTGTCGCGACCGTTACGGGTAGAGCCCACACCTTTTTTATGGGCGAAAAACTGAAGATTCAGCTTCAACATGATGATGTTCCTCCCATCAGATGATTTGTAAGTACCGGGGATACTGCGCTGCGATATCTTCAAATCCCTGAAGCGCGGTATGGAGAATGATGCGGCAGTCGTGATCCTGCATGGGGGAAAGCCCCTGGGGCAATCTCACTTCAATGACTGCGCTTTTTTCTTCCACCAATACCTCAGGCGTGATATGGGCAACGCTTTCCAAAGAGTTGACGCAGGTGGTAATGAGGATGCTGGCCGCGGCACAGACAATGTCCTTTCCGCGCTTTGCAAATCCGGCATGATCCTGAACCCTGAGGCCGTTCACGCCGTTCTCATCCCGCCACACAGACACGGTGGTCATCAGCCGATAGAGGTGATCTCCACCTTGGTGTACTGCTGACGATGACCAGCCTTGCGATGGTAGTTCTTCTTGCTCTTGTACTTGTAGATGACGATCTTCTCGCCCTTGACCTGAGCCAGAACCTTGCCTTCAACCTTCGCGCCGGCGAGGGTGGGAGTGCCGATCTCAACGCTGTCTTCAGAGCCCAGCATGAGCACGTCGAAGTTGACCTTGCTGTCTACTTCCTGGTCGAGTTTTTCCACATAGATGATGTCTCCCTGAGACACACGATACTGCTTGCCACCAGTCACGATCACGGCGTACATGGCAAAGCACCTCCTGAATGATACTCGCCAAGCGTCAGGTGTCGCAATTTTGCGCACTTGAAAACCCCGCTTGAGCGGCTTACCGAATAAAGTTAACACAAATGCGCCGCAATGTCAAGTATTTTCCCCAAAAACCGCGCATTTTTTGCCCTTCACTGGATGGGAATTTCCGCCGCTTCGGCCAGCGACTTCACATACGTGCGGAAGGCGCGCGCAAAGCTGCCTGTCAGCTCGGTGCGGAAGGGGGAATCCTCGGGGCTGATGGCCTCCAGAATGCGCTTTTTCAGCTCCCTGCGGGTCTGATCGCCGGAAAGCTGCTTTTCAAGGCCTGCGGTCTGACGCAGGAGCAGGGGGAGGTTGAGCTTCAGCAGCCCGTCGGTCATGGGCTTCCAGCCGATGACGGAGGCCAGCACGCCGATGGCCAGACCGGCCACGAAGCCCAGCGGGCCGGACGCAATCAGCGCCATGCCGCCGCCGCCGCACAGTACGCCGCCAATGACGCTCACAATCATGCCAATCACCGTTTTCACAATGGACAGGCCGCTCCACAGCCCGGAGCCGAACTCCACCTGCGCTGCGCCGGAGGCAGCAAGGTTGAGCTGCATCTCCTTGCGCGGCACGTCGTACTCGTCGCAGATGGGGTCCACGATGGACTGGAAGGTTTCCTCCAGCCCGCCCAGCCAGTGGGTGACGGCAGGGGCGAGCGCCTCCTGCGCAAGGGGCGAGCTGAGCACCCGCTCGATGCGGCCGGCAATCTGCTTTTCCATTTCCTCCAGCGTGTCAATCTGCCCGTGCTTCCACTGCCGGGCGATGGGCAGGGCGGCCTCGTCCAGAATGAGGGTGGTCAGCGCGTCCGCCACGGCGGGCAGCAGCCTGGACATGGCCTCGCTCACGATGAGGGAGATGCGCGTTTCGGTAATTTCGTCCTGAACAGTCTGGCGGAAAATGCGCAGGTTTTCGTCAATCCAGCCTGCGTACGCCAATCCCTTGGCGATGGAAAACTCCGGCTCGGGGCAGCTGATGACGATGGCACTGTCAAAGATTTCCTGACACAGCTCGCGGAAGAACGGCATCCGCGATGCGCCGCCCGTGAGCAAAAGCATTTCCGGCGGACGGTCGGCGGTCAGCCTTGCGGCGTTTTCCAGCGATTCGCGCACAGCGCCGGTAAAACTGCGGCCGTCCAGTTCGGGCAGCGGCTCGTCGATGACGTGGGCGATCTCGTCTGCATTGATCTCCAGCGTCAGCTTCTGCACGCCGTCGTAGCAGATTTTGAGCTGCTTCTTCACAACAGGCGCGTCCTCGGTTTCCAGACGCGTGAAGTATTCTTCCTTCAGGCGGCGCATTTCAATTTCGCAGTAGCTGTACCAGCTGCGGCATTCGCTGAATACCGCGCGGATCTCGTCGCGCTGGCGGCTTCTGTCCACCGCACGGCGCAAAAGGGCCGCATCCAGCACGCCGCCGCCCAGGGCGTTTTCGCCAAAGGTACCCACGCCGGTTTCGCGCCCGTCCACGATGTAGGCATAGTCCAGCGTGGAGGAGCCGATATCCGCCACCAGCGCGCTTTCGTTCAGAATGTCCACGTCCAGCGCCACGGTGTGCGCGTACTTGGCGTACAGGAAGGCCGCGCGGGATTCGGAAATCACCTGCGGCAGGATCACGCCGGCGCGGATGAGCAGATCGCGGTAGCGGGCGCGGCAGGCGGCATTCCAGCCAGCCGGGCAGCCCACCACAAACTGATCGTCGTAGTCGAAGTGGCCGGTGTTTTTGAGATCCTGCAGTACGCCGCGCACAAACTGCACAATGTCCTCGTAGCTGGCAGGATCGGTGGTGAAGCGGCTTTTGAAGCGCACGCTCAGGTTATCGGCCAGCGCGTCGGTGTACGCGCGCTCGCCGATGACGATCTCGCCGCCCCGCATGCCAACCGCGCTCAGCACGCTTTTGACGCCGCCCACGGGAAAGAGGACCGGCTCGATGGTGCTGCCTTTTTCAAAAGCGGCCACAGCGCTTTCGCCGTCGCCCATATCAAATCCGATGTATCTCATGGTACTCCTCGAAAAAATGCTTATGCTGCGCCCATTTTCACGGCTGCTGTGCCGCGCCGGAGCAGCTGCTGATCCTGTGCGGATACGATGGCCGGGCTCAGCGTGCGCGTGGCGCTCTTGCTGGGCAGGGCGTTGAAGAAGCGGCTGGTTTCGGCGCTGTAGTCCACGGCTTTCAGACCAAGGCTGGAAAGCAGGCGTTTGGCCGCCTCGTGCGCGCCCTCCATGTCCTCGCCGTCGGCTTCGTACAGGGCCTCCATCAAGTCCGCCGCGCGGGACAGCGCAGCCGGATCGGTCACGTCGGCGTTGCCGCGCAGCTGATCGTTGAGGTAGGCAAAGTCGTTGATGCAGCGGTCGATGGTGCGCATCTGGCCGTCCAGAATGACAAGCAGGCGTTCCACATCGGCCTTGAGCGTCACCCGCGCCTCATCCTGCGAAGGCATGGTGGAGGCCGGACGCAAAAGCATGCCCAGCGCGCCGGTCATCAGCCCGCACGCCGCCAGACAGCAGCCGATAGACTCGCCCTTTGCATAGCACCAGATGGCGGCAGCGGCCATGAGCAAAAGGCTCACAAGGCGCAGGAGGAGATTTTCGCGGCTGGCTTTGGGTTTGGCAGACTGCTTCTGCGGCACCCACACCTGCGCCGTCACCTGCGCTTCCAAAAGGCCTGCGCTGTTTTTCAAAGCCGTCATCAATACGCCGGCCTGCTGACGGAGCACGTCGTCGCTCATATCGGCCAGCGCGTTCTGTTCGGTCTGCAAAATGGCGCGGCGCACCTCATACACCACATCCGCCATGGCGGACAGATCCGCAAGGCGGCTGCGCAGGGGCTCGCGCTGGTTTTGCCAGTGTTCAAAAACGTTCATGGCATTCCTCAGATGGTTTTTTTCTTGGTGGCCGAAGATTTCACCTTGGTATCAGCCGAAGTGGTTTTCCTGGCCGCAGTGGTCTTTTTGGCGGTGGTGGTCTTTTTCACCTTTTTGGCGGTGCTGCTCTTGGCCGCAGCGGCCTTGGCGCCGGTTTTGGCGGATGCAGCCGCGGTGTTTTTCTTAGCGGTGGTGGTTTTTTTGGCAGCGCTGGACTTGACGGTCTTTTTCCTGGTGGAGGAGGACTTCACCTTGCCGTCCAGCTGCGCCACGGCGGACGCCTCGGTGTTCACGGCGCCCACGCCGGTCAGGTCGCTCACCACGTCGCCCAGGCCTTCCATCAGATTGCTGCCGCTCTCCATCAGGCCTTCCAGCAGGTTGTCGCCCTGAGAGGCGGAAATGCTGGTGCCGGTGAGTTCTTCAATCAGGTCGCTGATGATCTCTCCGCCGCTGTCGCCCAGCGCGCCCAGCAGATCGCCCAGAATGCCCTTTTTCTTTGCCATATCAGTAGCCTCCCAGCTTACAGCTTCTTGAGTTCGCGCACTTCCTCGGGGGTCAGTTCCCTCCACATGCCGCGGGGCAGATCCTCCAGCTTGAGGGGGCCGAAGCGGATGCGGCGGAGCATGACCACCTGATGGCCCACCTGCTCCACCATCTTGCGCACCTGACGGTTGCGGCCCTCGTGGATGGACACCAGAATATCGGTGTACAGGCCCTTGACGCCCAGAATTTTGCACTTGGCGCGGGCGGTGCGGCGGCCGTCCACCATCACGCCGTTTTCCAGGCGGCGCGCTTCCTCGGGGGTGAGGGTGTTGCTCACGCGCGCCAGATACACCTTGTCCACCTCGCGGGAGGGGTGCAGCATGCGCTCGGTCAGGTCGCCGTCGTTGGTGAGCAGCAGCAGTCCTTCGCTGTCGTAGTCCAGCCTGCCCACGGGATACAGCCGCGCAGGAAAATCGCGGAATTTGTCCAGAACCGTGGCGCGGCCTTCGGGGTCGCTGGCGGTGGTCACCTCGCCCGCGGGCTTGTGATACATGATGTAATATTTCTCCGGTTCAGGCGTGACCAGCCTGCCATCCACGCGGATGTCCTGGCCCACTTCCACCTGCACGCCCATTTCGGTCACTTTTACGCCGTCCACGGTCACATGACCTTCGGCGATCATCTTTTCCGCCGTCCGGCGCGATGCCACGCCGCACAGCGCCAGATATTTCTGCAAACGCATCATCATACGTACATGCCTCCTCGTATCACTGATAGCATAGCAGAAACGGCGCTTCTTGGCAAGAAAAGCTTCTCTCACGAAATTCTCAGAAACCTTTTGGAAAATCCTCAAGCACAGGGGCGCGATGTGTGTTATCATATCATTGTCAGGCCGGATGAGGCCATTTGCATGACGAACGGAGGAAACACACATGGCAAAGTATACCATTGAAGACATTGAAATCCTGCGCCAGAAGAGCGGCATCAGCTATGAGGAGGCCGTCAACCTGCTGGAGTATCACAACGGCAGCCTTGCCCGCGCGCTGGTGGATCTGGAAAAGAACGGCAGGCTCAAAAACGACAGCGCCAGCCAGCCTCGGCACAAGGGCCTGAAGGGCCTGTTCCAGACGCTTTACAGCCTGAGGCTGAAGGTGAAGAAGGGCGATGTGACCATCGTCAATCTGAGCTCCCTGTTCATGATTCTCGCGCTGGCCATCGCGCCGTATCTGTGCGTGGTGGGGCTGATTCTGGCACTGGTGCTGGGATACCGTTTTTCTGTGGAGCGCGGCAGCAAGGCCTTTGCATCCGACACGTTTGACGACATTGTGAAAAACGCCAGGAGCAATGTGCAGAGCACCGTGCAGTCCTTTGCCCAGCAGTTCACCCAGAATGAGGAGCCCAAGCCCGAAGCCGAGCCGGAGGCAGAAACGGAGAAATCCGCCCCCCGCACCGAAAGCGCCCCCAGCGGCACCCGCCCGGTGAGCGCCACGTTCTCCGATACCGGCAGCGTGGATGTGCACGACGGCGGCGACGGCTATCACGAGGCGGACATCCGATAAGATGGAGGCAGAAAAATGAGCAAAATCCTGATTGTGGAGGACGAGGCCAAGATTGCGCGCTTTGTGACGCTGGAGCTTGAGCACGAAGGCTACGAGGTGCGCGCGGCGGGGGATGGACGCACCGCCCTGCAGGAGTGCGAAAGCTGGCAGCCGGATCTGATGATCCTGGACCTCATGCTGCCGCAGCTGAGCGGCATCGAGGTGTGCCGCCGCATCCGTCAAAGCAGCGACCTGCCCATCATCATGCTCACCGCCAAGGACGACGTGAGCGACAAGGTGATGGGGCTGGACATGGGCGCGGACGACTACATGACCAAGCCCTTTGCCATTGAAGAATTGCTGGCGCGCATCCGCGTCAACCTGCGCAAGCACCGTGTGGATCGCGCCCAGCACAGCGGCGCGCGCAGCGCGGGGCAGCTGCACATCGACCCGGCCAGCTACAGCGCAGGCTACGGCGATGCGCCCATTACGCTGACCAAGAAGGAATTCGATCTGCTCAATTACCTGTGGCAGCATGAGGGCACGGCGGTCACACGCGATGAGCTCCTCAACCACGTCTGGGGCTACGAGTTTACCGGCGACACCAACATTGTGGATGTGTACATCCGCTACCTCAGGCAGAAGATTGACGACAAGTTTGGCATCAAGACCATCCATACCATCCGCGCTGTGGGGTATATGTTCCGCTATGAGTAATATGGAAGAACGGCAGGTACAAGCCGAAGAATGGCCGCTGGGCGAGGCGGAGCGCTGCGTGCAGGGAAAGGATAATCCCTTCAACCGCCTGTCGCGCCGGGTGCACGGCTGGCTGGCCGTGGGCGTGAGCAACCTGCGCTTGTCGCTCACGCTGCGCATTGCCATGCACTACGCGTGGCAGCTTTTGCGCACCACTTTGCCTGCCATGCTGATTGCCGCCGCGGTGGTGGTGCTTTCGCAGTGGCCGGAGGCCAGCGACGCGCTGGATGCGCTATCGCTCACCAGGCCGGAAAACGGCATGATCTACAGCCAGAGCCAGCTGCTGGGCACGCCCTTTGACGAGGCCAGAATGCTGGAAGAAAGGCTGGACGGGCTGGCTCAGAAGGCGGGGCTGGCCTTTTCGGAGTTTGAAAAAGGCGGTCAATACCGCGTGTGGCTGTATCTGGACACCGCCCGGGGCGGATTTGCCGCCGCGTGGAACGTGACACATCTCTGCCAGATTCTGACAGTCCTTCTGTGGACGCTGCTGCTCATCGACCTCTACCGCGTGGCCTACTTCCTGCACCGGCGCAACCGGCTCAACCGCAAGGTTTTGAAACCCATCGCCGATATGGCCGAAACCGCCGCCAAGCTCAGCGCCAACAACTTAAGCGACCGCATCAGCGTGGAGGGCGCAAAGAACGAGCTGAAGGATCTGGCGCTGGTCATCAACGGGATGCTTGACCGCATCGAGCTCAGCTACAACAGCCAGAAGCAGTTTGTCAGCGACGCATCGCACGAACTGCGCACGCCCATCGCGGTCATTCAGGGCTATGTGGGCATGCTGCAGCGCTGGGGCAAGACCGACCCGGACGTGCTGGAGGAGGGCATCGGCGCCATTGCGCAGGAGGCCTCCAGCATGAAGGAGCTGGTGGAAAGGCTTCTCTTCCTTGCGCGTCATGACAAAAAGACCCTCCTTCTGGAGATGGAAACCTTCGATCCGCTGGAAGTGATGAGCGAGGTGCACCGCGAGGCGCAGATGCTCTCCAGCGCGCACCGCTTTGATCTCAATCCCGCCCAAAACGCCCTCATCAGCGGCGATAAGGATATGGTCAAGCAGCTCATGCGCATCCTGGTGGATAACGCCATCAAGTACACGCCCGAGGGCGGCAGCATCACCCTTGGGGTGAAGAAGGAGCGCGGCCATTGCCTGCTCACCGTGACCGACACCGGCGAGGGCATCTCCGCAGACGATCTCACGCGCATCTTCGACCGCTTCTACCGCTGCGACGGCGCGCGCAAGGCGCAGACCAGCGGACATGGGCTGGGGCTGAGCATCGCGCGCATCATCGTGTCGGCGCACGGCGGCAAGCTGAAGGTGCGCAGCAAGGTGGGCGCGGGCACTACCTTCAGCGTCATCCTCCCATTGGAAAACGAATAATGCCTTTTCTGGCACAAAACTGGTGAAATCTGTCTGCTTGCAAACTGCCCAAAACAGGCGTATACTTGCGCCGAATGCATGATTTTGCAAGGAGGACGCCATGGCACATCCCTCTACGCGCGATATGACGCAGGGCTCGCCCACAAAGCTGATTTTCGCCTTTTTCCTTCCGCTTCTGCTGGGCCTGGTGTTCCAGCAGCTGTACAACATGGTGGATACCATGATCGTGGGCCGCTTTCTGGGCGTGGATGCGCTGGCTGGCGTGGGTTCCACCGGATCGCTCGCGTTTCTGGTGCTGGGGCTTTGCACCGGCACGTGCACGGGCTTTTCCATTCCCGTGGCGCAGAAGTTTGGCGAGGGCGACTACAGGGGCCTGAAAAAGGTGGTGGCCAACGCCTTTATGGTGTGCGTGCTGATGGCCGCCGTGGTGACCACCGTGGTGTGCCTTTTGTGCCGCACCATGCTTGGCTGGATGCACACGCCGGATGACATCATGGGCTACGCCTTTTCGTACCTCATCGTGGTGTTCCTGGGCATTCCGGTGGTGTTTGCCTACAACGTGCTCTTTGCCGTGGTGCGCTCCATGGGCGACAGCAAAACCCCGGTCAAGTGCATGGTGATTGCCTCCATCACCAATGTGGTGCTGGATCTGGCGTTCATCCTCGTCTTTCACATGGGCGTGGCCGGCGCGGCGCTGGCAACGGTCATTTCGCAGATTCTCTCGGCGCTTCTGTGCATCCGCCACATTGTCAAAACCCAGCTGATCATCTTTGACCGCGAGGACTGGAAGCCGGACTGGAACTGCGCCAGGATGCTGCTGGGCATGGGTCTGCCCACGGGTCTGCAGTATTCCATCACGGCCATCGGCTCCATCATCATGCAGTCGTCGGTCAACACGCTGGGGTCTGTGTATGTGGCCAGCGTGGCGGCGGGCAGCAAGCTGTCCATGCTGCTCAACAGCCCGTACGACGCCATGGGCAGCACCATGGCCACCTACGGCGGACAGAATGTGGGCGCGGGCAAGCTGGACCGCATTGGCAGGGGTCTGCGCAGCTGCTCGGCGATTGGCGTGAGCTATTCGCTGATGATCATGCTGCTGATGCTGTTGTTCCGCCGTCCGCTCCTGACGCTGTTTGTGGACCCCGGCGAGACGGAGGTGCTGGCCAACGCCAGCCGCTATGTGATGACCAACGTGCTGTTCTATGTGCCGCTGGCGTTTGTGAACATTGTGCGCTTCCTCATCCAGGGCCTGGGCTTTACCAAGCACGCGGTCATTGCCGGTGTGTTTGAGATGTTTGCCCGTGCGCTGGTGGGCATGGTGGTGGTGCCTGCGTTCGGCTTTGCGGGCGCGTGCTTCGGCCATCCGGCCGCGTGGATTGCGGCGGATCTGTTCCTGTTCCCCACGTATTTCTGGGCGATGAGGAAGCTGAGGAGAGAGCAGGCGGCCAGGCTGGCTGCGTAAAACAAATGAATAAGAGGCTGTTGCAGAGGTGCAGCAGCCTTTTTTGTTGTGGAAAAGTCAAGTTTGGATCGTGGGACGGACTGGACTTTTCTGTACCTTGGTCGATGTGCCACCGGCGCATGCCGGTTTGTTTGTTGTGTGAACGCACCTCATTGCACCGCAAACCCAAGCTCAAACAATCGTCTCAGATCCGTCCAGCCCCGCGTGCGGTTCTGCACGCCCAATATGACCGCAATCAGCGTCTCGCCGCCGCGCTGGCATGCGCCCACGTAGCAGAACCCGGCAGCGGACGTATACCCGCTTTTCACGCCCGCCGCGCCGGGAATGAACAGATCGCTTTCCCTATCGAAAATCTCATAGCTGTTTTTCAGCGTTACCGCCTCGCGCTTGCCGGTTGGGGGCAGCGTGTGGCTGAGCGTGGTGGCAAAGCGGCAGAAGGCCGCGTCCGTCAGGCCAAGGCGCGTGACCGTGGCCAGATCGCGCGCGGTGGAAACATGCTGCTCGTCGTGGTAGCCGTGCGGGTTGACAAAGTGCGTGCCCGTCATGCCCAGCTCCTGCGCGCGGCGGTTCATCTCCTCCACAAAGGCGGATACGCTTCCCAGGCACAATTCGGCAATGGCGTTGGCCGCGTCGTTGCCGGAGCGGATCATCAGCCCGTGCAGAAGGTCGCTCATCTGCATCTCCTCGCCCGGGTACACCGGCACGCGCGAGCTGTCCGCCGGGATGTCAGCGGCGCAGGCAGGCACGGTAACCGTCTGGTTCAGGTCGGCATTTTCCAGCGCCACCAGCAGCGTCATGATCTTGGTGGTGCTGGCGGGGTACATCTGCGCGTCGGCGTTTTTCTCAAACAGCACCCGTCCGCTGGGCGCGTCGATGAGAATGCACGCAGCTGCGTACAGGTCATCTTCCGTCAGCGACGTCGGGTCGCTGTCGTCAAAGTACACCGGCGCGCGGAAGCCGTACTGGCTCAAATCATCGTCCAGAAGCCTGATGACCTCCGGCGTGGCCACGCCGTCCGCCTGTCCTGCATTCAGGCCAAGGGCTCTGGCGCGCTTCTGAAAGGCGGATACCGCCTCCGCCGTCTGGCTGCCGTACACGCCGTCCGCCGATGCGCGCAGGATGCCCAGGTCAATCAGCTGGTTCTGCAAATCCTTCACGCGGTCGCCACGGCTGCCTCTGAGCAGCGTGCGCAGGGCGCTTTCCGCCTCGTCGGAGTGGATGAGCGCAAGGGTGTCGTCATCCGCTACGCCGGTGGGGCTGACGCCATACCCGGCGGCCATCAGCAGCCGCTGCGCCTCCTCCACCGCTTTGGCGGTCTGATTGCCGTAAATGCCGTCCGCGCTGCCGGTGGATAAGCCCAGCGAACGCAGGCGCTTCTGCAGCGCAAGCACCTCATCGCCGGTATCGCCCGCGGTGAGCGCAAAGGCCCATGCGGGCAGCATCAGCGCTGCCAGAAGCAGGCAAAGCAGTCGTTTCATCCGTGGTGCTCCTTTCGGGGGTTTCAATATTCATACGTTTCAGCCGTGCCAAATCATGCCGTTCTTGCCAAAAAGAACGCCGCATAGGCTTCACGGGAGGGATGCGGAATGACAGGAAAGGTACCGTCCGTGCGCACAAGCGCGCTGATTTTGCTGCTGGTTGTGTGCTGGCGCATACTGGGCGCGCCCGTGACGGCGCAGGATTTTGCGGGGCTGCGCACGGAGATGTGGCAGGCGCGCGAACTGCTGGGAAAGCGCGTTGCGCGCGTTTTGCAGGGGTGGATGCATCCGCCCGAAAAAGCGCAGGAACAGCCCGCCATCAGCGTGTATCTCACGCAGGAAAACCGGCTGGTGTCCATGACGCTGGAGGGCTATGTGTGCGGCGTGGTGGCGGCGGAGATGCCCGCAAAGTATCATCTGGAGGCGCTCAAGGCGCAGGCGGTGGCGGCGCGCACAAGGGTGCTTCAGCAGATTGCGGAGGGCGGGTGCAGCCTGCATGAGGGCGCGGATATCTGCACCGACAGCGCGCACTGCCAGGGCTACGCCACGCTTGCCGAATGCGAAAGCCGGTGGGGCGATAGCTATTCCGCCTACCGCGACCGCATTCATCAGGCCGGGATGGAAACGCGCGGCGAGGTACTGACCTATGACGGAGAACTCATCACCGTATTGTACCACGCCATGAGCGGCGGGATGACCGAGGACGCGCAGGCGGTGTTTTCGCAAAGCGTGCCGTATCTGAAAAGCGTCGAAAGCGCAGGCGAGGAGGACGCGCCCGGCTTTTACACGGAAACGTCCTTCACCCATCAGCAGATGGCGGAAAAGCTCCGCGCCCTTCCCGGGTGCGAAAACCTCACCGCCCAGCAGGTGCAGCGCACCTTTGCCATCGCCTCCTATACGGATACCGGGCGCGTCAGCACCCTTCGCGCGGGTGATGCGGAAATCAGCGCGGTGGATGTGCGCCGCGCGCTGGGGCTGAGAAGCACGTGGTTTTCCATCACCAGCAATGGCGCATCCGTCACCTTCCTGCAGCGCGGATACGGCCACGGCGTGGGCATGAGCCAGGTGGGCGCCAACAGCATGGGCGCGGAGGGGCAGGACTACGCGCAAATCCTCATGCACTACTATCCGGGTACCCGGCTTTCGGCGCGGTGAATACGGCTTTTTTCCTCTGGACAGGCTACTGTTTTGGAGGGATGAACATGCAAAAGGACATTCGCGCCCAGCTGCGCCGCGCCTATCTGGCCTATGACCGCCTGATGGAAAAACAGGGTTTTGCCATTGTGCTGGTGGTGTGCGTGCTGGTGATTGCCTTCAGCGCGCTGTACACCTTTCACTTCCGCGAAGAATGGGCCGAAGCGCCGCTTGAAGAACCCGCCGCCTACAGCGCAGCGGCTGATCAGGCGCAGACGCTTCTGGAGGCGCAGGAGCTGGTCAGAAGCAAGCCCCAGCCTTCGCTCAGCCTGCCCACGGCAAAGCCCGACATCTTCCAGCAGCCGGTGCACGGCTTTCTGGACCGCGATTTCAGCATGACCGAGCCGCAGCTCTTTGCCGCGGCGCACTACTGGCGCGTGCACCCGGGCATTGATTTGCAGGCGGATTACGGCGCGGTGGTATCCGCCTGTGCGGATGGCACGGTGACGCAGGTATCCGAGGACGCTGAGCTGGGGCTCACGGTGCGCATCCGCCACGCAAACGGCTATGAGAGCGTGTATGCGGGACTCAGCGACGCCAGCTACGTCCGCGCGGGCGATCCCGTGCGCGCAGGCACCACCATCGGGCATGTGGGCAACGGCGTGCTGGCCGAGGGCGATCAGCTGCCTCATCTGCACTTTGAGGTGTGGAAGGGCGATACGGCGGTCGACCCGGTGGAAATGTTTCTGGGGCTGTAGGGCATATCATCATCCGGGGAGGGATGCGCATGTGCGGCATTGTAGGGTTTATCGGCCAGCGGCAGGCAGCGCCGGTGCTGATGGAGGGGCTGGAGAAACTCTCCTACCGGGGCTACGACAGCGCTGGCATTGCGGTATTGGATGAGCGCGGAAAACTGCTCATCCGCAAGGAGGAGGGCAGGATTGAAAACCTGAGAAGCGTTTTGGTGAAAAAACCGGCGAATGGCTGCGCGGGCATCGGCCACACCAGATGGGCCACGCACGGAAAGCCCAGCCGCCTGAATGCCCATCCGCATACGGATGAGAAAGGGCGCATCGCCGTGGTGCACAACGGCATCATCGAAAATCATGAGGACATCCGCAGAAAGCTGGGCGTTTCCTGCATCAGCCAGACCGATACGGAGGTGATTGCGCATCTGCTCGGCGCGCTTTATGACGGCGATATGCAGCATACGCTGCTTCGCGCCATGAAGGAGCTGAAGGGCAGCTACGCGCTGGCGGTCTTGTGTGAGACGGAGCCGGAAAAGCTGTTCTGCGCGCGGCAGCAAAGCCCGCTGGTGATGGGCTTTTCCGCGGATTCCGGCGAAGGGCATATCGCCTCGGATATTCCCGCGCTCATCCGCCATACGCGCGATGTGCTCATCCTGCACGACGGCGAGGCGGGCGTGGTCACCCGGGAGGGCATGCGCGTGGTGAACGCCGATGGCGCGGCATGCCATCATCCGCTGTTCCATGTGGGCTGGGATGAGGCCAGCGCGGAAAAGGGCGGCTTTGCGCATTTTATGCTCAAGGAGATTCACGAGCAGCCGCAGGCTTTGCGCGATACCTTCGCCTGCCGCAAGGGGGATTGGCTGCCCATCAGCAAGCAGGAAGCGCAGGACATGCAGATGGTCACCCTCGCCGCGTGCGGCACGGCGTATCATGCGGCTTTGTACGGCGCATACGTGCTGGAAAAGCTGGCGCGCATCCGCGCCCGCGCCGAGATTGCCAGCGAGTACCGCTACCGCGACGTGCCCGTTAGCGAAAACGAGTGGTTCGTGGCCGTATCGCAAAGCGGCGAAACGGCGGATACGCTGGCCGCGCTGCAAAAGGCCAAGGCCATGGGCATGCGCACGCTGGCCGTGTGCAATGTGGTGGGATCGGGCATGGCGAGGGAGACGCAGGCGCTGTGCACGCACGCCGGGCCGGAAATGGCCGTGGCCAGCACCAAGGCGTACCTCACGCAGGTGCAGATGTTTCTCATGATGGCCATCACCCTTGGCGGCATGCGCGGGGTGATTTCTCCGGCTGAGGCGGAGGAACGCTGGCGGCAGATGTCGCTTCTGCCCGAACTGGCGACCAGAACGCTCCAAACCCATGCGCAGATAGAGCGGTTTGTATCGCGTTTGCAGGGGTGCGAACACGTGTTCTTCATCGGGCGCGGGCTGGATTACGCCCTGGCGATGGAAGGCGCGCTGAAGCTGAAGGAGGTCAGCTACGTGTTCAGCGAGGCGTATGCCGCGGGCGAGATGAAGCACGGGCCGATTGCGCTGCTGGAAAAGGGGCGGCTGGTGGCGGCGTGCATCACGCAGGAGAAGCTGGCCGACAAGATGATTTCCAATCTGCAGGAGGCGCGTGCGCGCGGTGCGCAGGTGCTGGCGGTGTGCACGGAAGGGCTGGCGGAACGCGTGCGTCCTCATGCGGACGAGTGCGTGGTGATTCCCGATGCGGATGAATACACCGCGCCCATGCTGGCGGCCATCCCCCTGCAGCTGTTTGCGTACAGTATGGCCGTGGCGCGCGGATGCGATGTGGATAAGCCGCGCAACCTGGCCAAGAGCGTCACGGTGGAGGAATGGTAACATAGATAGATGAAAAAACCATGAAAAGTGGTTTTGATCTTCTGTAATATCTGTAAAACAGCAGATCAAGTGGTTTCAGCCTCCCATCTTTTGTGGTGGGAGGCTGCTTTTCTGCTGTTCCAGCGGCTGATCGGCGCGAAGGATGACATCCGCCGTATTGCGTAAGCGGCTCAGTTCCTCCGCATCCGGGCGGAGGAGCACGTCCACGCCGTCCGGATGCTGGCTTTGCAGTTCCATCAGCGCATCGCGCACGGGGGAATGGCGGGTGCGGATGCGCAGCGCCAGCACCAGCCGATAGCTCAGTCCGCGTCCGGCAAAATACTGCCGCATGCCCACCAGATCGCGCACCACATGCGGGTCGGTATCGGCGTCGCACTCCACCAGCGCAAGGGTGGCGGAGGCCATCCGCCGCGTGAAGGGCGCGTAGCGCTCCATCTCCGGCGTGAGCGGGTGGCACAGCACCGCCAGATCGCGCAGGAACAGCACGTCCTGCATGGTGAGGGTTTCCTCCTGCGCATCCAGCACCATGGCCACGCGCATTGTCTGGCCGCCTTTGAGCGAAAGGCGCACGCCGTCCGGCACGGGGGATGCGGCGCATTCGGTCACGAAGCGGGCGTGCTCCGCCCGGCAGCGCACCTCGATGGGTTTTTCGTGACGAACCCCGTTGGTGAGCGTGAGCAGCTGCACCGCGCAGCCGTCCAGCGGGCTGAGAAACAGCCGCAGTTCGCACGCAAGGCCGCCCTTCTCCTGCACAAACACGGCCTGTGCGGCCTCAAACGCGGGTTTTCCCTGAACGGGCGACCAGCTTTGCCTGCGGTCATGATCGCGCAGGAGCACGCGCACGCCGCCGCCGCGCTCATCCACCAGCCATGTCGCGCCGCCGCCGCACAGCAGATGCGCATCGGTTTGAAGCGGCGGGCTTTGCAGCGGCTCGGTGGAACAGGGCGGCAGATTCACACGCCTTTTGGGGCTTTTTTCCAATAGTGTGCGGTACGCCTCGGCCTTGGGCAGATGGGCAAACTGATCCGTCAGCCAGCCGCCGCACAGCGCATTGCACACCGCGCACAGAACAACGGCCTCATCCGCCGCCCAGTGCCGGTGATGCCCATCCGAAAAGCCCAGCTGCCCCTGATAGCCCAGCCTGTCCAGCTTCTGCACGGCGGCAAAGCCCGCCTTGGGCTGATGGCACAGCAGGAGGAAAGCCTCCATCGTGCCGGGCTTTGGGGGCTGGACGGGTTTCACATTCGGCAGAAACAGCGCGTCAAGGGGATGCAGCGCGCTTTCTTCCAGCTGATTCCAGCAGTCAACCGGCGCGCGCCCGGTGATGATGGCCGTATAAGCAAGCAGCCGCGAATCCGTCACCTGCAGCCGTCCAACCGGCATGCCGGCGGCCAGCTCGTCCAGCCGCGAGGCCAGCGCGGACTGATCGGGCGCAAGCGCGCGCACGCCCTGCGCACAGCACATGAGCGACGCCATCAGCACGCCGCACTGGTGCGCGGTGGCGGCATGGGGCAGATGCGCCAGCGCATCCGCGCACGCGCTCATGCGGCGGATCATGTCCGCAGGCGGCAGCAGCTTCAGCCTTGCGGCGCTCAGCAGCGCGCACAGATACAGCCCGACGCCCACCGGCGATGCGCTTTGCGCCATGCCTTTTCCGCGGCCATTCAGATCCACGTATTCCGCCGGAAGCCCGCGCCTGACCGCCACATCGAAGTACGCCAGCGCGCGCCTGGCCATGCGGGTGAGCTCCTCGCGCATGGTATCCGTGGGATAAAACGCGGGATGCACAGGCCTTTCCAGCATGGGCGCAAGCCAGACCAGCAGCCGCGCCATCCAGCCGGGCAGCGCTTCCTGAAGCGTCTGAGGCGGCGGCGCGTACACCGTCACCTGAGGAAGCGCCATCCACCCGCGCATGCCGGCCTGCACAATGCCCACATCCCGCAAAACAGGCCGCAGGAAGCGCGACATCAGCGTTTTTCGCATGTGCGCCGCTGCCGCCACCTGAGGCCGGAAGCCCAGCTTTCTTTGCTGGTTGAGCGGGTGCAGCATGGCCGACGCCATGCCCATGGCGCTGCCCGGCGGCAGGAGCACCCCGGGGGCAAGGCGGATGAGAAAGCGATAGCTGCTGTACAGCGCCGCAGGCTCCGCGCCGTTGCGTTCCACCTGCACGTAGCGAAACACCGGCGCGATGGCCTCGCACAGGGCGCGGATGGCTTCTGCGGCGGCTTGGGCGATGGCCGCATCCGGCTCGCCGGTGGCATTCAGCCCGTCCGCATACCGCCCCAGCAGCAGGTAATGCAGGTGCGGATCGGGGTTGGCGGACTGCATCACGCACAGGCGTTTCGCTTCTGCAATGGCCTGATCGCGGCTCAAAAGCGTGACGGGGCAGACGACCAGCACGTTTTCGGCCAGCTGATCCGCCTGCATCTGCGGCACAAAGCGCGTGCTTTTCAGGCGCTTCCGTCTGGCATGCAGCTGGCGCAGCACATCCGCCGTGCCAGCGCCCAGCACATACCAGCCGATGTGTTTTTCGTGTTCAACGGCCAAGGCCATCACGGCGCGCGCGGCGGCCTGATCGGTCACGTGAGCGGCGCGGGCGATCTCCGCCGTGCGCAGGCGGTAAGCGGCGCGGGATTCGGCGGTCATGTGGGGATAGACCGCATCGGCCCTGTACAGCGCGTGAACCGGGCAGAGGGATTCTGTGAGCGCCGTCCAGTCGACCTGATGCCACCGCCTGAGCGACTGCACCACCGCGTGCGCCTCCTGCATGGTCAGATCCGCCTGCTTCGCTTTGCGCACCAGCTCCGCGTGCACGGTTTCGGGCAGTCTTTCCAGCTCCCGCACGGTGAATGCCTGCCCGTCAAACACGCCCTCGTCCAGCGCCCAGCCGTGCTCTGCAAGCAGCCCCTGCACCCGTGCATCCGGCCTGCCTTTTCCAGCCGTCCCTTCCTCCGCCAGAAACCGGCTGTGATGGCACAGCACCGCCTGTGCGGGCGTTAAGCTCTCTTTGGGCGTAAGCAAAAGCCGCTTCAACCAACGCATGCAAAAAAACCTCCGTATCGCAATACGGAGGTTAGTGTGTGCAGTTTTGCGGCGTTCATGCTCAGCGCTTTTCCAGCTCCACGCGGATGGAGGCAACGCGGCCTTCGCGCACGCACAGCGCATCCTGCTCATGCAGGGATTCGCCCGTGACGGTGCGGGTGATTCCCTTCTCATCCGTCAGGTGATACGCCTTTGCGCGGTGCGTTTCGGGCGTGACGGTTTCGCGCTGCGGCAGCTGATAGGTGACCAGCGTGCGGCCAAGGAACATGGCGCTCACGGCGCCGTCCTCAGGGATGAGGCGCTTTGGCAGCGCGGGCACGAGGGTCAGGCGCAGCTGGCCATCGGCCGTGTCAAACGGCTTTGCGCCAAAGAACATGGTCTGCCAGATGTCGAGGAATTCCGCCGTTGCGCCGCTGAGACGCGCCACAAATCCGCGCCCGTGCGTGGCGGGATCGGGATTGGCGGACGAGGCCAGGAAGGAGCAGTTCTCCAGCACGCTGCGGCCATAGCGGCTTTCGGGCTGGAAGGGGATGAGGGCGGATTCAAAATCGCGGAAGAAATCGTCATAGAAGCCGTTCTTCAGCATTTCCAGCAGGTACTTGTACTCCATGTGCAGCCAGATGGATTCATGCTCCAGCCAGCCGCGCGTGAAGGCGTTGGCGCGGCCCAGCTCCGGCGTTTCGCCGCTCAGGCTGCCGCTCACCTTGTACATCTTCAGTTCCTCATCGTACAGCTCGCTTGCGCGCACGCTGTCGAGAATGGCGCGTTTTTCAGCCTTTTTGAGCGGCAGCCTCAGGGCGTGCATGGGGCCTTCCAGGAAGGGCGGCAGCGCCACATGGCTGATCTCCGGCTCCTCATCCGTTTCGTCCTCCATGCAGGAGGGCACGTTGGTGAAGTAGGTGGGCATCACGCCATCGCTTCGGCGGATGACCCGGCGCACGCTTTCGGCTGCCACGCGCTCAATCATGCCCAGAATGTCGTCCGCCTCGTCCGCGTCCACGGGCGTGAGCAGGGGGCTGACCTCAAACACGGTGATCTCGCGGTATTCTTCCAACAGCTCGCGGGTCTGCTCCCAGCGCTCGCGCGCATCGGGCGTGCGCAGCGCATCGCTCATTTCACGCGCCAGACGCGCCATATCCGCAGGCAGGCGCAGGCTGCACGGCGTTTGACGCAGGAAGTGCGCCAGCCGCCAGATTTCGCACGTTTCGCAGATGGAGGAGCCAAACAGCGCGGGCAGGCCGTTGAGCGCGTCATACCAGCCGGGCTTGCCGGCCTCCATGCTCACGCCCTCGCCAAAGGGATCCAGCGCGGCCACCTTGAGCACGCACAGCATGAACAGTTTTTCGTAAACGGTGGATAGCAGCTCCTTGCCGTCGGTGGTCATCATCCACGGGTCGTGCACCACCTTTTCGTCCAGCGCGCAGAACTGCCGCACGCCCTGTTCGGTGGGCAAAAGCCGCTCCACATACGGCGGAATCAGCATGCGCGATTCGTACCACCTCAGGCAGCGATCCGTCAGGATTTCTTCCTTCTTTTCCGGATACACGCTCAGGCAGCTTTCCAGCAGATCCAGCAGATACACCCAGTGATCCACCCAGTAGCCCTCGCCGAAGGAGGCCATCACCTGAGGCCTGGCGGCGCAGAGGATATCGGCCAGCAGCTGGTCGTCGTCCGGCAGCACCTTCGCCAGCTCGCCGGGTGTAAACAGGCCGTCCAGCAGCTTCCGGGCTTCGGGGTATTGGGCCAGCGCCTCGTCAAAGCTGGAAGCATCTTCCATTTGATAGCTCGCAGGCAGGATGACCAGCGGATTGTAGCCATCCGACTGGATGAGCTCCAGGAAGGGCTTCAGGTTGTCCCAGCCCATTTCGGGGCAGAAGCGCACGTCGCTGCGGCGGTTTTGCAGCACATCGCGGTAGTTGCCGTTGCCCTGTGAGAAGTATTCCGGCGTGACCACAAAGTCGTTGTAGTCGCGCTCCAGATCGCCGTGCTTGCGCGAGTAGAGGTAGAAGGGGCGGATTGTTTCGCCGCTCCTGAACAGACGCGGCACGCCGCCGCGCAGGAAATTGTCGATGTAGCTCTGGCGGCAGTAGCGGTCGAAGAGGGGATCGGCGGTGTGGGTTTCGATGGCGGTGAGATAGCCATCCAGCAGGCATTCGGCCTTGCGCTGCTTCTCGTCCAGCCCGCCGGTCAGCAGCCTTTCCACCACGGTGTGGAACGCATCCGCGCCATGGCTGAGGCCGTAGACGCTTTCGATCTGCACGCTCCCAACCAGCTGGCCTTCCCAGCCAAAGAAGCAGCACGGCAGCTCGTTTTCCAGCCGCTGGGGTTTTACGAGCAGATCATGCAGTGCATGCTCCTCAAAGCCCACAGGCATGTCCATGGACGTATCCCACCCGAACACCACGGCGGGATCCACCACCACAGGCAGCCTTGCGCCGGCGGCATACGCCGCGCCAAAGCTGCCGTCCTCAATGGCCTCCACGCTGGTGGTATCCACCAGGCTTGCGCGCAGGCGGAAATAGGGCAGACGGCTTTCAAACCCTTCCACCATCATCCACGCCTTGGCGGTCTGGCACATCATTTTCAGATCAAACTGGGACAGGCCGTAGGGCACGATGGCCGCCAGACCGTCCAGCACTTCCATCTGCCGGGCATGATCCGCCGTGTTCACAAGCGTTACACGCCGCGCCAGCAGCCCGATGGGCTCATCCGGCACAATGAAATAGCTGATCTCCATGCGCAGCGCATCCTGCTGGCTTTCCCACACAAGGCGCAGGCTGTTTTCGCCAATGTGCATGTCGGCCAGACCATCGCGGAAGGGCTCCACCACCCGGCCATCCACCTTCACAAACGTGCGGAAGCCCATGGTCTGCACGCGCTGGTAGGCGGTGTGTGCCGGGCTGAACTCCATGATGGAGTGCTGCTTGTCGCGCGAGCCAAAGCCCGCAATGCACTGACCGCGGTTGACGTAAAAGCACCACAGCGGAATGCCGCGCTCACCGGCCACGCCCGGCAGAAAACTGCTGAAGGCGGGCTTGCGGCCGTACTGGCGGATGGGGTAGAGAGGTGCGGACATGGAGATCAGCTCCTTTTGAATGGTTGATAGGGATCAGTCGAGCAGTTCGCTGGCCACCTTGAGCATATCGATGATGTGGATGTGCTGGGGGCACACGCTTTCGCACTGGCCGCAGCCGATGCAGTCCCTGGCCTTGCCGCCCTTGCCGGTGGCAAAGCCGTAGTTGCCCTTGGCGCGCTCGAGGTTGTTGTACATCTTTTGGGTGTTCAGCGCGTCAAACACGCCGGGAATGTTGATCTGCATGGGGCAGCCCTTGGTGCAGTAGCTGCAGGAGGTGCAGGGCACGTGATCCGTCTTGGAGAGCAGATCGCGCACCTGATCAATCACGGCCAGCTCTTCTTCACTCAGCGCCTTGAAATCCTGCATGTAGGAAGTATTATCGTCCATCTGCTGCAGGTTGCTCATGCCGGAAAGCACCATCATCACGCCCGGCAGAGAGGCCGCAAAGCGCACCGCCCAGCTGGACTGGGACGCATCGGGATTGTACGCGGCCAGAGGCGCGGCCACCTCAGGCAGCATGTTGGCCAGCGCGCCGCCCTTGACGGGCTCCATGACGATGACGGGCTTGTTGTGCTTGAGCGCCACTTCGTAGCACCTGCGGCTCTGTATGATGTTGCTTTCCCAGTCGGCGTAGTTGATTTGCAGCTGCACAAAGTCCACCTCGGGATGCTGGGTGAGGATCTTGTCCAGCGCGTCCGCGCCGTCGTGGAAGCTGAAACCCACATTGCGCAGGGTGCCCTTCTTCTTTTCCTCAGCGATGAAGTTCCACAGGTCGTAGTTCTCAAACACCTCGGTGCGCTTGTCGCCAAGGTTGTGCAGCAGATAATAATCGAAGTAGCCCGCGCCGCTGCGCTCCAGGCTGGTATAGAGCATCTGGCGCGCGCCCTCGGCGTCCCTGGCAGTCCAGGCGGGCAGCTTGGTGGCCAGCTGGAAACGCTCGCGCGGATAGCGGTCCACCAGCGCAATCTTGGCGGCCACTTCGCTCTTGCCGCCGTGGTAGCCGTAGGCGGTGTCGAAGTAGGTAAAGCCGCGTTCCATGAACAGATCCACCATCTGCTTGACCTGCTCGATGTCAATTTCGCCATCCAGCATGGGCAGGCGCATGAGACCAAAACCCAGTTTCTTCATTTTGATTTCTCCTTATATTCAAAAAATGGGCACAAACACACATCTATCATACAACACAAAGCCCCCTGCGTCAAAGAGAATATCGAAACATTTATTGCATGGAGCGCCACATGTATGATAATATGATCATATCTATACATGTGCGCACCTGTTTTTGCGCGCACACAGGAAGGGTGTATGATGATGAAAAAGGCATGGCTGTGGCTGACCGCACTTTTGATCATGCTCATTTCTTCCGGCGCGATGGCCGAGATTTACGTGTTTGACGACCTGTTTGCCAGCATGGAAGTGCCGGACAGCTACCTTGTGCTTACCGACAAAAACCTGCCCAATTACGCCGCCTGGCTGGAAGCCCGCGGCAGCAGTCTGGCGGATACGCAGGCGGATTTCTACAACCGCGGCGTGCTTTTGCAGGCGTGGAACGAGGAGATGGACACCTGCTTTGAGCTGCGCGCGCATCAGGACGACGAATCCATGATGATGTTTGACATCAACGAGCAGACCAGCGAGGTGCGCGGCACCTACCGCACCAGCCACTATCCGCGCAACGAGTACCCCGGGTACGAATTTTCCTCCTCCGAGTGGAAGAACACGGAGCAAGGCCGCTTCCTCTGCCTGCAGTACGTGTACCGCGACCACAGCGAAATCCTGCACCGCGGCTTCATGCGCCGCACCATCCGCAACGGCTACGAGATTGACTTTGACATGATGGCCGTGGGGCGCAGCCTGACCAACAAGGACAACACGGCGCTGAACAAAATCTGGGAAACCTTCAGGTTTATCGAGGTCAAACCCCTGCCGCCCGTGGCTGCCGCCAAGATTTTCATTTCCAGTCCGCCGCCCGAGGAAAGCAATCAGCAGCAGTTTGACATCGAAGGCACGGCCATGGAGGGCGTGAAGCTCACCGCCGTCACCATGGGTCTGAGCCACCCCGAACCCGTCGTGTCCGAGGTGGTCGTGGGCAAGAGCGGCAAGTTCGCCCTGCCCATCAAGCTGCCGCGCGAGGGCGTGTTTGGCATCGCCATCACGGGCGAGTATCAGGGCGAGGAAGTGGTGGAGCTCTACTATCCCGTCACCTACCAGCGCACCCTGCTGGCTGTCAATTTCACCCAGAAACCCGCCGCATCCGTCACCACCGATGAGGTGACCATCGCCGGCACCAGCGAGCCCGGCGCGTCCATTCAGGTGTTTCTGGACGGCGAAACCCTGATGACCAAAAAGGTCACGTCCGCCGGCAAGTTCTCCATCGACGTGGAGGCCAAAGAGGAAGGCCAGCACGAGGTGACCCTCGTCTTTACCAAGAAAGACCTGGCCGACCGCCGCTTCGTCATCAGCTACGCCCGCAGCTGGACGGACAGCGACATGGTGAAATACCTGAGCAAGCAGGCCATCGACCCCACCTACGCCCAGCTCCAGAAAAACATGGCCGATTACGAGGGCCGCATCGTAGGCTACCGCGCCTACATCCTGGACGTGGCCCAGAGCGGCGACGACTTCATCATCACCATGGCCCTGAGCAAAAAAGACGGCAAGTACCTGAACCCCGTCCTTGTCATCGCCCCCAGCGAGCCCACCTTTGCCATCGGCGAGCGCGTGATGA
This sequence comes from bacterium, assembly GCA_029009515.1. Lineage (GTDB taxonomy): Bacteria > Bacillota > Clostridia > Christensenellales > Aristaeellaceae > Limiplasma. The sequence continues at coordinate 46,445 of JAQXJZ010000135.1, forward strand.
TGTACGGCACCTGCGAGGGCATGTCGCTCTCCACCGGCATCGAAGGCGAAGAGGAAGCCGAAGAAAGCTACCCGTGCTTCTCGCTGCTGCTGTTTGCGTCGCGCGAGTGCCCCGGGGCTGAGCCCCTGGACCCCCCACCGGGCACCCGAAAGGGTGCCCGGGTCTTTTATGTTTGGGGTTGGATCGAAGACCGCCGGGGCACATACGGGTGCCCCGGCTCGCTTGACGGTACGCGTCTTCTTGTGAGGTGGAGGGGAAAGACCGCCCCTCCTCGGAGGGAGTCGGGGCTCGCTTGAGCGCAGGGGTTAACGCCGCTGCGGCGGCTACACCTCATCAGTCCCTCCGGGACAGCTTCCCCTCAAGGGGAAGCTTGCGCAGTTGGCTGGTATTCTTAATTACGTGTTCTAACAGGCTTCTTTTGTTGGGAAAAGAGCGCACGCCTTCCAGCTTCCCCTTGAGGGGAAGCTCCGCCGTAGGCGGTGATGAGGTGGCCAGTTCCTCG
>JAQXJZ010000136.1 GCA_029009515.1 bacterium
CTTCTCATAATGCTCACGCTTGCGAGCCTCTGCCAAAACACCTGTGCGAGCACATTGACGTTTGAACCGCTTCAGAGCGCTTTCCAGGGATTCGTTTTCGCGGATGCGTACCTCGGACACTGTTATCCCTCCCCTCGCTCAACTCGCCTGTCCCCTAAGGGCGCTTATGGCGAACATGTATGTATTATAACGCTTAACTTCGTTCTCGTCAACAAGAAATTTCGTTTTCCTTGTAAATTTCCTGTTACGCCATCTGCGCAGCCAGCTTTTCGCCGCCCAGAACATGGTAATGCATGTGCTTCACCGTCTGGCAGGCGTCCTCGCCGCAGTTGTTGACGATGCGGTAGCCGCTTTCGGCAATGCCCAGCATTTCCGCCACCTTGGCGCAGGTGCGCAGGCAGGCCGCCAGCTCCTGATCGCTGAGGTCGGCGTTATGGGCCACATCGGGGGTGTGCTTCTTGCTGATGACCAGCACGTGCACGGGCGCCTGAGGCGCGATGTCGTGGAAGGCGTAGGTGAACTCATCCTCGTAAACCTTCTTGGACGGAATCTCGCCAGCCATGATCTTGCAGAACAGACAATCGTTCATGGTGTTCCCTCTCTTTCTGTATTACTCTGCGATCTCGCCCGTCATGCCCTCGCCGGAGATGGCGGTGAGACGGACGGAAACAACGGTTCCGGGCGTTCCGGAAGGAACGCTGACGTGGATGTATTCGGGCGTGTAGCCCACCATGCCGCCCTCGGGGTGATTCTCCTCCAGAAGCACGGGCACCGTTTTGCCGATGAAGCTCTCGTGATAGGCCTTGGCCAGCTCGTCGCCAAGGGCGATCAGACGCTTGACGCGCTCGGCCTTCACATTTTCGGAAATCTGATCCGGCATCTCGGCAGCCGGCGTGGTCTCACGCGGGCTGAAGGGGAACACGTGCATGCGCGCAAAGCCGATGGTTTGGCTGAATGCCAGCGTCTCCTCAAATTCCTCCTCGGTTTCACCCGGGAAGCCCACGATCACGTCGGTGGTGAAAGCGGCGTTCGGCCAGGCCTTGCGGATGCGCTCCGCCGCAGCCAGAAACTGCGTGGTGTTGTAGCCGCGCTTCATGCGCCGAAGCACCGCATCGCTGCCGGACTGCAGCGCCAGATGGAACTGCGGGCAGATCTGCGGCAATTTGGACAGCTCCTCCACAAAGGCCTCATTGGCCACGCGCGGCTCCAGCGAGCCGAGCCTCACGCGGGTGATGCCCTCCACACAGGCTGCCTTGACAGCTTCCGCCAGCGACGGACGTCCCTCCAGATCGCGGCCATAGCTGGTGAGGTGGATGCCGGTGAGCACCAGCTCCTGAAAACCAGCTACGGCCAGTGCCTGCGCTTCTTCGCGGATGGCGTCGATGGGGCGCGAGCGGATGGTGCCGCGCACGGAGGGAATGATGCAGTAGGTGCAGTGGTTGTCGCAGCCCTCCTGAATCTTCATCACAGCGCGGGTATGGCCCTCGTGATTGTGGATGCTGAGCATCTCATAGGGCACGCCCTCCACGTCGTCAACGGCCACAATCTGCGTGTTTTCGGCAATGGCCTTCTCCAGCAGCTCCACCACCTGCGCGCGGTGCTGCGTGCCGATGATGAGCCTCGCGCCGGTCTCGCGCAGCTTGTCGCCCATGCGCTGCGCCAGGCAGCCTGCCACGATCAGCTCGGCCTGCGGGTTGCGCCTGCGGCAGCGGCGGATGAGCTGCAGGCTCTTTTTATCGCCCGTACCGGTCACGGTACAGGTATTCACCACATACACATCGGCAGCATTGCTGTTCTGAGCCACCGCATAGCCGTGCTTTTCAAACTGCTCCAGCATGGCCTGCGTGTCGTACTGGTTCACCTTGCAGCCCAGCGTGGTGAAATGGACGGTTTTGGTCATGGACATTTCTCCTCACATTTCCCCGAGGGCTGTCCACAGCACGCTCAGGGCGCAGAGTCCGGCGGTTTCGGTGCGCAGGATGCGCTTGCCAAGGGTTACGCTCACCGCGCCCATGTCATGCAGCTGCTGCCATTCCTGCTGGGATACGCCGCCTTCCGGGCCGATAATGATGGCCACGCTTTGGGGCACGCCATGCTCCGCCACATAGGCATTCACAGCCTGCGACATCGGCAGCGCCCGCTCCTCTTCCCATGCGATCAGCACCAGATCAACGCTTTCCAGTTTTGGCAGCGCCTTGGCAAAGGAAAGAGTTGACGCAATTTCGGGCACATGCGCGCGGCCGCTCTGCTTGGCGGCTTCCATGGCAATGCGGCTGAGTCGCTCGCGCTTCTTTTCGGCCTTGTCGGCTTTATCCGCCTTGGCCACGCTGCGCTCCATCTCCACCGGCCACAGTTCCCACATGCCCAGCTCCGTACCCTTCTGGGCGATGAGCTCCAGCTTGTCCGCCTTGGGCAGACCCTGAAACAGGATGGCATGCGAAGGCGCCTCGGACGATTCACAAAGCGCCGTGACGGCGGCGACGGTTTCCTTGTCGTCCACCGTCACCAGCTGCGCTTCCCACAGGTTTTCGCCGTCCAGCAGACGGATCTCTTCGCCGGGGCGAAGCCGCAGCACACGGCTGGCATGGGCGCTTTCCTCACGCGAAAGCGTGATGGTCTCCCCCACGCCGCCCACGGGCGTTTCCACAAAAAAGCGATGCATTATGCCTTGCCCTCGTTCTTGAGTGCCAGCGCCACCCACTCGCCCTTTTCGATACGGTCAAACAGGGTGTAGCCCGCTTCGGTGGCAGCGTTGCGCACATCCTGCTCGCGCTCGCGGATGATGCCGGAGCAGATGAGCAGGCGGTCCTTTTCCAGATGGCGGGTCAGCGGACCGGCCAGCATGCAGATGGCGTCGGCCACGATGTTGGCCACAGCCAGGTCACAGGGCATGGCCTCGGACTTGCACAGATCGCCCACGACCACGCGCACCTGATCCTCCACGCCGTTGAGCGCCACGTTCTCCTTGGCAACCTTCACAGCGTCGGGATCGATATCGATGGCCAGAATGTCCTTCGCACCCAGACGAGCCGCCGCAATGGCCAGAATGCCGCTGCCGGTGCCCACGTCCATCACGCGCATGTCGCCTTCCATGTGCTTCTCAAGCAGCTGCATGCACATGTTGGTGGTCTCGTGCGTGCCGGTGCCAAACGCCATGCCGGGGTCAAGCTCGATGATCAGGTCGTCGGGCTGCGCCTCGTAGGGCTCCCAGGTGGGCTTGACCACCAGATGGCTGCCGATGCGGAAGGGCTTGTAGTACTTCTTCCAGTTTTCGCTCCAGTCCTCATCGGCCACGTTCTGCATCTCCAGCTCCAGCGTGCCCATGTCGATGAACGCATCATTCTTGAGCTCATTCAGGCGCTGGCGCACGTTGTTCAGCACATCGTGGGTATGCTCATTCAGTTCAAACCAGCCCTTCACCAGCACGTCCTCGGGCATGTCCTCGATCATCTGGGGATCGTACAGCTCCCAGTGCACACCGGGCAGACGGGGATCCGGCACGTCGGAACGGTCGATGATCTCCGTGCCTGCAGCGCCCAGCATCATCAGTTCCTCGCTGATGATATCGCTGCCGATGGTGGTGGTATGCACCACCGCTTCGCACCATTGCATAGCGTCATCCTCCTTTTGAAACGCCGAAAAGCGTGCATGAAACACACGCTTTCACGGCCTGATTGTTCAGTTGAAAATATCCTTGAGCTTTTCCGCAAAGGACTTGCGTCCCTCGTATTCCTTGCCGCCCATGCTCTCGTCCAGCTGGCGCAGCAGATCCTTCTGCTTTTCGGACAGACGGCGCGGAACTTCCACATTCACCGTCAGGATCAGATCGCCCTTGACGCCGTTTTTCAGGTTGGGGAAGCCCTGACCCCTGATGCGGAACTGCGTGCCGGTCTGCGTGCCTTCGGGAATCTTCTGCTTGACCGGCTTTTCAAGCGTGGGCACGTCAATCTCGCAGCCCAGCGCCGCCTGCGTGATGCTGATGGGCATCTCCAGCAGGATGTTCGATCCATCGCGCTTGAACAGCTTGTGCGGCTTGATGGATACCGTGATGTACAGGTCGCCCGCAGGGCCGCCGCGCATGCCGGGCTCACCCTCGCCGCGCTTGACCATGCTCACGCCGTCCTGAATGCCGGCCGGAATGCGGATCTTCACATTGCGCTTGCGGCGCACACGGCCGGTGCCGCTGCAGTTGGAACACTTGTCCTTGATGATCTTGCCTTCGCCGCCGCAGGTGGGACAGGTGCGCACCGTCACCATGAAGCCGCCGCCCGTGCGCACCTGGCCGCTGCCCTTACAGGTGGGGCAGGTCTGGGGCTGGGTGCCGGGCTTGGCGCCGGAACCGGAGCAGGTATCGCACAGCTCGCTGCGGAAGAAATCGATGCTCTTTTCACAGCCGAAGGCCGCTTCCTCAAAGGTGATGGTGATGCGGTGCTGCAGATCATCGCCGGGCACAGGACCGTTGCGGCGCGCGCCGCCGCCCATGCCGCCGCCAAAAATGCTGCTGAAGATGTCCTCAAAGCCGCCCATGCCGCCAAAGCCATTGAAATCATATCCGCCCGCGCCGCCCATGTTGGGGACGTCAAAGCCGAACTGATCGTAACGCTGACGCTTTTCCGGATCGCTGAGCACCTCGTTGGCCTCGTTCAGCTCCTTAAACCGCTCCTCAGCCTGCTTGTCATCCGGATGAAGATCCGGATGGCACTCCTTGGCCTTCCTGCGATACGCGCTCTTGATCTCCGCATCCGTGGCGTCCTTCTTAACGCCAAGTACCTCGTAATAATCGCGCTTTGCCAAAGTTACACCTCTTCTACACGTATAAAGGGGAACGGAAGGGGCTCTGCCCCTTCACCCCGCCTAAGGGTTTCACCCTTAGGAATCCCGTGTACTGACCGCATTGCATGCGGTCAGGGCGGGCTTCATAACACACTTGAATCCCCTTTACCTTTTGATCGGAAAGGGGATCAAGCAACAATCTATATCCTTTGCCTGCGCAAAGCGCAGGCAATCATGGGATTCTTAAGGGCAAAGCCCTTAAGCGGTGGGCTTGGGAGGCAGAGCCTCCCAAACGTCCCTTCTCCCTTCCTTACTGCACGTCGGCGTCGGCGTCGATGGTGCCGTCGTCGTTCATCTGGGGACCTTCGCCGCCCTGAGCCTGCTCCTGCTGGTAGAGCTTGCCGAAGATGGCATACACCTTCTGGGTCATCTCTTCCATAGCGGTCTTGAGCTCGTCAGTGTTGCCGCCTTCGCGGATCTTCTTGAGGTTGTCAATCTCGGTCTGCACGGTTTCCTTATCGGCAGAATCCAGCTTGTCACCGTTCTCGCGCAGCTGCTTCTCCATCTCGTAGATGAGGGTGTCGGCGCGGTTCTGGATCTCAACCTCTTCCCTGCGCTTCTTGTCCTGCTCGGCGTACTGCTCGGCTTCCTTCACGCGCTGGTTGATCTCTTCCTCGCTCATGTTGGTGGAGGCGGTGATGGTGATCTTCTGCTCGTTGCCGGTGCCCTTATCCTTGGCGGTCACGTTCACGATGCCGTTGCGGTCGATGTTGAAGGTAACTTCGATCTGAGGCACGCCGCGGGGAGCAGCGGGGATGCCGGTGAGCTGGAAGCGGCCGAGGGTCTTGTTGTCGTACGCCATGGGACGCTCGCCCTGCAGCACGTGGATTTCAACAGCAGTCTGGCCGTCGGCCGCGGTGGAGAACACCTGAGACTTGCTGGTGGGGATGGTGGTGTTGCGCTCGATGAGCTTGGTGAAGATGTGGCCTTCGGTTTCCAGACCCAGAGACAGGGGGGTCACGTCGAGGAGCAGCACGTCCTTCACTTCGCCGCCCAGCACGCCGCCCTGGATGGCAGCGCCAACGGCCACGCACTCGTCGGGGTTGATGCCCTTGAAGGGATCGGTGTTGGTGATCTTCTTAACGGCAGCCTGCACAGCGGGGATGCGGGTGGAGCCGCCCACCAGGATGACCTTGTCGATCTGGGCAGCGGTCAGGCCGGCGTCCTTGAGAGCCTTGTTGACGGGATCGATGGTGCGGTCGACCAGATCGTGGGTAAGCTCGTCAAACTTGGCGCGGGTGAGGGTCATGTCCAGATGCTTGGGGCCGGTGGCGTCGGAAGTGATGAAGGGCAGGTTGATGTTGGTCGACATCACGCCGGAGAGGTCGATCTTGGCCTTTTCGCTGGCTTCCTTCAGGCGCTGATAGGCCATCTTGTCCTGACGCAGGTCGATGCCGTTTTCGCGCTTGAACTGATCCGCCACGTAGTTGATGATGCGCTCGTCAAAGTCGTCGCCGCCCAGGCGGGTATCGCCGTTGGTGGCCAGCACTTCGAACACGCCGTCGCCGATCTCCAGGATGGAGACGTCGAAGGTGCCGCCGCCCAGGTCGTACACCAGGATCTTCTGGTTGCCTTCCTTATCCAGGCCGTAAGCCAGAGAAGCAGCGGTGGGCTCGTTGATGATGCGCAGCACTTCCAGACCGGCGATGCGGCCGGCGTCCTTGGTGGCCTGGCGCTGGCTGTCGGAGAAGTAAGCGGGCACGGTGATGACAGCCTGGGTCACGGTTTCGCCCAGATAAGCTTCGGCGTCAGCCTTCAGCTTCTGCAGGATCATGGCGCTGATTTCCTGGGGAGTGTAGTCCTTGCCGTCGATGGAAACCTTGAAGTTGGTGCCCATCTCGCGCTTGATGGAGATGATGGTGCGGTCGGGGTTGGTGATGGCCTGACGCTTGGCGATCTGGCCAACCAGACGCTCGCCGTCCTTGGTGAAAGCCACGACGGAGGGAGTGGTGCGGCTGCCTTCAGCGTTGGGGATGACGACGGCTTCGCCGCCTTCCATCACGGCAACGCAGCTGTTGGTAGTACCCAGGTCAATACCGATAATCTTGGACATAATCAATTTCCTCCTTAAAACTCTTGCGCCTGCATGCGCAGTTGGGATTGATTGTGAATGGTTGTATGTATATCAAGCGGCGTCCGCCGCATGCGGGGAAACGGGGTTATTCGGCCACAACCTTGACCATGGCGTGGCGCAGCACCATGCCTTCCATCTGGTAGCCCTTCTGGAACACGGCGCACACGGTGCCGGGTTCGCCTTCGTCCGCAGTGCCCTGCATGACGGCGTTTTCCAGACTGGGGTCAAAGGGCTCGCCCAGGCGGTCGATGGCGGTGATGCCGCGCTTTTCAAAGCACTCCACCAGCTGGCGGTACACCATTTCAACGCCGCTCTTGAGCGATTCATCCGCGCTGTTCTGCGCAGCGGCGATGGCGCGCTCAAGGTTGTCAATCACGGGCAGAAGCGTGGTGGCGAAGGTGCGGGCGCCGTCGTCGAAGGCTTCCTTGCGCACGTTCTGATTGCGGCGGCGGAAGTTGTCAAAGTCGGCCTGCACGCGCTGGGCCATGTTGAGGTATTCCTCCTGCTTGGCGATGGCGGCGGCCAGCTCCTCGGCAGTGGGCGCGGCTTCCTGCGCCGCTTCTTCTGCGGGCTGGGCTTCCTCGGCAGCCTCCACGGTGGGGTCGATGGCTTCGGTTTCCGTTTCAGGCTGCAGCTTGCGTTCGTTGTCCTGCATGTCGTTCCCTCTTTGCTTTCTCTTTTTCTTGACCATGTTGCTTACTCCTTATCCGGCCCGAGCAGATCGCTGAGCTGCTGCCCCATGGCGTTCAAAATGCTCAGCACCCTGCCGTACTGCATGCGCGTGGGGCCGATGACGCCGATGGTGCCGTGCGTGTTGTCGCTCAGGCGGTAAGTGGCGGTCACCAGCGAGCAGTCGTGCAGCTCGGGAATGCCGGTTTCCGGGCCAATGCGCACGGTGAAGGCCATCTCGCCCTGGTTTTCCAAAAGCTGCACCAGCTTTTCCTTGGTTTCCAGCACACTCAGGAAACCCTTGGCCTTCTCCACATCGCTGTACTCGGGAAAGTTGAGGATGTTGCTGGGGCCGCCCAGCGCCAGCTTGGTTTTGCTGCTGTCGCCCTCCACCGTATCCAGGAATTGCTTCACGCCGTCCAGCACCGTGCTGCCCTGACTGGCCGGCACGCTGGAAAGCATGCTCAGCGCCTCGGAGACCGTGCGGCCGGAGAGCTTCTCCGTCAGCATCCGGCTGATGGCGTAGAGCGCGTCGGCGTCCAGATCGCTTCCCACGCGGATGACCGTGTCGCGCATGATGCCGCCGTCGGTGACGATCACCAGCAGCGCGCTGGTGGATGATACCGGCACCAATTGCAGCGTGCGGATGTGCAGCTCCTTGCCCTTGGGGCTCATGACCAGCGATGTGTAGTTGGTCATGCCGGACAGCACCTGCGCCGCGCGGCTGATGACGTCCTCCATCTGGCTGGCCCTGCTGCCGAAATGATTGCGGATGCTCTCTGCGTCGCTTGCGCGGATGACGCCGCTTTGCAGAAGCTGATCCACATACAGGCGGTAGGCCTTGGCGCTGGGGATGCGTCCTGCGCTGACGTGGGGCTGATCCAGATAGCCAAGCTCCTCCAGGTCGCTCATCTCGTTGCGGATGGTGGCGGAGGAAAGGCCCATTTCGTACTTCTTGGAAATGGTGCGGCTGCCCACAGGGATGGCAGTGAGAATATAGTCGTCAATGATCGCCTGCAGAATGCGGAATTTGCGCGCATCCATGGGCATTGCTGCCACCTCCTTTTTGGTTGCTTGCCTTTCCGGTGTTGTTAGCACTCATTCAAGTCGAGTGCTAACACATGCATATCATATGCTACCTGCCCCTCTTTGTCAAGGGCTTTTTGGTTTTTCCCGCGCAAGTTCAGGGTTTGTTCACAAACCGGTCAAAAAGCGGAAAAATAACGCACAGACTGCAAAATATGCTACAATGGGCGCGAGGTGAAAACAGGTGAAATCAAGCCGTTTGTTCCGAATTGTCCATCTGCTTCTGCGCAATGGCCGCTGCACCGCGCCGCAGCTTGCCCGGGAGCTGGAAGTTTCCGTGCGCACCATCTACCGCGATATCGAGGCGCTTTGTCAGGCAGGTGTGCCCGTTATGACCGAGTAGGGGCAGGGCGGCGGCGTGAGGCTGATGGATGGCTATACGCTGGACAAGACCGCGCTGAGCGATGAGGAACAGGAGGAGCTGCTTTTGGCGGTGCAGAGCGTTCCTGTCGGCCAGAGTGAGGCGCTTGTCAACAAGCTGGGCGCGTTGTTTCAGCGTCAGCGCACGGACTGGCTCCGGGTGGATTTTGCCCACTGGGGCCCGTCCAATCAAGAGGATCACCGCTTTGAAACCATCCGCACCGCCGTTTTGGAAAAGCGCGTTCTGCTGTTTGACTACGCGGCGTTTGAAGGCATGAGCACACGGAAAGTAGAACCGGCGCTTCTTCATTACAAGGGCAGTCAGTGGTATCTGCAGGCGTTCTGCCTGCTGCGCAATGACTGGCGCACCTTCAAAATCAGCCGCATGAGCAGCCTCCAGCTGACGGACGAGCATTTCGATGAGGTTCTCACGCCGCCGCCCATCGAGCCTTGGCAGGATGTGTGCGACTGGCCGGCAGTATCGCTGCGCTTTCAGCCCTCCGCCGCGTGGCGGGTGTATGACGAGTTCTACATCCAGTTCATCACGCGCGAAGACGACGGCTGCCTGCGGGTGGATACGCATCTGCCGCTGGACGAGCGCTGGGTGTATGCCATGCTCCTGTCCTTCGGCACGGAGGTAACCGTGCTTTCGCCCGATAGGCTGCGGCAGTCGCTCATCGAGCATACGCGGCAGATTTCCTCCCATCACATAAAAAATCAAACCTGACAGCACTTGGCAGGTTTGATGCATTATCCTGTTGTCATCCCGATACGACAGGAGGATGTACAAATGGAAACAAAGTTTTGTCAAAGCTGCGGCATGCCCATGAACGCCCCGGACGCGCGATACGGAACCGAGAAGGATGGATCGCCCAGCCCCGATTACTGCAGCTGGTGCTATGATCAGGGCGCCTTTCTTGGAAACCCCACCATGGAAGAAATGCTCGCCTTTTGTCTCCCCTATGAGAAGGCAGCTTTCCCGAATCAAAGCGAAGAAGAGCTGCTGGCAAGAATGCATGCATTCTTCCCCACGCTGAAGCGCTGGAAGGAGGCCCAGCGATGATCACCCGCCTTCCCACCCATTGCGGCGATGACACCTGCTCCGCCTGCGTGCGCGCCGGAGATTTTCTGTTTCTGTCCCATCACGGCGGCAGTCTGGCGGATGACCTGGCCCAGCAGACCCGCGAAACCTTTCAGAGCATGCAGCGCACGCTGGAAAAGCTGGGCGCGGATCTGGGCGACATGGTGCAGATTACCTATTACATCAAAAGCACGCAGGACTTCCGCCGGGGCGCGGATGTGTTCCGCGAATTCTTCCCCAACGGAGTGCCTGCGCGCATGACCGTGGTGACGGATTTTATCGTTCCCGACCGGCTGTGCCAGATGGACGGAATCGCCTACCGGCCTACGCCATAAACCGCATCAGCACGTCGTTTTGCACCTCGATGCCTCTGGGCGTGAGGGCAAAACGGCGTGTTTCGTTTTCACCATGCCACTCCCCCAGCCCGTCGCGCACAAGGCTCTGCAGCACTTCGCCATAGGTTTCCTGAAGCGTTTTGCCATGCTGGCGCATAAACAGCTGCTCGCTCACGCCAAAGGTGGTGCGCAGCCCCAGCATCATGGTTTCAAACATGGCGTCCACTGCGCCGATCAGCTCGGTCTCGGGCTGAAACTCTCCCTTTATATAGGCGTCTACATCCGTGGTGTTGGCTCTGCGGATGCGCACGGCATTCTGATCCTCTTCCGGCGGCAGCATGCTGTGCGCCGCCACACCCATGCCCAGGTACCACTCGCCCTGCCAGTAGCCCATGTTGTGGCGGCAGGCAAAGCCGGGCCTGGCAAAATTGCTCACCTCGTAGCGTTCATAGCCGAGGGATGCCAGATGATCGATGCCGCGTTCGTACATCTCGGCCACGTCGTCCTCATCCGGCAGCGTGACGCGCCCGCTTTCCACCATGGCATGCAGCGGCGTGCCTTCCTCCAGAATGAGGCTGTAGGCGGAGATGTGTTGCGCCCCCAGCTGGGAAAAAGCGGTGAGCGTGTCCAGATAATCCTGCTGCGTCTGTCCGGGCAGGCCGAACATGGCGTCCAGATTCAGGTTTTTCACGCCGCATTTGCGCGCCAGCTTCACCGCGTGCTCCGCATCGGCAAAGGTATGAATGCGGCCGATGTTTTGCAGAAGCGGATCCTGCATGGCCTGCACGCCCAGCGACAGGCGGTTGAGCCCGTGAGCGACAGCCATGTCCAGCCATTCCTCCGTCACCGTGCCGGGGTTTCCCTCGGAGGTGAACTCGGCGTCCGGCAGGATATCGAACGAATCCCGCAGCGCCTCCAGCACGGACTGCATCACATCCGGCGGCACCAGCGTGGGCGTTCCGCCGCCCAGAAAAATGGTGCTGACCCGCGCGTTTTTGTATTTTTCGGACATTGTGAAAATTTCGACTTTCAGCGCTTTTACGTATGCTGCAACGGTTTGCGCATCCGCAGCGCCGGAACAGAAGTCGCAATACAAACATTTGCGTTTACAAAACGGGAAATGCAGGTATAATTGAAGTAACAAATCGCACCCCTCCCGCAGCGATTATATCACATCTACACAGGAGGCCGCCACACTATGCATGCACTTGAACACAATTTCGAAACCATGGTCCGCTTCTTCATCCTGCTCATCGAGTTTGCGGGCATCGCCGTCATCGTCATCAGCATGATCCGCGGCTTCATCGGCTTTGTCCGCAAGGACGAGCACACCCGCATCGAACTGGCGCAGGGCATCATGCTGGGTCTTGAATTCAAAATCGGCAGCGAGGTGCTGCGCTCGGTCATCGTCACCACGTGGAGCGAGCTGGGCACGCTGGCCGCCATCATCCTGCTGCGCAGCCTCCTCACGCTGCTTCTGCACTGGGAGATTGGCGAGGAAGAAAAGCGCGAAAAGGAAAAAATGGAGAAGGCAAAGGTCGTTGAAGCGCCTGCGGAATAAGGCTACTCCAACGGTATCAGACGGATGGAATCAGCGCCGACGTTGGCATGGGCTGCACACAGGCTTACAACGGCAGCGCTGTTTTGTGCATTGATCGCCTCGACCGGCAGCATCACCGTCACCGCGCCGCCGGAGATCACCACTGCGCAGCGGTCGTATCCGGCCTCGAGCAGCGCTTCCTCCACCGCCGTTTCCGCCTGATGCGCCATGATGAGCTCATCCAGATGTTTTGCGGCCTGCGCCTGCGTGTCCGCATCCGCCGCGCCGCTTTGCAAAAGGGCCGTCAGCGCCTGCACATTCTTGTCATAGGCCGCCTCTCTCACGCTGCGCCGGTCGGGTTCCACTGTCGGCGCAGGTGCGGGCGGAGGCACATCCGCCTCTTTTCCCATCTGATGATACTGCCACAGCACCGCTGAAGCAGCCAGCAGCAAAATCAATACGCCCCGTCTGAGCCACGAATGCCAGGCGGGCTTTTTGTGTTTCATCTCCGGAAAGATCACCTTCGTCCCTCCTCCATCACAAATACGTCCACCGCATTTTCCGGCAGGCTCAGAAGCGTGCGCACCGCGCGGATCAGCTTAAGCCGCACGGCCATGTCCTCCGCGCCCTCGGCCACCACCACCGCGCCTGTGGGTACGGAGGCGGATGCGCCAAACGCTCCGGCCTCCTGCGCGTAGAACAGCGCCACCTCCACCTTGCCTGCGCCGTCCATGGCGCTGAGCACCTGCGCGATGCGCTTTTCCTGCTGCGTAGCGCCGGTGGTTTCATTGCCGGACAGCATCAGAGCTGCGGCCAGCAGGACAAGCGCGCAGCCCAGCCACAGGCTTTTCTTTCCTTTCATGATTCCTCCGCGATGTGCACGCGTTCTCTTTCCGTGTTCAATTCCTGTGCCAGGCGATCGGCCAGCTGCTGCGTGTCCATCAACGGCGTTTGCGGCGTGAGCATGAGCACCACGCTGTCCAGCGATCCGTCCATGTGCAGGCTGACCTCCGCCTGCGCCTCATAGCCGGCGCGGCGGCAGAAGGCCTCGCACCAGCTTTTGGCCTGATTGGCAAAGGCGGTCAGCGCCGTGCGCCGGTACTGATCCTGCGACGCCTGCCAGCCCAGCTGCGATACCGCAGGCAGCACAGCCTGTTCGCCCCGCAGCCATATGCCTGCAGCGGACAGAAGCGCCGTGAGCACCAGCACGCTCACCGCCGCGCGCACCATCTGCTGCTGTTTTCCTTCCGGCATGAGCAGCTCGCACACCGACCACAGCACTGCCAGCACCGCCAGCTTGCGGATGAGCCCATTCATCCGATCACCTCAGCATCACCGTCACATTGCCCACCACCAGCAACTGCGCCACCAGCAGCATGAACATCGCGCCGACGCTCAGCTGGATGACAAACAAGAGCGAGAACACATCCGCATACCCGCCGATGGCGCGGCACAGCGGCCCATCCGCCACCGGTTCCAGCACGGCGGCGCAGGCGCGGTAGAGAAACAGCGTCATCACCGTGCGCAGGATGGGCGCAAGCAGCGCGCCCAGCAGCAGGAGAAGCCCCAGAATGCCCACCGCATTGTGCACCACCAGCGAGCAGCCCACCAGCGTATCCACCGTATCGGCGAACATGCCGCCCACGATGGGAATGAAATGATCCACCGCATATTTCGCTGTGCGGATGCTCACCCCGTCCACCGCAGCCGATCCCGCGCCCTGCACAGTCATCACGCCCAGGAACACCGTAAACCCGAACCCCAGCGTCCAGCTGGCCGCCTGGCGAAGCAAACGGCACAGGCGCGTCACGCGCAGGTTTTCGCTCAGACCGCCCACCATGGTCAGCACCGCCACGCCCACGGCCAGCGGCATGGTCACCTGCTCCACCAGCGCGGTCATGCTGCCGGCGGCAGCCATCACCGCTGGCTGATAGAATGCCGAGCTCGCCGTGCCGCCCACCGCCGCCAGCAGCGTGACCAGCACCGGAAACAGCGCCTGCATCCAGCCGGACATGCGGTGCACCGTCTGCGTACACAGCGCCGTGTGCTCGCGCAGGTCGGCAGCCAGAAACATCATGGTCATCAGCAGACCGGCATAGCGCGCCGTTTTGCCCGTCTTTGGGCCGGACAGCCACTGCGCGCTGGCGCACAGCAGCGCTGGCACCATCATGCGCGTCATGCGCCACAGGCTGCGCCGAAACACGCCGGAGGCTTCGCGCAGAAGCAGGTGCAGCGCCTCCTGCGCGCTGAGCACGGCCTGCCCCTGCGCCAGCCTGCCAAGCAGCGGTGCGATTCCTTCGCCAAACCAGCCCGTCTCCTCAACGGCGCTTTCCAGCGCGTCCAGCTCCAGCGATGCAATGAGCGCCTGCGCACTCTGCTGCAGGTCCTCCGCAAGGGAGCCCGCCGGAAAAAGCAGGAGCAGGAAAAGCAGAACGATTTTCATGGCGCAAGCTCCAGAATCATCTCCAGCATGCTGATCAGCATGGGCGCGACCAGCGCAAACACGCTCAGCCGCCCGGCCAGCGCCACATAGCGCGACAGGCCGTTTTCGCCCAGATCCTCGCAGATGCGCGAGGCCATCTCCGCCGTCCAGCTCACGCCCAGCACCTTCATCAGCGCCCCGAGCGCGCCCTCCTGCAGCCCGCCCAGCGTGCTCAGCCGCAGGAGCATCCCCTGCAGATCCGTCAGGCTGGCCAGCGCCGAGAGCGTCAGCATCAGCCCGGCCGTCATGGCAATCAGCCCGGCCATCTGCGGCTGATGCGCCCTCACCACCATGCAAAGCACCGCTGCCGCCACCGCCATGCCCATCCACTGCGCAAACGTCATGTCAGTCCAGCGCAAACAGGCTGCGGATGCTGGCAAACAAATCCGAAATCAGGTTGATGACCAGAAACAGCGCAATCACCAGCCCGGCCACCGTCACGATGGTGCCCCATTCCTCCTTGCCCGCATGCGTGAGCACCTGGCTGAGCACAGCCACCGCCACGCCCAGACCCGCCAGCTTAAAAAGCAGATCCACCTCGATCATCCCTGTTTTCCTCCTTTACCACAGCGCGATGCCGGCCATCAGCCCCAGCAGCGCGCCCAGCTGCATACACAGCCTGCCGCCGCGCTCCGCCTCCTGCTGCGCGCCGTCCATCAGCGGCCTGAGCCTGCGCAGGCAGGTGGCCACGGCCTGTTCCCGCATGGAAGCGGTACCGCTGCCCAGCTGTGCAAACAGGTTTTCCAAGGCCTGTTTTTCCTCCATCTGTTCCCATGGCGCAGACACCTGCGCGCAGGCTTTGGCATAGGCGCAGCCCAGGCCGGAAAGCGGATTGCGCACCAGTTCTTCCGACGTCAGCAAAAAGCGCCTTGCGGCCTCGCTGCTGCCGGGCGACATGCCCGCGCTGGCCGCGCACTGGGCGAGCAGATCCGGCAGCGCAGGCCGCTCCTCTGCGATCATCAGGCGCATGAAGCCCAGCATTTCCGTCAGCGCGCGCAGCATGCGCCACCTTGCCAGCCTGCGCTCCCGCAGCCAGCCGCCCAGCGCCGTGCCTGCCGCAACGCACACCAGCGCGCCCGTTGCCCCCAGCATCACACCGCTTCCTGATGGGCATGCAGCGGGCGGAGCTGTTCATCGCAGATCATGCTGATCTGCCCCACGCCGCCCGGGCTGAGCAGCACATAGCGGTCAAACGCGCGCTGCTGAACGAGCGGATGCAGAAGCGCATGCTCCAGATCGCGCCCGTGCAGCGTGGCCAGCACCGCAACGCCGCTGCGCCCGGCCTCCAGCACCGCCTGCAGATCCACCGCGCCGCCCAGCTCGTCCGTGGCCAGCACCTGCGGCGACATGGAGCGGATCATCCACCGAAAGCCCGCCTCCTTGCTGCAGCCGTCCAGCACGTCGGTGTTGGGGCCGACGTCCAACTGCGCCGCGCCGTCGCACACAGCGGCGATTTCGCTGCGCTCATCCACAATGCACACATGCTTTCCGCGCTGCGAAAGCCAGCGGCATGCATCGCGCAAAAGCGTGGTTTTACCCGTGCCCGGCATGCCCACAATGAGCGCAGAGCGCACAAAGCCGCTTTCATCCAGCAGATGCGGAATCATCCCCTCCGCCGCGCCCGTCCACTGCCCCGCCACGCGGATGCACAGCGAGCTGATCTCCCTCAGCGCCCGCACCGTCTGCCCGTGGGTGATCACCCGCCCGCACAGTCCCATGCGATGCCCGCCGCGCAGGGTGACATACCCCTGCCGCTGCTCCTCCGCCCGGGCATAGAGCGCATGCTCGCTGAGCGCTTCGGCCATCTGCCCCACCTGCGCCGGGCTGATCACGCCCGGGCAGACGATATCGCCGCCATTGGTGCGCAGCACAGCC
Source organism: bacterium (assembly GCA_029009515.1). Lineage (GTDB taxonomy): Bacteria > Bacillota > Clostridia > Christensenellales > Aristaeellaceae > Limiplasma. Next base: position 16,336 of record JAQXJZ010000136.1, read on the forward strand.
CCGCTGCCCGCGCGGATACGGATCTCCCTCACGCCGCCCTCCGGCTGAGATGCCAGCGTCCGCGACACCGCGCGCGGCATGCACAGCGAAAAAAACTGTATCGTCTCCTGCCAATTCATGTTGCATCCTCCTCATTCAAACAGAATCAGACCGATGGCGCGGTAAAAGGCCGCGTCCACCTCGTCCTTGTCCTCCAGCCCAAGCGCCTCCCTGGCGCGCAGCACAGCGCGCTGCGTGGCCTGTCCGTACACGCCGTCCGGCCACTCGTAGGCATAGCCCAGCTGCAAAAGCCTTGCCTGCACGGCGTACACATGGCTGCCCCGGTCGCCCGGATGCAGCGTGCGCAGCCCTTGATCCAGCATGCCGTACGGCCCGCCCTCCAGCACCACCTTCGCGCCGTTTGGCACCATGCCGTACAGCTCCTCCGAATCCTTCACATGCATGCGGATGCACCCGTGCGATGCATTGCTGCCGATGGACCCCGGCTTGTTGGTGCCGTGGATGCCATACTGCCCCCACGGCACGCTCAGCCCCAGAAACCGCGTGCCAAATCCGCCCAGCTCGCCAAAGAAGCGGCTGCTGATGCGGTACACGCCCACGGGTGAAGGCGTATCCGCCGTGCCAGTGGCGATGGCGTACTGCTTGAGCGCGGTCTTTCCCTCATACAGCGTGAGCGATTTGTGATGGATATCAATCCAGATCCACCGCCCGTCCGGCACATCCGCCTGCGCCCGGCACAAAAGCAGCATCAGCGCGCACAGCCCGGCACAAATGCGCCGCATTCCTCCTCACCTCCCGGTTTTCTAACTGTATGCGCGGCTAGTGACAGATATGCATGCGTCCGCACGTTTTACAACACCGTTACAACTTCCATGCAGAAGATATGCTACAATAGCCTCATCTAAGGAGGTTTTCCATATGGCCTGTATTCTGTTTGCTGACGACGAACCATCCATCCGCGATATGCTCAGGCGGCACCTGAAGCTGGCGGGGCATGTCTGTCTGGCCGCAAAGGACGGCGCGGAAGCACGCGCGCTGCTTGCGCAGCACCATGTTGATATGGCGCTGCTGGATGTGATGATGCCCGGCGAGGACGGTTTTTCGCTCGCATCCGCCTTTTTGGAAAAGGACATTCCCGTGCTGTTTCTCACCGCGCGCACCGCTGTATCAGACCGCGTATACGGCCTGCGGCTGGGCGCGGACGACTACATCCTGAAACCCTTCGAGCCTGCGGAGCTGCTGGCGCGCATCGATGTGATCCTGCGGAGGGCAAAGAAAAACGGCTACAGCGATGCGCTGCTCACCGTGGATTATGACGCACAGACGGTGCTTGTGCGCGGCGAAAGCATTGCGCTCACCGCGATGGAATTTGCCCTGCTCATGCAGCTTTTGCAAAACGAAGGCTGCGTGCTCAGCCGTGAAAAACTGCTCATGCAGGTTTGGGGCTGGGATTATCTGGGTGAAACGCGCACGGTGGATGTGCATGTGCAGCGTCTGCGCGCCAAGCTGCGCTACGAGGGCGTGGTGCAGGCCGCACGCCAGTACCGCCGTGTGTATGCGGCGCAGGGCATTGAGCTGATCTTCTGCTACAATCGCATCCCATTGGGAGATGCCACGCTGCCCAACCGGAATGATGACGCGCTGCTCACCGGCGTTCGCACCGCCATGCTGGATACGCTGTCCTCGCCGGAGCGCTATCATTGCAGAGCCTTTGACGAACGAAGTGACCATGCTGCTTTTAAGCGACGTGAGCGCCCTGTACGGCATGCGTGCGGAGCCGCGGCGCAAATTCATCCTCGCTTCGTTGCTTGGCTCCGCGCTCATGGCGCTGCTGTGCTGGCTGACGGCCAGCCGGTTTACCCATCCCATTGAAAAGCTGACGGAAGAACGCCGCGAGATCGCCGACGACATGGCAAGGGAGATCAAGCGCCTGTCCGACATGGATGCGCAGCTGATGAAGCTGACGCAGCTGCGCATCGAAGAACTGGAGTGCGGCGATGCTGGCATCCTTTTTGTTCATGACCTTGGAAACAGTAGAGACCGAAACCCCTGCAAGGCGGGCGATATCACGAATATTCATCAATACGTCTCCTTTTCAGGAAACAGTTTTCCTAAACATTGTTTACCTAATTGCAGCATATCGAACGAAAAATTGCAAAAACAAATGATCATAACCGACAAACTTCCTCTTTATATAGAAAGAAACAGCCGCATTCCGCAGGCTGTTTCCATGTTCACTTTTCCATCAGCAGTTTTTCAAGCGATTCCACAAACTGCTCGTCCTGCCATTTCTCTCTTTTGGGCGGGCCCTTCATGCGTCCGCCGCCGCGGCGCACCTTTGCCGCCACATGGCGGATGCCCAGGAGCGAATCGATATTGTCGTTTGTGTACCTGCGCCCATTCTGATCCAGCACCTTCGCGCCGCGCGCCAGGCACAGGGCGGCCAGGCCGTAATCCTGCGTCACCACCGCATCACCGCGCGAAAGCAGGTTGACCAGCTTCAGATCCGCGCTGTCCGCGCCGCGAAGCACGGTGATGGTCTGCGCGCCCTCGCGCTGCATCACATGCGCGTCGTCGCACACAAGCGTTACTTCAATATGATGGTTTCTCGCCACGCCGATGGCCTCGTTCACCACCGGGCAGGCGTCCGCGTCAATCCACAGCTTCATGGTTGCTTTCCTTTTCAGATGTACAGCCGGTTGGGCTTGCGGCCGGCACAGGGATCCGCCAGCTTCTTTTCGGCTATTCTGGCAATCAGTCCGCCCAGTACGCGCGCTTCACTGGGGCAGATTTCCACGCAGTGCATGCAGGTGATGCATTTGCGCTTGTCCAGCTTGTGCGGCTCATCGCGCGGGATGGCCTGCACCGGGCATTCGCGCGCGCACAGGCCGCAGCGCTGGCAGCGGCTGGTGGCCTTGGGATGCAGCGGCACGCCGTTGTAGGGCTGGAATGGCCGATGACCGGGGATTTTTTCCGGCTCGCTGTCGTCGCCCGATTCCCACTTTTCCAGGATCTGACGGCCATACTTCATCAGTTCGCGGGCATCCTCACGGTCGGGGCGTTTTTCGCCAAAGCGCGGGAACAGCGAATGCTGCGCCGCTGCCTCGATGGCCGCAATGCAGCGGAAGCCGCACGCGCGGGTTTCATCGCGCAGTTCCAAAAGCGCGTCGTCCACGGCTCGGTTGCCGTACACCGCCATCAGCACCGTGGGAATGCCGTTTCCCTTCGTCACACGCAGGCCTCTCAGCGCCGCCTGCGGCACACGCCCGCCATACACCGGCACGGCGATCAGGCACAGGTCGTCCTCGGAAAAGAACAGCGGGCCCACATGCTTCATCAGGTCGATGGGTTCCGGGCGCACACCCCACGCACGGCAGACAAGATCCGCCGCGCACTTCGTGCCGCCGGTGGGACTGAAACAAATCTGATATACTTTCATTCTTTCCTGCCTCCCCCATGCTGGCTGATGCATCCATCATAGCATATTTTGCACGCATGCGTCGCATGTTTTTTGCGTTTGCAAGCAAAAATATAAAAAAATGTGGCGCTTGCACATCTTTTATGATACAATGAAACATGGCTATGTGCCAAAACGATTTTTGTGAGGGATTTTCTGTGACTGAACGAGCAAAGAATCTGCTTGCCTCGATGAAGCTCTCTGAGCGCGAGGGCGTTCTGGTGTACAATCCCAGCAACATGTTCTACCTGTCCGGCTATCTGGGCGAAGGCCTGGTGCTGATCACCCATCAGTGCTGCGCCATCGTGACCGACTTCCGCTACACGGAGCAGGCCGAAAACGAAGCCCCCGGATTTGAGGTGCACATGACCGGTACCGGCCGCTGCCACGAGGCCATCGTGGGCGAGCTGTGCCGTCAGGCTGACATTGATACGCTGTATTACGAAGACGACTACGTCACGGTCCGCACCTTCGAAGCCTGCCGCAAGCACATTCCCGACGTGGAATGGAAGAGCGTGGGCGGCGCGGTGGAAGCGCTGCGCGAAGTGAAGGACGAAAACGAGCTGAGCCTGATTGCCCAGGCCTGCAAGCTGACCGGCGAAGCCTTCGAACGCCTGCTGCCCAACATCAAGGAAGGCATGACCGAAAAGGAACTGGCCCTGATGCTGAACTTCGACATGCTCACCAACGGCGCGGGCGGTCTGGCGTTCTCCACCATCGCGGCTGCGGGCGCCAACGGCTCCCTGCCCCACGCTGTTCCCGGCGATTACAAGCTGCGCAAGGGTGACATGATCACCTTTGACTTCGGCGCGCGCGTTGGCAACTACTGTGCCGACATGACCCGCACCGTTGCGCTGGGCAATCCCTCTGATGAAATGCGCAAGGTCTATCAGATCGTTAAGGATGCGCAGCAGATGGCGCAGGACGCCGTGATGGCCGGCAAGTGCTGCCGCGACATCGACGCCATCGCCCGCGACTACATCTACTCCAAGGGCTATGAAGGCCGCTTCGGCCATGGCCTGGGTCATTCTCTGGGCATTGACATCCACGAAAATCCCCGTTTCAACCAGACCTGCACCTCCATCCTGAAGGTGGGTCAGGTGATGACGGTGGAGCCCGGCATCTACCTGCCCGGCGTGGGCGGCGTGCGCATTGAAAACAGCGTGGTTGTGCGTGAGGACGGCTGCGAAGCGCTCACCCTGCCCACCCGCGAACTGATCATCCTGTAACCGGTCGAACCGGAAGCATTTTGATACAACTGTCATACATTAAAACTGAGGAGGATACAAATTATGATTACTGCTGGCGATTTCCGTAAGGGCATTACTGTTGAATGGGACAACGGCGTGTGGAACATCGTTGACTTCCAGCACGTCAAGCCCGGCAAGGGCGCTGCCTTCGTTCGCACCAAGCTCAAGAACATCATGACCGGCGCCGTCATCGAGCGCAGCTTCAACCCCACCGACAAGATGCCCCGCGCGATCGTTGAGACCAAGGAAATGCAGTACGTGTACAACGACGGCGAGCTGTACTACTTCATGGACGTGGAAACCTACGAGCAGCTGCCCCTGAACCACGACCAGGTGGAAGACGCCATCCCCTTCGTGAAGGAAGGCACCAACGTGACCATGAAGTTCTTCAAGGGCAGCGCCTTCAGCGTTTCCGCCCCCAACTTTGTTGAGATGGAAGTCACCGACACCGAGCCCGGCTTCAAGGGCGACACCGCCTCCAACACCTACAAGCCCGCCACCATCGAAACCGGCTTCACCCTGCAGGTGCCCCTGTTCATCAACACCGGCGACCATATCCGCATCGATACCCGCTCCGGCGAGTACATGGAGCGCTGCTAATGATCAGCAACAGTAAGGAGAACACAATGAGCAATCTGACGGATCGCGCCGCGTATCTGCGCGGCCTGGCTGACGGCATGGGCCTGGACAAGGAAAAGAACGAACACCGCCTGCTGCTGGAAATGCTGAATCTGATGGATGAAATGGCCGAAAAGATCAACGAGCTGGACGAAGACGTGGGCGAACTGGAAGCCTACGTGGAAGATCTGGACGCTGATGTGGCCGATATCGAAGACGCCCTCTTCGGCGAGGATGACGACGAGTGCGACTGCTGCGATTGTGACGATGACTGCGACTGCGAAGAGCAAGAGCACGAGGAGTTCGAGGCCCTGTCTTTCGAGTGCCCCGCCTGCGGCAAGGACGTTGTGCTGATGGCCTCTGACATCGACTACGAGCAGAGCCCCGTGTGCGCCCACTGCGGCACCCCCTTCTTCACCGACCTGCCCGATGAGGACGAGGACGAAGACGAAGAGTAATCACACTTTTTCAGAAAGACCGTTCTTTGCGAACGGTCTTTTTGATTTGCCTTGCATTTTGCCAAAAAATCCGATATGATAAGCTGGTTGAAATTCGTATTGTTGGAGGGGTTCCTTTGAACCACGAACATCGTCTTTCCCATATCCGCAATTTCTGCATCATCGCGCACATCGACCACGGCAAGAGCACCCTGGCCGACCGTCTGCTGGAAATGACCGGCGTATTTGAGCAGCGCCAGATGATGGATCAGATTCTCGACTCCATGGAATTGGAGCGCGAGCGCGGCATTACCATCAAGTCCAAGGCTGTGCGCATGGAGTACAAGGCCAAGGACGGCGAAACCTACACCCTCAACCTCATCGACACCCCCGGCCATGTGGACTTCAGCTACGAAGTCAGCCGTGCTCTGGCCGCGTGCGAAGGCGCGCTGCTGGTGGTGGACGCCACGCAGGGCATCGAGGCGCAGACGCTGGCCAACGTGTACATGGCGCTGGAGCACGATCTGGAAACCGTGCCCGTCATCAACAAGATCGACCTCATCTCCGCCCGTCCTGAGGAAGTGAAGCAGGAGATTGAGGACGTGATTGGTCTGGACACGTCCGAAGCGCCCTGCATTTCCGCCAAGACCGGCCTCAACTGCGGCGATGTGCTGGAGGCCATCGTCAAGGCCATCCCCTCGCCCACCGGCGATGCGGATGCACCCCTGCAGGCGCTGATCTTTGACGCGTTCTACGATAACTACCGCGGCGCCATCTGCTTTGTGCGCGTCATGCAGGGCACGGTGAAGCCCGGCATGCGCATGCGCCTGATGCAGACTGGCAGCGAGTTTGACATTGTGGAAGTGGGCACCTTCCGCCCCGGCTATTCGCCCTGCGACGCGCTCTATCCCGGCGACGTCGGCTACATCGGCGCGTCCATCAAGGACGTGGGCGATACCCGCGTGGGCGATACCATCACCGATGCCAACCATCCGGCGGATGAGCCTCTGCCCGGCTACCGTCAGGTGACCCCCATGGTGTTCTGCGGCATTTATCCCGCCGACGGCGCGGATTATGAAAACCTGCGCGACGCGCTGGAGAAGCTGCGCATGAACGACGCGTCCCTCTCCTTTGAGCCGGAAACGTCCGTCGCGCTGGGCTACGGCTTCCGCTGCGGCTTCCTGGGTCTTCTGCACATGGAGATCATCCAGCAGCGCCTGGAGCGCGAATTTGACCTCGACCTGGTCACCACCGCGCCCAGCGTGATCTATCAGGTCTACAAGACCAACGGCGATCAGATTGAGATCGACAACCCCTCCAACTTGCCCCCCATCGGCGAAATCGAGCACATGGAGGAGCCCTACGTCACCGCCACCATCTACACGCCTCAGGAGTTCGTGGGCGCGATGATGGACATCTGCGTGGACAAGCGCGGCATCTTCATCGACATGCAGTACGAGGGCGGCCGCGTGAAGCTCATCTACGAGCTGCCGCTGAACGAGATCATCTACGAGTTCTTCGATCAGGTCAAGAGCCGCAGCCGCGGCTACGCCAGCTTCGACTACGAGCTCAAGGGCTACATGCCCAGCGAGCTGGTCAAGATGGATATCCTGCTCAACGGCGATATCTGCGACGCGTTCTCCATGATCGTGCACAAGGACAAGGCCTACCCGCGCGGACGCAGCATTGCCGAAAAGCTCAAGGACGTCATCCCGCGCCAGCAGTTTGAAATCCCGATTCAGGCGGCCATCGGCGGCAAGGTCATCGCCCGCGAAACCGTCAAGGCCATGCGCAAGGACGTGCTGGCCAAGTGCTACGGCGGTGACATCACCCGCAAGAAGAAGCTGCTGGAGAAGCAGAAGGAAGGCAAGAAGCGCATGCGCCAGTTCGGTACCGTCGAGGTCCCCAGCGAGGCGTTCCTGGCCGTGCTGAAGATGAACGACGACAAGTAAGGGGAACGCCAAGGGCGCTGCCCTTGGATCCCGCCAAAGGGCTTTGCCCTTTGGAATCCCGGTTCTGCCTCCCGCTTTGCAGGAGGCAGGAAGCGGTCTCGTCGGATTGTTTCAATGTTATGAACCAATTGTTACGAAGATTTTTGACTGAATTTCTGCATTACCTATTGCCAAACCGGTCAAACCGTGATACAATGGTCAGGCTGTTAAGAATGCAAACTCCCGTTAGGAGGTGTAGTTATG
>JAQXJZ010000137.1 GCA_029009515.1 bacterium
AAATACCGGGACTCCAACTGCTCCAAGCAATACATATACGATCATAGCTACTGTCCCACGCTTGCCACCTAAAATTGACAATAAGAAAAATACAGCAAAAGTCTGCATTGTAAACGGTACAGTTGTTGGTATGCTTATCCAAGAGCATATGGTAATCAGAACTGCTCCCAGTGCTATGTAAACCAAGTCAATCGTCTTATCGTTTTTCTTCATTTCTTTTGCGTCATTCATAGTAAACCTCCGTACTCCTGCATTGGCAGCAGGTGCAAATGTTATTCAATTTGTCCGTTTCAAAAATCCGTTCCCGTGCTTTGCTCGCAACCTCTGCCCACGGAACATTTTCCCTATTTGAGGATGGCAGGCATGTTGCCTGCATCGATTTCCTTGTCGATGAGCTGCGCCATGATGAGGGGAATGACGCACTTCATTACCACTTCCAACGATACATACAGCGGCGCCTTGATTGACGCCGCCCTGTATTCCCGGATGCTTTGTATTCACTTTTTGATCATGGATGTGACAAAGTCTCCTTGATTGAGAACGGGGGAAAAAATCTTAGATGCTTTCCTCGTTGATATTATTGGTCATCCGCTCGATGAAAGACTCCAGCTGCGCCTTTTCCTCGTCGGTAAAACCCTTCATCAGCAGTTCGTCCAGCTTGGCGCTGCGCTCAAGCATCATCTTGCTCAGCTGCTGGCTCTTTTCGGTCAGCACCAGCTTCTTGAGCCTTGCATCGTGGTGCACGCTGTGGCGCTCCACCAGGCCCTTCTGCTCCATCAGCATCAGCACGCGGGAAGCGGTGGAACGGGTGATGCCAAATTCCTTTTCAACATCCTTCTGGTAGATGTCATGCGTGGTGTTGGAGGCCACAAAGCGGATGATGCGCGCATTGGTGCAGCTGAGCTCGTTGGCATCCTGAGAGAGATACTGGCTGACGTAACGAACCACGAAGTTGTTGAGACGGCAGATGCTGTGACCGGGCTTGAAGACGCTCATGATGTAACCCTTCCTTCGATAGAATGGAGGAATAATGTTGTACATGAAACATTATAGAAGGGATCATTTTAGCCGTCAATGCTTCTTATGTGAACGTTATGTGAAATTTTTCAATAACCGTTCGAGATTCTCGGGCAGGCTGCTCTGAAAGGTTATTTTTTCTTGCGTACAGGGGTGTTTGAGGCCAATGAAGCAGCTGTGCAGAGCAAACCTTCCGGGCAAACTTTTTGTCTCTTCCGTTCCATAAAGAAAGTCGCCGGTGATCGGACAGCCCATGTGGCTCATGTGCACGCGGATCTGGTGCGTGCGCCCGGTATCCAGCCGGAGGCGGATCAGGCTGCGCGCTCCCCTGTGCATCACCCGGTAATGGGTGCGGGCCTCCTTGCCGTCCGCCCTCACCTCGCGGCGGATGGTGGCGCCTTCGCACTTGCCAATGGGCAGGTCAATCCAGCCCTCGTCCTCCGCCGGGCAGCCCTCCACCACCGCCAGATATTCGCGCTCGAAATCCGGCGTGTGCAGCATGCGCTGCAGCAGCTGCTGGGTGTGCGCGTCCCTGGCCACAATCATCAGGCCGCTGGTGCCCTTGTCCAGACGGTTGACGGGCCGGTAGACAAAATCATCCGGCTGGCCGAGGCGGGAAAACAGCGCATTCTGCAGCGTGGGCGAATCGCTGCGTGTGCTGACGGCGGACGGCAGCGGCGCGGGTTTGTCGATCACCCAGAGGTACTCATCCTCGTAGACGATGTGCAGCGGAATATCCACCGCCTCGGGCTTCTGCGCCTCCTTTTCCGGCACGGACACGCACAGCGTCTGGCCTGCATGCACGATGGCGTCGGCCATGGCGGGCTGGTCATCCAGCGTGATGCTGCCCTGAAACTTGGCCCTTTTGTACTGCGAGGAGGACATGTGCAGCCCCTGCAGCGCCGCGTGCCGCACCTTCATGCCGTCCATTTCCGGCGGAATCACCAGCCTGTATTCCGGCATGCCATCCCCTCCCCTCAATTTCCCTACGCGCAGTATAGCACGCTCCGCCGCTTTATGCTATAATTTCCTAAAATCCATTTTCGGAGGAAATGCCATGAAGATTGCCTTCATCGCCGACCTGCACGGCAACCGCCCCGCTGTGGAGGCGCTGGAACAGGACCTGAAACGCACGCAGCCCGACCTCATTTACTGTCTGGGCGACATCGTGGGCAAGGGCCCTTCCAGCGATTTCACCTACGACTGGGCCATGGCCAACTGCCAGCTCATCCTTGGCGGCAACTGGGACTTCGGCGTGGGCGAAAAGCGCTTTCCGCGCGACGACTACTACTGGAACCAGCTGGGCGAAGAAAAGCTCAAGGTGCTCCGGGAGCTTCCGCTGGAGCATGAATTTGTCATGTGCGGCAGAAGAATCCGCCTGTTCCACGGCCGCCCGGTGATGGACGTGCTGATCAAGAGCAACGACGACGCCTCGCTGATTTCCCCGTTCTTCTACGACGAGCAGGGCGAACGCTACGACATGGTCATTTATGCCGACGCGCACCGCCAGGCCATGCGCACCATGACCCCGGGCATGTTTGTGAACGTCGGCTCCGTGGGCAACGGACTGGGCGAGCCCCGGTGCTGCTACGCCATTCTGGAAGGCGATCAGGATGACCCCAGCTCGCCGCTGGAAATCCGTTTCCGCCAGATCGGGTACAACCGCGATCAGGCCGTGGCCGATGCACAGGCCGCGCCGGATGTGCCGTGGATTGAGGCGTATATCCAGGAAGTGGAGACGGGGCTTTATAGCAGGAATATGGGGGTGGGGTCAGCCAA